>JAGNQK010000003.1:18062-56360 GCA_017989115.1 Dermatophilaceae bacterium | reverse complement strand
CGTCGCTGGCCTCAACGGGCTCCGGACCGCCTGACCCGGCCCCCCGGGTCACGAATCCGCCTGTCAGCGGACCTGACTCACTCCTCAAAGGCCACTCAGGGGTTCACCGGCGGGGATCACCCGCTCAACTGCCCGAACCAGCCAAAGCCGGCAGATCCCGGTCCGATCGCTCCACGGCACACCATGGTCCCCGTGACGGACCCGCTGGCATGTTACTGACCCACGCTCCTAGCGTGGCTCAGGCCGAGGAACCGCGCCTGCGCTCGGGACGGTGAGTCCAGTCCCAGTCCGCGCTTGTCAGCGTCGATGGCTGCGCGGCCGGCCTAGTGCCTGTCCGGGCTGTGACGACGGCCGGGCCGCTGTCCCGGTGCGGGTTTGCGCGGCCGCGAGCATGTCGCGGGTCGGTTGGGAGAACCCCGCGTGCGGGTCGTTGAAGCCAAGATCTGGTCAGGGTGTGGTCAGGCGTTGGTCAAGCCGCAGCAACAGCGCCGTCCCGGGTCAGGACGGCGTGGCGGTTCGTTCCAGCAGCACCATCACCTCGGTGTGCGGCGTCTGCGGGAACATGTCGAACACGCGCCCGGTGACCGCTCGCAGGGACGGCATCGCGGCCAGGTCACGGGCGAGGGTCGCCACGTTGCAGCTGGAGTAGACGACGTGGCGTGCCGGTGAGGCGTCGCTCCAGGCGGCCAGGTCGGGGCCGATCCCGCGCCGAGGTGGGTTGACCACCACGAGGTCCGGCGCCGGCTGCACGGTGGTCGTCGTCGCGTCACCGACGACGAACTCGACGTGCCCGGCATCCGGCGCCTCGGCGAGAGCGCGACGCGCGGCGGCCACGGCATCCGAGGACGTCTCCACGCCGACCACGGTTCGCCCGGGTGCGGCCGCGTGGAGGGCGAACCCGCCGACCCCGCAGTACAGGTCCCACACGACGGTGGGCGCGGCCGCATCGACCCAGTCGCGGGCCTGCCGATAGAGCGCGGCAGCGACGGTGGTGTTGGTCTGGAAGAACGAGCGCGGGCCGAGCTGGAGGGTGACGTCGCCGACGGTCATCGGCAAGCTGGTCTGCGGGGTCAGGGCGATCTCGGTGTCGCCCTCGAGGACGGCCTTGTGCTCCGGATGCAGGTTGGCCGTCACCACCCGCACCGACGGCAGTGCGTGGAGCAGGGTAGGGAGGGCTGCGCGGATGGCGGCGAGGTGGCGCTGCGAGCGAAGGACGAAGCGCACCAGCTGTTCGCCGCCGGGGGAGTGGGTGACCAGGAGGTACTTCAGCTCGCCGCGGCGGGCGGGCACGTCGTAGGGCTCGAGCCCGAGACGGGCCACGAGATCGTGCAGCGGGCCGAAGGTCGCCGCGAGGCCGGGTTCGTAGAGGCCGCAGTCGCGCAGGTCGATGCCGCGGCCCCGGTGGTCGAGGATGCCGAGGGTCGGGTGCCCGGCGGTGCCGCCCACGACCAGCTTGGCCTTGTTCCGGTAGTGCGAGGCGGGGCTGCGGGCCGGGTCGACCCAGAGCAGGTCGGGGGCGACGGGCGCGAGCACGTCGGCCACGCGCCGCTCCTTGTCGGCCAGCTGCTGGGCGTAGGGAACGCCCATCAGCGTGCACGAGCGGCAGCGTCCGGAGTCGAAGTGGTCACACTGCATGGTGTCCGCAAGCGTAGGTGGTGTCGGTGCCGAACCCCAGCGTGGCAGTCGGCGCCAGCGGGTTCGACGTCTGAATCGGGTGATTTGCTGCCGTTACCACCGGTCATCGCCATCCCTGACGGCTGAATCCGTAGGCCGATCTAGCGCAACGCCATGGGATCAGTAGGTAATCGGCGCGATCCGGCGCTAGGCTGGCCCGACACCGCACCACGATCCCGCCCCGAGGGTGGGGGAGGAGAGTCACACAATGACCGAGAACTCGCTGGACGCAGCCGCGCCGACGCTGCCCGAGCACGACCCGGCGACCTACCGTCGCCTCCCGGCGCGGACCCGACCGGTGGATCCTTCCGTCGTCGAGCGGTTGCTCGCGCAGGAGTGGGAGCGGTTCGAGACGTGGTCGGCAGGCTCCGGGGAGCACAACAAGCGGGCCAGCCAGTCCCTGCCGCTCGGTGTGACGAGCTCGTTCCAGCACTGGGACCCGTACCCGATCAGCGTCGCCTCCGCGCGGGGCGCGTGGCTGACCGATGTCGACGGCAACCGCATGCTCGACCTGTCGATGGGGTTCGGGGCCATGCTCGTCGGTCACCTCAACCCGACGGTGGTCGCCGCGGTCACCGAGGCACTCACCGAGACGGGCACGCTGTTCGTGACCCCCTCGCCACAGGCGACGGAGATGAGCGAGCGCTTCTGCCAGCGCTTCCAGCTCGACATGATCCGGTTCACCAACTCCGGCACCGAGTCGCTCATGTACGCCATCCGCTGCGCGCGGGCCTACACCGGGCGCAAGGCGATCGTGAAGATCGAGGGTGGCTACCACGGTGGTTACGACGGTCTCCAGATCTCGGTGAAGCCGGGCCTGGACGAGATCGGGCCGGCGGACGCCCCGACCCCGCAGGTGCCCTTCGACGTCGAGGCCGGCACCGTCCACGTCGTCGCCTACAACGACCTCGGCCAGCTGACGCGGGTCCTTGAGGAGCACGGCAGCGAGATCGCCGCCTTCGTCGTCGAGCCGGTCATCGAGAACCTGTCGATCGTCGTCCCGGACGCGGGCTACCTCGCGGCAGTCCGTGAGCTGTGTGACGAGCACGGTGTCGTCCTCATCTTCGACGAGGTCAAGACCGGACTCACCGCCGGCGCTGCGGGGGCGGCGCAGCGTCTGGGGGTGAAGCCCGACCTCATCACCCTGGCCAAGTCCATCGGCGGCGGTCTGCCGCTGGCTGCCTTCGGCGGGCGGCGTGAGGTCATGGAGGTCGTGGTCGACGGCCGGATGGCGCACCCGCTCGTGATGGCGGCTGCCAAGGCCGTCGACGAGATCTGCACCCCGGAGGCGCTGGCCGAGGCCGAGGCGGTGAACATCCGTGCTCTTCAGGCCATCGACGCGATCATCGACGAGTACGAGCTGCCGGCCCACACGGTGGGCCTTGGGGTCAAGGGTTGCGTCACGTGGTCGACGACCCCGGTGCGCAACTACCGCGACTACAAGGCCACCGACTTCCGGCTGGCCGAGCTCTCGTGGCTGTGGGGCGTCAACCGCGGCATCCTCACGCCCCCCGGTCTCGACGAGCAGTGGCTCGTCTCGCTCGTCACCACCGACGAGGACATGTCCACGCTCGTCGAGGACTTCCGCTCCCTTGCGCAGGCCCTGCGGGCCTGACGCCTGACACCGACCCAACCCCCGGCCAGGAGGGGCGAACGTGGAGGACGATCCCCGGATGAGCACGCTCATCCGCTACGGGGGATCGTTCTCCACGTTCCGGCCGGTCCGGGCGCAGGGCAGCCACCTCTACGGGGCTGACGGGCGGGCGGTGCTCGACTTCACCTCTGGCCAGCTCAGTTCGATCCTCGGGCACAGCCATCCCGACGTCGTCGCGGCGGTCACGCAGTCGGTGCGCACGCTGGACCACCTGCACTCGTCCATGCTGTCCGAGCCGGTGCTGGCGCTGGCCGAGCGGCTCACGGCGATGGCGCCGCAGGAGCTGGACCGGGCGATGTTCCTCAGCACGGGTGCCGAGTCCAACGAGGCCGCCCTGCGATTGGCCAAGCTGGTCACCGGGCGCCACGAGGTGGTGGCCTTCGCCCAGAGCTGGCACGGCGTCACCGGGGGAGCGGCGGGGTCGACGGACGCCTTCGGTCGTCGTGGGTACGGCCCGATGGGGGTCGGGACGTTCGCGATCCCTGCGCCCGACCTGCTGCGCGGCCCGTTTCGCTCGGCGTCGGGCTACGACTGGCGGGCAGAACTGGACTACGCCTTCGACCTCGTCGACCGCCAGTCGTCCGGCAGCCTGGCCGCCTTCATCGCCGAGCCGATCCTCAGCACGGGGGGCATGCTCGAGCTGCCCGAGGGCTACCTCGCTGCGCTTGCGGAGCACTGCCGGGCCCGCGGGATGCTCCTCGTCGTGGACGAGGCCCAGACCGGGCTCGGTCGCACCGGCACGATGTTCGCCGTCGAGCGCGACGGGGTGACCCCGGACATCCTGACCCTGTCCAAGACGCTCGGGGCGGGGCTGCCGCTGTCAGCCGTGCTGACCAGCGCGGCGATCGAGGAGCGAGCCCACGACCTCGGGTACCTCTTCTACACGACCCACGTGTCCGATCCGCTGCCCGCGGCCGTGGGCCTCGCGGTGCTCGATGTCATCGTGCGGGACGACCTGGTTGCCCGGGCTCGGGATGCCGGGTGGCGGCTGGAGTCGGGGTTGCGCGACATCATGGCCGAGCACGCCTGCGTCGGCGACGTGCGGGGCAGGGGGCTGCTGCTCGGGATGGAGATCGTCAGCGACCGGGAGAGCATGGCGCCCGACCACGAGCGCGGCGCTCGGATCTCGGCCCGGTGCCTGGACCTCGGGTTGTCGATGAACGTCGTCCAGCGGGCCGGTGCCGGTGGCGTCTTTCGCATCGCGCCGCCACTGACGGTGACGGATGCCGAGCTGGACCGTGGGGTGGAGATCCTCGCCGAGGCGATCGCCGGCACACCGTGAGGGGAGGGTCTCCCGTCACGGCGTGCGGCAAAATGACATAATGTTGATTATCGGCGTTATGCCCTGACGGCCCGACTCGGGGTGGGAGCGCTCAGGATCCATGCTCCGACGACCATCTCCGCGCACCACGCGCGAACGCGAGCAGCACCACGTCACGTGGGCCACACTGACCTCGCAGGGTCCAGCCGCAGTCAGGAGCACCGAGTCATGCCAGGTCGCGCACCCAGCGAACCGTCCGTGTCGATCGACGACATCACCCACCTGCTGGCGCGTGACGACCTCGACGCCCTGTTCGCGGCTGTCTCAGGGCTGTCGACCCGCGCCGTGATCGACCTCGTCGAACGGCTGAACACCCGCCAGCGGGCCGTCGTCTACCGCCTGCTGCCCAAGCAACAGGCGCTGGATGTCTTCGAGTCGCTCCAGCCCTCGCTTCAGGGTGAACTCGTCCAAGGGCTGCAGGACGGCGAGGTCGTGGCCCTGTTCGCTGACCTGGACCCCGACGACCGCGTGTGGTTGCTCGACGAGCTTCCCGCCACGGTCGCCCAGCGACTGCTGCAGGGACTGCCGGACGACGAGCGACGACTCACCGCCGCGATCCTCGGCTCCCCCAGGAGTCCATCGGGCGCAGGATGAGCCCGGAGTACGTGGCCACCCACGCGCACGACAGCGTCGGAACCACGCTGGCCGCGGTCAGGCAGCGGGTGGCTGATGCCGAGACCGTCTACACCCTGCCGGTGGTCGACGAGGAGCGTGGGGTCATCGGGGTCGTCAGCCTTCGGGACCTTCTCGGTGGCGCAGACGACGACCTCGTGGGCGCGCTCATGGTCCCGCCCCACACGGCCACGGCCACGGCCACCGAGGATGCCGAGAACGCCGCTCGTCGGTGCGCCGACCTGGGTGTCCTCGCACTCCCGGTCGTGGACAGTTAGAACCGGCTGGTCGGCATCCTCACCATCGACGATGCCGTGCGGATCCTGGAACGGGAGGACTCCGAGGACCTTGCCCGCCAGGGCGGTGTCGAGCCGCTCCAGCGCCCCTACCTGTCCACGCCGATCACGAGCATCGTGCGCTCTCGCGTCGTCTGGCTCTTCGTGCTCGCTGTCGGTGCCACGTTGACGGTGCAGGTCCTGTCGGTCTTCGAGGACACCCTTGAGCAGGTGACGGTCCTCGCCCTCTTCGTCCCGCTGCTCATCGGCACCGGCGGGAACACCGGGAACCAGGCCGCGACGACGGTCACCCGGGCGCTGGCCCTCGGCGACGTGCGTCCGGCAGACCTGTTCTCGGTGCTGCTGCGCGAGCTACGGGTCGGTGTCCTCCTCGGTGTCCTGCTCGGCGCCCTGGGCTTCGCCTTGACCAGCGTGTTCTACGACGTGCAGGTCGCCACCGTCATCGCGCTGACCCTGGTGGCGGTGTGCACGCTCGCGGCGACCATCGGCGGCGTCATGCCCCTTGCCGCCAGGGCCATCAAGGTCGACCCGGCGGTGTTCTCCAACCCCTTCATCACCACGTTCGTCGACGCGAGCGGGCTCATCATCTACTTCCTGATCGCTCGGGCCGTCCTCGGCATCTGAGCGCGACAACTCCCCCACGCGGGCACGATGGCCACCCCTGCCACGTTCTCGGGTGACAATGGGCCCTCGATCGGGCCACGGCAGTCAAAGGAGCAGCAGGGTGAGTGCGTCGTCCAAGGGCAAAGGTGGTGCTCGCGCAGGTCGGGCCAAGGTTGATGAGCTGCGGCAGGCGCAGCAGGCGAAGGAACGCCGCTCGCGCCTGATCCTCATCGGCGCCGTGACCACCGTCGTGGCGCTCATCGCCGGCGTCGTCGGCTTCACTGTCTGGCGCGACGTGTCCACGCGGCCCTCCCTGGATGCCGTGAAGAAGTTCGACGTGACCCGTGAGCACACGACCGAACCCGCGACCTACGAGCAGAGCCCTCCCGTCGGTGGCGATCACCACCCCGCCTGGCTGAACTGTGGCGTCTACCCGCAGCCGGTCCCCGATGAGCTCGCGGTGCACTCCCTCGAGCACGGTGCCGTGTGGGTGACCTACCGTCCCGACCTTCCCGCTGACCAGGTCACGGCGCTCGAGGACGCGATCCCCGACACCTACATGGTGCTCTCCCCCCGGGAGGGCCTCCCCTCCCCCGTCGTCGCCAGCGCCTGGGGCACCCAGATCGAGCTGACGGGTGCTGACGACCCACGGCTCGAGGTGTTCATCAAGGAGTTCCGCCAGGGCCCGAACACCCCCGAGCCCGGAGCGGCCTGCACCGGCGGCAGCGACGGCGAGCTGCCGACCACCACCGGGTGACGCACCGATGAGTGGTTCCCCGGCCGGCCCGACTGCACCGTCCGTGAGCCGGACCACCTTGGTCGTGGTCGCCGTCATCGCCGCTTTGGTCGGCGCCCTGAGCGGGTCGTGGTTCATGCACACGAGGAACTCGCCGCCCTCGGACTTCGGGGCCGATGCCGGATTCTCCAGGGACATGCAGGCACACCATGCGCAGGCGGTCGAGATGGCGCTGCTCGTGCGGGAACGCTCCGACGACGAGGAGCTGCGTACCGTCGCCTACGACATCCTGACCAGCCAGCAGCAGCAGGCAGGCCAGATGTACGGCTGGCTCGTGCAGTGGGGGCTCCCCCAGACCGGCAGTGGTGAGCCGATGGCGTGGGTGGGTGAGGACCACGCGAAGGCGCACACCCGCCCGGACGGGACCATGCCGGGAATGGCGAGCCGTGCTTTGCTCGACGAACTCCGCGCCGCGGATGGGCTGGCTGCCGAGCGACTCTTCCTGACCCTGATGATCGCCCACCACGAGGGTGGGGTCGCCATGGCCGACGCGGCGCTGGCGCAGGCCCGCACCACCGAGGTGCGCACGCTGGCCGCTGCGATCTCCTCCGCCCAGGCGTCGGAGATCACGCTCCTGCAGCGCATGCTCGACGAGCGCGGCTAGGCCGCCGCTCACGCCCCACGCCGTCTCCTCACCGCGCTGGCCTCCACCTCGTACCGGCTCGCGACACCCCCTCCGGCCCGGAAGAACCGCCGCCGCAGGGAACCCTCGACCTCGACCTCGTCGCCGACAGCGCAGCGTGAGGCGGCGCGCCGCGCCCTGGCCGACCAGCACGCGACGTCGATGGTGTCGACGGTTGCACCGCGTGCTCGCCGGGGCGGCCGGGACACCACCACCCGCACCATGACCACGAGGTCCCCACTGGGAAGTTCGCGCGGCTCCCCCACCGCAGACACCCGCCCCACCAGCTTCACCACGTTGACGTCGTCGCCCATCATTTGCCCCCGTCCTCCGCCGCATGATCTTCATCCCGAGGCGTGTCCCCCGGCCGCATCCCAGACTGCTGCTCCCAGAGCCGCTGCGCAGCCCTCACGACCCGGCTGTGGATGGTGGCCCTCGCTCGGCGTCCCTGTGGAGAACAGCCCGCCGCCCGTTGCGGAAATCAGTTCACCGAAGCCGTGGTCGAGTGGGCCCTGAGCGCCTAGTCTTGATCCCGTCGGACAGCAGGGGCGTCGACGTGGTGCCCTCGGATGCATCAGGAAGGCCAGGCACGTGCTCTGGGCGCACCGGATCGGGACCGCGGTGGGGGCCGCGGCAGTCGCCGCCGCCCTCGTCGGGACGGTATCGACAGCCGCTGCGCAGTCGCCCGCGACGGCTCGGTTCCCCGGTGTGTTCGCCACCGACCCGACAGATCCGCTCCCCAGCGACCAGCCCTCGCCCACACCCAGCGTCGAGCCGACACCGACACCCACCCCTGAGACCAGCAGCACACCCGACCCCGCGCCGACTCCGGGGACGTCCCCGTCCCCCAAACCCACGCCGAAACCGAGCGTCACCCCGATCCCGCCGGCTGCCCCGATCCGACCGCCGGCCAGTTCGAGCGAACCCGGGAGACAGAGTTCCGGCGGCGGCACCGGGGGTGTCGTCGACTACGCGCCGCTCACCGGCATCTACCTGAACTCTCAGATCGCCGAGGCCGATCGCATCACCGCCGCCCTGTCGGCGAGCACGTCGAAGGTGGCAGTGGCCACCCGCAAGATGGATCTGCTGGCCGAGAAGTCCAACGCCCTGCTCGAGTCCTTGGCAGCGGCGAAGGAGAGCGCGCGAGGGGCCATCGAGGAGGCGGCGCGCGCCAAGTCCGACCTCGAGGTGCTGGACGCCAAGCTCGAGAAGGCGCGAGACGTGGTCCGCGAGTGGGTCTTCCTCGTGTACTCCGGCGGCGCAGGCAGTTCCGACGTCGCGTTCATGATCGAGGCGATGGCCTCGCGGGCGGAAGACGTCGGTGACCCCCTTGGTGACCTGTCCTACCTGACCGAGCAGCGCACCCGCGCACTCCAGGACGTCCGGGTCCTCACCGCAGAGCAGGTCCGGCTGACGGCAGCCTCCGAGGCTGCGGTCGCCGAGGCAGCGGCGGCAACCGTGAAGATCCAGTCGGACAGATCCGCCCTCACCAAGGTCGTCGCCGCCCAGCGCGAGCTCGTCGGTGAGTTGCGGGCCCTTCAGATCGACGAGGTGGAGAAGGCCGGCCCGATCGCTTCCGTGCTCGTGGGTGCGCGGTCACCGAAGGCCAAGGCTGCGGCCGAACGCCTGCGCGACGCCCTTTTTGCCGTGTCCGGTGAAGTCACCGACATCGGCGAGCCCTGCACCGACGACACGGGCCTGTACCCCAACGGCCTTTACCCGCCGAGTGCCCTCTGCCCACTCTGGGGCGCGCCAGGGGAGAGTCTCAGCCCCGCGGCCGCTGCGGCGTTCAACGCCCTGAGCAAGAGCTACGCGGCGCAGACGGGTGAGCCGCTCTGTGTCACGGACTCCTACCGTTCACTCGCGGGCCAGATCGCCATCAAGGCCAAGCGCGGCCACTTCGCGGCGACACCCGGCACCAGCAACCACGGGCTGGGTCGGGCACTCGACCTGTGCGGCGGTGTCCAGGACTTCAGTTCTCCGGCACACCGCTGGATGAAGCAGAACGGGCCGCTGTTCGGCTGGTTCCACCCCTCGTGGGCTGCTGCCGATGGTCGCAAGCCCGAGCCCTGGCACTTCGAGTTCGCCGGCTGACCCAGCCGGCCGTCAGCTCACGCTGTGCTCGCCGTGCTCCTTGACCGGCAGCATGACCGCGAACCCGGCGGCGAGGATGAGCACGATGCCCAGGATCCCCCAGTACTGGGTGTTCTCCTGACCGGTCACCGCGGCACCGATGGCGATGAACACCCCGAACGCCGCGGGTGACAGGAACGAGACGACGCGTCCCGTCGTGGCGTACAGGCCGAAGATCTCGCCGTTCTTGCCCTCGGGGATCAGGCGTGCCAGGAAGCTTCGCGACGCCGCCTGGGCCGGCCCGACGAACACGGTCATCAGGAGGCCGAGCACCCAGAAGGTCGACGGCCCGCCATCGTGCAGGACGAAGATGGCGATGCCGAGGATGACCAGGGCCCCGAGCGAGATGAGGATGACCCGCTTGGGGCCGAGCCGGTCATCGAGCATCCCGAAGCCCATGGTCGCGAAGCCGGCGACGATGTTGGCAGCAGCGCCGAAGACGATGACGTCCCCGGCGGACAGGCCGAACGTCCCGGCGGCGAGGATCGCCCCGAAGGCGAACACTCCCGCCAGGCCGTCGCGGAACAGCGCTGAGGCGAGCAGGAAGTACACGGTGTGCCGCGAGGTGGTCCACAGGCCCCGGATCGAGGCCCAGACCAGGCGGTAGGAGTCCTTGGCGCCCACCCGAGGTGCCTTGGGCCGTGGCCGGTCCTTCAGCACGAGGAAGGCGGGGATGGTGAAGATCAGCGTCCACAACCCGCACAGCAGCATCGACACCCGGATGTCCATGCCGTCGGTGTCGGTCACGCCGAACAGACCGACCTCGGGCTGGATGAGGAGGAAGTACAGCGCGAGGAGCACGATGATGCCGCCGAGGTAGCCCATCCCCCACCCGAAGCCCGACACGCGTCCCACGGTCTTCCCCGTGGCGACCTGGTCGATCGTCGCGTTGTAGTTGACCCCGGCGATCTCGGAGACGACGGAGCCGACCCCGAGCAGGATCAGCCCGACCCACAGGAACGCCGGTTCCGGCTTCACGACGTACAGCGATGCGGACAACCCCGCGAGCAGCCAGGTCTGCAAGCGCAGGTTGCGCACCGTGCGGCCGGAGCGGTCCGAGTTCTGGCCGAGGACTGGGGCCAGCAGGGCGACGAAGAGCCCGGCGATCGCGGTCGAGATCGCGAGGGCTGTCGACGTCGCGTTCGTGGCGCCGAAGCTCGAGCTCGTGATGTACACGGAGAACACGAAGGTGGTGATGACCGTGTTGAACGGTTGGCTCCCCCAGTCCCACATCCCCCACGCGATGATCTTGCGCTTGGAGGTGGGTCCGGCCACATCGAGGGCAGTGGGGCCAGCGGCATCCATGGCGCCGGCGGGGGCAGTGGGAGTCGTCACAGCGCTGACGGTAGCGATATGGTGACGACGGGGGAACGTACAACACGGGAATTGAGCACCCGTACCCACCTGACGGGCACGTTGCGTCCGTTCAGCCGAAGGATCACGCGAGACTGTGAGTGCGGTCACGTCGAACCTTCGACAGCACCTGCTCACGGCGGAACAACGACCGGTATCCGGGCGTTGGATGCGCTAGACCCGGTCGGGGCGAACTGCCGATCGGGACACCACAGACTCGGGAGTTACCCATGGCAGAACGTAGCCTGCGCGGCAGCCGTCTCGGCGCCCTGAGCATGGAGACCGACCACAACGTCGTCCCCAGCGAGCGCAACATCACCACCTACCTGTGCCCCAACGGGCACTCCATCGAGCTTCCGTTCTCGGTCGAGGCCGATGTGCCGCACACCTGGGAGTGCCGCTGCGGGGAAGACGCAAAGCTCCAGGGCGGTGGCCCGCCGCCGGAGCTCAAGCCCGTCAAGCACGTGCGTACGCACTGGGACATGCTGCTCGAGCGGCGCTCCATCCCCGAGCTCGAGGAGCTCCTCGAGGAGCGCCTGACCCTGCTGCGCGAGTCGCGCGGTGAGCGCCCGCGCAAGCGCAAGTCCGCCTGACCGACCGCACCACCAGACACCGGATGCCGGGTACCCCACGTGGGGTGCCCGGCATCCCTCACATCGGGCGGGGTTCCACGTCGCCCGGGAAGCCCACACCGTGCGGCGGAAGCTTTGTCGGGTGAGGTGGGCGTTCATCGGGTGATCCGATGAACCGTCAGGTGTCGTCCGAGTCGACGACGCGCCCCTGAACGACCTCCCCCTCGACGACGTCCGGGCGACCACTCCGGGGCGTCGCTGACGGGCCAGGACCACCGGGCCACTCCCCCGACGGTCCGAGCAGCCGCCCGGCGACGACCGCCTGCAACCAGGCCCGGGTGATCGGGCGGGTCAGCGGCAGGATGAAGAAGAAGCCCACGATGTCCGTGACGAAACCCGGTGTGAGCAGCAGGGTGCCGCCGATCAGCACGAGCGCGGCATCGGCGAGCTGTCGACTGGGCATCTGTCCCGTGGTCAGGGCCTCCTGAAGGGCTGCCCAGGTGCGTGCGCCCTCACGCTTGACGATCCACGCTCCGAGCATCGACTCGAGGACGAGGAGCGCCAGCGTGGGCCAGCCGCCGATGACGCGGCCCACGGCGATGATCGCGGCGATCTCGACGATGGGGATGATCAGCAGGGCGAGGAAGACCCAGCGCACCACCCGGGGGCGCCGTCGACCGCGGGCGGCGTACGGTGTCGCGCCCGGCCTGCTCACAGTGAGTGCCACCTCGGCTGGCGCGCCCCGCCCACGAGGTCGCGCACCTGAGTGGCGCGGTGGCGTACTCCCCACCCGGTGATCCGCCGCAGCGACTCGGTCATGACGGCACGACTCATCTTGGAGTCCCCGACCTCACGCTCGACGAACGTGATGGGGACCTCGACGACGCGCAGCCCGCTGCGCACCGCGCGCCAGGTCAGGTCGGTCTGGAAGCAGTAGCCCTGCGAGGCGACGTCGTGCAGCCCCATGACCCGCAGGGCGTCGGCCCGGTAGACCCGAAAGCCGGCCGTCGCGTCGTTGACGGGCATGCCGAGCAGCACCTTGACGTAGATGTTGCCGCCGAGCGAGAGCGCCTTGCGGTGAAGGGGCCAGTTGACGACGGCGCCACCGGGCACCCAGCGTGAGCCGATCACGGCATCCGCGTCGGCTGCCGCCGCGAGCAGGGCCGGCAGGTGCTCGGGCCGGTGTGAGCCGTCCGCGTCGATCTCCACGATGGCGTCGTAGCCGCGCTCCAGGGCCCACTCGAAGCCAGCGAGGTAGGCCGCTCCGAGGCCCTCCTTGCCGGCCCGGTGCAGGACCTGGACGCGCGGGTCGGCCGCTGCGAGGGCGTCGGCCACCGCCCCGGTGCCGTCGGGCGAGTTGTCATCGAGCACGACCAGATCCGCGTCGGGCACCACTTCGCGCAGGCGGGCCACGATGACGGGCAGGGTGTCGCGCTCGTTGTACGTCGGGATCAGGACAGCGACACGCTGGATCGGCGGACGGGTGGTCTCAGACAACGGTGTGGTCCTCGCGGGGTCGGATCGACGGTGCGAGAACCCTAACGCTCCGGCGGCTGCGCACGCTCCCCACGACGAGCGCGAGCAGCAGGGCAGCGGCGAGCCATTCCGGCACCGGGCCCAGCCGATCCGAGGGTGAGAGCTCGTCGCGCACCACCGGCACCCCGATCTCCTGCTCCGCCGTGAAGAGCCCGGTCTTTCCCGACACCGACCCGTCGGGGGCGATGAACCCGGAGACCCCCACGGTGGACACGTGGGCCACCGACCGGCCGTGCTCGATCGCGCGGATGCGCGAGATCGCGAACTGCTGCTCGGACTCGGCGGTGTAGCCGAACGTCGCGTTGTTGGTCTGGACGACGAGCAGGCTCTCCTGCTCACCGGCGGCCAGGACGCTGTCGCGCATCAGGCCGTCGTAGGCGACCTCGAAGCAGATCGTCGGCAGCGCGGCGTAGGGACCCGCGGGCGTGGGCACCGTGAACACCCCGATCTCGGATCCCGCGACGAAGTTGCCGGCGAGGTCGACGGCCGGGCTGAAGCGGCGGAAGAAGTCGCGGTTCGGCATGTACTCGGCGAACGGGACGGGGTGCAGCTTGGTGTACCGCTGCGGCTCGACCCCTTCCCCGGTGTAGAACAGCGACACGTTGGAACTGGCACCCACCGGCTCGGCCAGCACGGCGCCGATGAGCAGGGGAACTCCCACCGCGGCGCGAGCCCGCTCGACCTGCGCCGCGGCGTCGGCGTTGCGCAGGGGGTCGATGTCCGAGGAGTTCTCCGGCCAGACGACGAGGGTCAGGTCCTCCGGTGCCCGGGGGGCAAGCAGTTCGGTGCCGCGGACGTGGTTGTCGAGGACGGCGCGTCGTTCGGCGTTGAAGTCCAGGCCTGCCTTGGGCACGTTGCCCTGGACGAACCCCACCGTCACGGCGCGGCCGTCCGTCGGCAGCGGGAGCAGGCCGGCGCCCCAGGGGAGCACGCTGACCGCCAGCCCCATAAGGAGCGCGTCGCGTCGCCGTTCCACGAGCGCGGATGCCGTGACGAGCAGCCCCGCTCCCACGGTCGCGACCGCGAGCGTCACCCCCGGGGCGCCGATCCAGCGGGCGACGTGGGCCAGCGGGCTGTCCGCCTGGCTGAACGCCAGGCGTGCCCACGGGAAGCCTCCGTACGGGGTGGTGCCTCGGGCCCACTCCTGCACGACCCAACCGAGCGGGACGAGAGCGACGGCAAGGGCCCGGTGCCCGGCATCCACCAGGCGCCGCCCGGCGAAACCGACGACCCCTGACATCGCGGCGATGTAGAGGGCCTGCAGCGTCGCGAGGGCGAACCAGGGCAGGGCCCCGACGTAGATGCCCGACCACGACAGCGTGGGCACGAAGAAGGCCAGCCCGGCGAGCATGCCCAGGGCGGCACCGCGGCGTCCCCCGGCCGTCAGGGTCGCAGCGCCGAGCAGGGCCACCCCGACCGGGGCGAGGAACCACAGGTCGGCGTCAGGGAAGGCGAGCCACAGGCACAGGCCTGCGGCGAGGGCGGCCGCTGGGCGCGCGGCATACCGAAGGGGGGTGGGCACGCGCCCACGGTAATTCACGCTGCTGACCCGGCTGGACTCAGCCCGCCGGGGGGACCACCACGACACCGCGGGCGGTCGTCGCGACCACCGGCGGGTCCAGGACGTCGGCCGCCGACTCCCCCCGCTCGGGGGCGCCGCGACCGACGACACGCACCTCGAAGTCCATCTCGCGCGACCGGCTCCCGACCCGCACGAGGGTCGCGGAGATCTCGATGACGTCACCGGCGCGCACGGGGGCGCGGAACTGCACGTCGGAGTAGGACGCGAACAGGCCCTCGTCGCCGTCGGTGCGGATGCACATCTCCGTGGCCACGTCGCCGAAGGCCGCCAGCGAGTAGGCCCCGTCGACGAGGTTGCCCGCGTAGTGGGCGTGGGAGTAGGGCACGTAGCGGCGATGGGTGACGACGAGGCCGACCTCGGCGCGGCTGCCGGGGGAACTGCCGTTGGCGCTGCTGTCCGTGGGTTCGGGGCTCATCGCTGCTTCCCTCTCGGGTCGGGTTCCGTGCGGGGGGTGACGAGGGCGTGCACGAGGTAGGAGGCGACCTCACCCGGGGTGGTGCCCCGGCCGAAGATGCGGTCGACGCCGAGGCTGGCGGCGGAGCCCTCCTCGAAGCGCGGGCCGCCGACGACGAGCAGCGGCACCTGCCCCTCCGGGAACGCCTCGCGGAACGCGGCGGACATCGCCTGGGTGTTGTGGATGTGGGCGTCCTTCTGGGTGACGACCTGCGAGACCAGCACGGCATCCGCTCGGACCTCGCGCGCCGTGTTGACCAGTTCGGGCACGAGCACCTGGGCGCCGAGGTTGTGCACCGTCATCTCGCGGTAGTACTCCAGCCCCTTCTCCCCCGCGAACCCCTTGATGTTGAGGATCGCGTCGATCCCCACCGTGTGGGCGTCGGTGCCGATGCACGCACCGACGACGACGAGCTTGCGGCGCAGCCGCTTGCGGATCTCGGCGTTGGTGTCGCGGGCGGACAGCAGCGGGAACTCCCGCTCGTGGACGACGACGTCGCGCACGTCGACGAGGTGGGTGACCGACCCGTAGACGACGAAGAACGTGAAGTGCGGGCCCATCGCCTTGGCGTGCACGAGCAGCGCCGGCTCGAGCCCCATCTTGGCCGCGAGCTGGAGCGCGGCACCCTCGGCACGCTTGTCGTGCGGCAGGGGCAGGGTGAAGGACACCTGCACCATGCCGTCGCCGGTCGTGTCGCCGTAGGGGCGCACGATCGGGCCGGGCTCCGCCAGGCTCGGCTCGCCGGGAAGGGCGTCCTCCATGCGGCGCTCGGCACCGTGGCGGCGGCTGCGGCTGCGGGCCTCCTGGGCCTCGGTGCGGGTCATCGGGTCTCCCCCGTCTCGAGAAGGTCGGTGGCCGGGTTGAGGTAGCCGTCGGCCTTGCGGACGACGCCCTCCAGACCCTTGCCCTTGGTCGGGGGCCGCTTCATCGACCCGAAGGTGCCGTCGGCGATCGCCGCCAGGAGCGGGGGGACCCCTGCGGTGCTGGTGTCGGTGACGATGGTGTCGAGCAGGTCGACCGCCTCGCCGAGCACCTGCCGGGCCCGGGTCTGGATGAGGCCGTCGCGCGGTGGGTGGAAGTCCTCGGTGAGCCCGCCCGCGGCATCCATGACGTACCGGACGTTCTGCAGGGCGAGGTCGCGGTCGGAGATCCACGGGGTGACCACGGCCTCGGTCATCATGCCGACGAGGAGGATCCCCTGCCCGGTCATCGCCCCGGCGAGGTTGAAGAAGCCGTCGAGGAGGTACCCGCGGAAGATGTCGCCGGTCATGTGCTTGGTCGGCGGCATCCACTTCAGCGGTGCCTCGGGGAAGAGCTGGCGGGCCAACAGGGCGTGCGCGAGCTCGAGGCGGAAGCTGTCCTTGACCGTGGGGTCGACCTCGAACGCGTGGCCGAGGCCCAGCTGCCAGTCCTCCAGTCCCGCCTCCTTGGCGAAGTACTCGTTGAGCAGCTGGCTGACGGTGACCGTGTGGGCGGCCTCGACGGCATCCGCGGTCGTGAGGTAGTTGTCCTCACCGGTGTTGATGATGATGCCGGCGCGGGCGTGCACCTGGCGGCTGAAGCGCTGGTCGACGAACGTGCGGATCGGGTTGATGTCGCGAAAGAGGATGCCGTACATCGAGTCGTTGAGCATCATGTCGAGCCGCTCGAGCCCGGCGAGCGCGGCGATCTCGGGCATGCACAGTCCGCTGGCGTAGTTGGTGAGGCGGACGTACCGGCCGAGCTCCTTGCTCGTCTCGTCGAGTGCCGCGCGCATGAGGCGGAAGTTCTCCTGCGTCGCATAGGTGCCCGCGTAGCCCTCACGGGTCGCGCCCTCGGGCACGAAGTCGAGCAGGCTCTGACCCGTCGAGCGGATCACGGCGATGATGTCGGCGCCTTCTCGAGCGGCGGCCTGCGCCTGCGGGATGTCCTCGTAGATGTCGCCGGTGGCGACGATGAGGTAGATCCAGGGCTTGCGCGGCGGGTTGCCGTGGCGGGCGATGAGCCGGTCACGCGCCGCTCGCTGGCGGTCGATGGTGCGGATGCCGCGGGCGATCGCCGTGCGACCGGCCTTGCCGGCCGCCGTGGCCGCCTTGCCCTGCGGGACCTCGAAGCGCACTCCCCCGCTGGCGGCCTTCTGGGCCAGGGTCAGCAGGTCGGGAGCCTCGCCGCGACGCAGGGCGTCCCAGACGGGGAGGGTGACCCCGTGCTCGAGGCCGGCGCCCTCCCGGACGGCGTCGACGAGGTGGTTGACCCACGGCACGTTCTCGTGGTCGGCTCCGGCGAGCCCGGCCAGGCGCAGCGTCGCCCGTTCGACCGAGACGGTGGTGTGGCTGCGGGCGAGGTCGACGACGGGCTTCCCGGCGCGGCGCGCGAGGGTGCGCGCGCGACGGACGGTGGCGGCGTCGAGGTCGAGGATCTGGCGTGGGCGTGAAGACACAGGGTCAATCTAGCAAGGATGGCGCAAGTATTTCGGCACCCACGGGATTGCACGACAGTATCTGTTGATCCGTGCGAGGTGTCTGCGTCGGCGTTCATGCACGTGCAGATCCTCTTGGGCGCTCAGGCCCGGTGCAGCACGAGTCCGTCGCGCAGCGTGCGGCGGCAGGCCGGTCGCGGGGCACCGTCGGTGACCTGCGGCAACCCGTCGTGGCCGGCATCCGGCACGTCCCAGACGGCCAGGGTCGCGGGGGCACCGACCCGCAGCACGCCGCCGACCTCGCGCGCCGCAGCCCAGCCGCCGGCGGTGTGCGCAGCGATGGCGGACCGGACGTCGAGGCGGGCACCCGGCTCGTGGTGCAGCACCGCGGCCCAGACCGCCCCCCACGGGTCGAACGGTGTCACCGGGCTGTCGGACCCGAGAGCCAGCGCCACCCCGGCCTCGTGGAGCTGTGCGAACGGGTTGGTGCCCGGCACGCGAGCAGCCCCGAGACGTTCGGCGTACATGCCGTGCGGCCCTCCCCACGCGGCGTCGAAGGACGGTTGCACGCTCGCGACGACGCCCAGGCGCGCCATCCGGGCGATGCCCTCGGGGTCGACCATCTCGGCGTGCTCCAGTCGCGGCCTGGTGGCCCGCACGGTGTCGGGGCCGACCAGGGTCGCGGCGGCCTCGATGCCGTCGAGCACGGTGTCCATCCCCGCGTCACCGATGACGTGGAAGCCGCTCTGCACACCGGCGGCGGCACAGGCCGCGACGTGGTCTCGCACTCCGTCGGCCGTGCGGAACGCGGTGCCGGAACACCCGGGATCGTCAGCGTAGGGCTGGCGCAGCAGGGCCGTTCGTGAGCCGATCGAACCGTCGATGTTGAGGTCACCGGCCAGCCCCGCGGCCCCGTGCAGTGCCGTGAGGGCGCGGGCCTGCTCCGGGTCGGTGACCGGCTCTGCCCAGTACCCGACGGTGCGCGTCAGGTCGGGTCGGGTCCCGAGGTCGAGCACGTCGGCGAAGTCCTCGGCGCTCGTGAGCAGCGGGCCGCCGCACTCGTGGACCACCGCGAGGCCGACGGCCGCGGCCTCGCGCAGGGCTGCCTCGATGTCGTCGCGACGCTGCTGCCGGCTGCCGGCTGCGTCGAAGGATGCCCGCGCCGCGTTCTTGGCGTCCCGGGTGACGAAGCCGTGCTCGGTCCATCCCGGTAACCCCCTCGCCGCGGACATCATGGCGAGCGCACTGGAGACCACGGCCGAGTGGCCGTCGACCCGCGAGGCGTAGACCACTCCCCCGTAGCTCGCCCGGTCGAGTTCGGCTGACGTCATCGGGCGACCCTCGGCCCATGCCTGTTCCTGCCACCCGAACGCGAAGATCGGGCGACCGCCGTGGCGGCGGGCGGCCTCCTCGATGCGCCGCAGCGCCTGGGCGACGGAGGTGGTGGCGCCGAGGTCGACACCGCGCAGCCCCATGCCCGTGTGGGACAGGTGGACGTGCGCGTCGACGAAGGCCGGCAGCACGAGTCCGCCGTCGAGGTCGACGACGGTGTCGACCCCGTCGCGGTGCCTCGCGGCGCCCTCCTCGTCGCCGATCCACGCGATCCGCCCGTCATCGCCGACGACGAGTGCGGTTGCTCGGGGCTGGTCGGGGGTGTGGACGGTGCCGCCGCGGTAGAGCGTGGTGCTCACAGCGTGTGGGCGAGGCCGAGGACCTCGAGGGTGGTCCGCGCGATCTCGCGTTCCTCGTCGGTCGGGACCACCCAGACCTCGGCCCGGCTCTCCTCGCCGCTGATCCGCCGCTCGGGTGGCCCGCCGGCGTTCGCGCCGGCATCCAGGGCCAGCCCGAGCACCTCCAAGCCGTTGACGACGGCGGCGCGCAGCGGGGCGCTGTGCTCGCCGATGCCGCCGGTGAACACGAGGGCGTCGAGGCGGCCGAGCACGGCGGCGTAGGCCCCGACGTACTTGCGCAACCGGTGCACGGTGACGTCGAACGCGAGCGTCGCCGCGGCATCCCCGGCGTCGCGCCGCTCGACGATCGTCCGGAAGTCCGAGACCCCGCCGAGGCCGAGCAGCCCGCTCTCGCGGTTCAGGGCGCGGTCGTAGTCGGATGCCGTGAGTCCCGCCACGCGCTCGAGGTAGCCCCCCAGCGCCGGGTCGACGTCGCCGGAACGGGTGCCCATGACCAGGCCCTCGACCGGGGACAGACCCATCGACGTGTCGACGCTGCGACCGCCGTCGACGGCGCACGCACTGGCCCCGTTGCCCAGGTGCAGGACGACCATCCGCAGGTCGTCGACGGGTCGGCCCATCAGGGCGGCGGTGCGCCGGGTCACCCAGGCGTACGAGCTGCCGTGGAAGCCGTATCGGCGCACGTGGTGCTCGTCGCGCCACGAGTCCGGGACGGCGTAGGTGTACGCGGCCGGCGGCAGGGTTCCGTGGAAGCCGGTGTCGAAGACCGCGACGTGGGGCAGCCCGGGAAAGGCCTCCTGGGCCCGCACGATGCCCTCGACGTTGGCCGGGTTGTGCAGGGGTGCCAGCGGGGAGAGCACCCGCAGTGACTCCAGGACGACGTCGTCGACGACGACGGGCTGGGTGAAGCGTCGTCCCCCGTGGACCACCCGGTGGCCGATCGCGACGACGTGGTCGCCCACGCCGCCCCCGTGCTCGCGCAGCGCGGCGCGGGCCGCGGCGAAGGCGCTGGTGTGGGTCTGGCACGGCGCGTCCGACTCGTGGCGGGAGACCTCGCCACCGGGGCCGATGCTGTCGTGCCGCATGCGGCTCGCGCCGCCGATCTCGGAGACGAGCCCGACGGCGACCGTGTGACCGCTGGCGGCGTTGATCACCTGGTACTTCAGCGACGAGGAGCCGGCGTTGACGACGAAGACGTGCGGATCGGTGCTCACTGGGGCTGCCCCTGGACGGCGGTGATGGCCACCGTGTTGACGATGTCGCGCACGAGCGCTCCTCGGGAGAGGTCGTTGACCGGGCGGTTCAGACCCTGCAGGACGGGGCCGATCGCGACCGCGTCGGCGCTGCGCTGCACCGCCTTGTAGGTGTTGTTCCCGGTGTTGAGGTCGGGGAAGACGAGCACCGTGGCCCGCCCCGCGACCGGGCTGCCCTTGAGCTTGGTGGCGGCCACGTGCGGGTCGACGGCGGCGTCGTACTGGATCGGCCCCTCGACGAGGAGGTCGGGCGCGAGCTCGCGCACGATGGCCGTGGCGGCCCGCACCTTCTCCACGTCGGCGCCGGTCCCGGACTCGCCGGTGGAGTACGACAGCATCGCGACCCGGGGCTCGATGCCGAACGCGGCCGCCGTGCGCGCCGACGAGATCGCGATGTCGGCGAGCTGGGCGGCATCCGGATCGGGGTTCACGGCGCAGTCGCCGTAGACGAGCACCCGGTCGGCCAGGCACATGAGGAACACGCTGGAGACGACCGAGACGCCGGGGGCCGTACGGACGACCTCGAGCGCAGGTCGGATCGTGTGCGCCGTGGTCGTGATGCACCCGGAGACCATCCCGTCGGCCCGGCCTGCGTGCACCATCATCGTCCCGAAGTACGACGGGTCGACGACCCGGTCGAAGGCCTGGTCGTGGGTGACGCCCTTGTGCGCGCGCAGCGCCGCGTAGGTGGTGGCGAACTCCTCACGCCACGCACTGGTCGCCGGGTCGACCACCTCGGCGGCGGAGATGTCGGCCCCGAGCACCCGAGCCTTGTCGCGGATGACGCTCTCGTCCCCGAGCAGCGTCAGGCGCGCGATGCCGCGAGCGAGCACCTGGTCGGCCGCGATGATGATGCGCTCCTCGGCACCCTCTGGCAGGACGATGTGTGCCTGCGCCGCACGGGCGCGCTCGACGAGGTCGTGCTCGAACATCAGCGGGGTGACCGCTCGCTCACCGCCCTGTGCGTCATCGCTCAGCAGGGCGTCGAGGGCGTCGATGCCCTCGGTGCGGTCGAGCAGGTCGGCCGCGGCGCGGACCTTGCGGGCCGAGGTCGCGGTGATTCGTCCCTCGATGCGCCCGAGCGCCGTCGCGGTGTCCATGGTGCCGAGCTGGCACGAGACGATGGGCAGGCGCATGTCGAGCCCGGCGATGAGCCGGTCGATCTGCGGCGAGAGGGCGAAGCCGCCGTTGAGCACCAGGCCGGACAACGTCGGCAGCGTGCGCGAGTGGTGCGCGAGCAGCACCCCGAGCACGACGTCGTCCCGATCCCCGGGGACGATGACGGTGGAACCCTCGATGAGCCGGTCGATGACGTGCGGCATCGACATCGCGGCGACGACCAGACCCATGCTCTCGCGGTCGAGCAGCTCGGCGTCGCCGTGCACGAGGCTGCCGTCACAGGCCGCCATGAGGTCGCGGACCGTCGGCGCCCGCAGGAGCGGGGTCTCGGTGAGGGCCCACATCGGGAGCGCGCCGAGGCGGGTCGTGAGGGCGTCCAGGGCGGCGGCACTCTCGTCGGACCGAACCTGGTTGATGACCACCCCACCGACGTGGGCGTGCACAGCGCGGGCCGCGGCGACCGCGGCCGCTGCGCTGGCCGCGAGCTCGGCGTGCTCGCGGTCTCGGGCGGGAGCGACGAGCACCAAAGGGGTGCCGAGGTCCGCGGCGATCCGCGCGTTCGTGGCGAACTCGGTCGGCGCGACGACGTCGGAGAAGTCGGACCCCACGACGAGGACGACGTCATGTCCCTGGGCCATGGCGTGGAAGCGGTCGACCACGACCCCGAGGGCCCGGTCGTGATCGGCGTGCAGGTCGTCGTGCGTCACGCCCCACGCGAGCTCGGGTGCGAGGTCGGTGTGGGCCTCCTGGAGCAGCACCCGCAACAACTCGTCCTGGCCCCCGGCCTGGACGACCGGGCGGAAGACGCCAACCCGCCCGTGCCGCCGGGTGAGCCGGTTGACGAGCCCGACCGCGACCGCCGACTTGCCCGAGCGGGCCTCGGTGCCGGCGAGGTAGAGCCCCTTCACAGGACCGGGGTGGTGTGGGTCGAGATCGAGCAGCGGGGCAGGTTCATGCGCCAAGCCAACAAGGCGGAACCCGGTTTGGGCAAGTCCTACCCGGCCGGGCAGAGCGCGTCGATCTTCGTGCTCACGTCGGAGAAGGCGGCGTCGAGCTCTGACTGGGCCGCCGTGATGTTGGGGCCGATCTCTTCCTGCCCGTCGGCCACGGCGAGGGTGAGCGATTCGCTCAGGGCGTCGGCCTTCTTGTTCAGCTCACCGACCGCGGCTGCCACCGGACCGTCGGACAGGGCGGACAGGCGGCTGATGTTGGCCTTGACGGTGGCCGCCTTGACCCCGAGGTCGGCGGCCTGGGCCGCGATCTGCACCCGGGTTCCGGAGGTGTCCAACGGCGTGGACTTCAGGTCCTGGACGGATGTCTTCAGCTCGGCGAAGGCACTGCAGGCCTCACCGCTCGCACTCGCCTTGACACTCGCAGCGACACTGGCCGCTGCGCTCGCGGCCGGCGCCGTGGTGTCGGAATCGGAGGAGCAGCCGGCGATGAGCAGGGCCAGCATGAGGGTGGTGACGGCGGATGCCGCGCGAGCGGCGGTGGTGAGGTGCATGCGGGATTCCTCTGCGGGAGCCGGGTGTCGTTGCCTTGACGCTACGGACAGGGCCGCGCCCGGACGTCACCCGCCGCGGGTGAGCAGCAACTACTCGCTCAGGCGGCCCTCGAACAGCGCCCGGACCGTGGCGTTGCCCCGCACGAGGTCCAGCGCCAGGTCGGCGTGCCCGGGGACGTAGCCGTTACCGACGAGCATCCGGACGTCGGCGGCCAGGCCCTCGGCCCCCAGCGCTGCCGCGGAGAAGCTCGTCGCCATGGAGAAGAAGATGATCGTGCCACCCTGGGCGGTCGCGAGGATCGCCGGCTGCTCGCACCCCGGCACGTCGACGCAGACCACCGTGACGTCGGCGGGGCCGCCGGCGGCAGCAACGGCATCCGCGAGGCCGAGCGGTGAGCGGGCGTCGGCGATGACGACCCTGTCGGCCAGGCCGCTCGCGGTCAGCTGGTCGGCCTCCCGCTGGACCGGCACGACGCCGATGAGGTGCCCCGCACCCGCGGCGCGCGCGGCGGCCAGGGACAGCGAGCCCGACTTCCCGGCGCCACCGAGCACGACGACGGTGGGGCTCACGCCTGCGTCGACGTACTCCCCCACGACCCTGCTGACCAGGGCGGGGGCACCGCACACGTCCATCACCATGAGGGCGAGGTCGGGTGACATGTCCTCGGGCAGGCGGGCGGCGATCGACCGACCGAACAGCACCGCGGTCCCGGATGCCGGAACACGCTCACTGCGACCGTCCCAGCGCTCGAGCCCGTCGGTGAGCTGCAGCGGCGTCAGGGAGAGGGAGACGAGCGTGGCGACCCGGTCGCCCACGGCCAGCCCGAGTGGCGACTGCGGTCCGACCTCGGCGACGGTGCCGATGAGCATGCCGCCCGAGCCCGTCACGGGGTTCTGCATCTTGCCGCGGGTGGCGACGATGTCGAGGACCTCCGCGCGCACGGCGTCCCCGTCGCCCGCGTGCTTCTCGCTCAGCTGGCGAAAGGATGCCGCGTCGAGGTTGAGCGTCTCGACGTCGATGCGGACCTCGTCGGGCCACAGGTCGCCGCCGGCGTCCAGGACACGGGCCGCCTGCGGAAGGGCAGCGCCGGCGGGGTCGACGACCCGGTGCATGCCCACGGGGGACGAAGGGGTGGTGCGCACAAGAATCTCCTCATTGGCCAACACGCAGCCGCAGCATTTACGGTCAAACGTGACTTTGACGGCATCCATTGCGTATCCTGCCACGCATGACGCAGATCATCGACCAGCCCTACGCCTACCGTCGTCGCGAACTGGTCGAGCCCGACTGGACCCGCCTGCCGGGGTGGCGTGACGTCACCCCCGAGCAGTGGGCTGACGCGCAGTGGCAGCGGGCCCACTGCATCAAGAACGTCGCGCAGCTGCGCACCCTCATGGGCGACCTGCTCGACGAGCGGTTCTACGCCGACCTCGAGCGCGACCAGGCCGAGCGCGCCACGATGTCGATGCTCGTGCCGCCGCAGATGATGAACACGATGGTGCCCGCGACCGACGGCGTCATGCCCGGTGCCGGTGCCGCCTTCACCGAGGCGTTCTACGCCGACCCCATCCGGCTGTACATGCTGCCGGTCTTCAGCGACCGGCGCACCGACTGGCCGAGCCACCCGTTCTCCACGCGCGACAGCCTGCACGAGCACGACATGTGGGCCGTCGAGGGGCTGACCCACCGGTACCCGACCAAGGTGCTGGCCGAGATGCTGCCGACCTGCCCCCAGTACTGCGGCCACTGCACCCGCATGGACCTCGTCGGCAACTCGACGCCGCAGTTCACCAAGCTCAAGCTCGCGGGCAAGCCGGTTGACCGGTATGCGGCGATGCTCGACTACCTCCAGCGCACCCCGGGCGTGCGCGACGTCGTGGTCTCCGGTGGTGACGTGGCGAACATGCCGTGGAAGAACCTCGAAGGGTTCCTCGACAAGCTGCTCGAGGTCGAGACCATCCGCGACATCCGCCTCGCGACCAAGGCGCTCATGGGCCTGCCGCAGCACTGGCTGCAGCCGGACGTCGTCGAGGGTGTGGCCCGGATCAGCGCCAAGGCGCGCTCGCGCGGCGTGTCCGTCGCGATCCACACCCACGTCAACAACGCCCAGTCCGTGACGCCGCTCGTGGCGCAGGCGGCCCAGGCGATGCTCGACGCGGGGGTGCGCGACGTGCGCAACCAGGGCGTGCTCATGCGCGGGGTGAACAACACGACCAAGGACCTGCTCGACCTGTGCTTCGCCCTCCAGGACGAGGCGATGATCACCCCGTACTACTTCTACATGTGCGACATGATCCCGTTCGCCGAGCACTGGCGGCTGTCGCTGCGCGAGGCCCAGGACCTCCAGCACGGGATCATGGGCTACCTGCCCGGGTTCGCGACGCCGCGCATCGTGTGCGACGTGCCGTTCGTCGGCAAGCGCTGGGTGCACCAGGTCGAGAGCTACGAGACCGAGCGCGGGATGTCGTTCTGGCGCAAGAACTACCGCACCTCCATCGAGGCCGGCGACGAGCAGGCACTCTCGCGCGAGTACGTGTACTACGACCCGATCTACACCCTGCCGCAGGCCGGGCAGGACTGGTGGCGCTCGACCACCGACCTCGAGGCGACCCACGAGGCCGCCCTCGTGGGTGCGAGCGCCAGCCGCGCGGCATCCGCCGCCGACCTGCTGTAGGGCAGCCCTCCCCCGGCTCCGGGGGTGGTTCTACGCTGCGACGTATGGCGCGTCGAGACCCTTCCGGGACACCCGCCACGGTGACCCTCACCGCGGCGGGTGTCCCGTTCTCGCAGCACGTGTACGAGCACGACCCGGCGGCCCGGTCCTATGGTCAGGAGGCCGTCGACGCGCTCGGCCTGCCTGCCGAGCAGATGTTCAAGACGTTGCTCGTCGACACCGGCGCCGGTCTCGCGGTCGCGGTGGTGCCCGTCGCGGGGTCGCTGGACCTCAAGGCGATGGCGTCGGCGCTCGGGGTCAAGCGGGTGGGCATGGCGGATCCGGGTGCCGCGCAACGGTCCTCGGGGTACGTGCTGGGAGGCATCTCCCCCGTGGGGCAGAAGCGGGCGCTGCCGACGGTGGTCGACGAGAGTGCCGAGCTGTTCGACGTCGTCTACGTCTCGGGTGGGCGGCGTGGGTTCGACATCGGCCTGTCACCGACGGACCTGGTGCGGGTGACGGGTGCCGTTCTCGCCGACATCGCCCGCTGAGCAGAGCCGTCGGCTCGGCGTCAGGATGCCGGGCTGGAGCCTTTCGGGCGGGCGCGTACGTGCATGCGCTCGCCCTGGGGCCCGATGATCGACAGCAGCTCCACCGGCTGCCCGTCCGCGCAGCCGAACCAGTGCGGGGTGCGGGTGTCGAACTCGGCGACCTCCCCCGGGCCCATGACGATGTCGTGCTCGCCGAGCACCAGGCGCAACCTGCCGGACAGCACGTAGACCCAGTCGTAGCCCTCGTGGGTGCGCGGGTCGGGCACACTGCGGGCCTCGGGGTACAGCACGTGCTTGAACGCGCGCTGGCCACCGCGCCGTGCGGTCAGCGGGATGATCATCGCGCCCCAGGCCTGGATCGGCTTGGCGTGCACCCGGGGGTCGCCCGTCGCGGGTGCGTCGACGAGCTCGTCGAGCGTGACCCGGTAGGTGCGGGCGAGGGGCACGAGCAGCTCGAGCGTCGCGCGGCGACTGCCTGACTCCAGGCGGGAGAGCGTGCTCACGGAGATGTCCGTCTCCGCGGCGACGTCCGCGAGGGTGAGGTCGCGCCGGGTGCGCAGGTCGCGCAGGCGGCGGCCGACGACGTGCGGGTCGAGGTTTGCCATAGCGGCAACATATCTTGCTCTGTGCGTGATCGGTGCGCGACGGTGGCTCCATGAGCGAGCACTCCCCGGCATCCGGCACTTCCACGACGTCCAACCCGACCGACCCTGACGCCACGCCCGTCGACGTTGACGTCGTCGTCGTCGGTGGAGGGGGGGCCGGCCTGTCGGCTGCGACGGTCCTCGCGCGGTCGCGCCGGTCGGTGGTCGTCGTCGACGCCGGTCACCCCCGCAATGCCCCGGCGGCTGGCGTCCACGCCTTCCTCGGGCACGACGGGCTCCCGCCGGGCGAGTTGCTGGCTCGCGGCCGAGCCGAGCTGGCCTCCTACGGCAGCGTGGTCGTCGACGGGACGGTGGTGGATGCCGTGGTGCCTACGGGCGCCGACCGGGTCAGCGTCACGGCCGCCGACGGCACCAGGTGGTCGGCGCGCCACCTCGTCGTGACCACGGGCGTCGTCGACACGCTGCCCGATGTCCCCGGGCTGGCCGAGCACTGGGGCACCGGCGTCATCCACTGCCCGTACTGCCACGGCTGGGAAGTGCGTGACCAGCGTGTCGTCGTGCTCGCGACGTCCACCTCTTTATCCGTAGCAATCGGCACAGAGTCGTTCGATGTGTGCGCAGTTCTTGTCGGTCACGGCGTGATCGATGTTTCGTGGACGGGGCCATCTGCGGCCTCTGGCGCGTCGTCGACGCGATCGCAGACTCGAGCGTCGCGGCTCGGTAGTGTCGGGGCCTGCCGTCAAGATTGAGTCGGGAAGGGAGTTCCGGGTGAACAGCGACGTGCTCGTCGATGCCGCGGTCGCTGAGGCGCTTGACGTGGCCATGCCTGCGCGTCCGCTGGGCTCCAGGGGATCGCGCGGCGACGTCGCCGAGGACTCACCTGCTGAGCTGACCCCGACTGCGGTTGCTGTGCTCGCGGCGATTCCGGCGTGGTGGGCGTCACGGGCCGAGGCTGCTGGGCTGAGCGGACGATGGGCCGATGTGGAGTTGGCGTTGGAGGTAGCGCCTCCGGTTCCGCTGCCTACGAACCCACCGTTGAGGGCGTCGTGGGGGTCGCTGACCCCTGACCAGGTTGGCGGCGCGTACGTCGAGGCGCTGTCGGCTGCGACCCGGGCGCGCCACGGCCGTCACTACACGCCGCACTCTCTGGCAGCGCAGTTGTGGTCGATGGTCCGCACGTCACTGGATTTGGCCCCTGGGGTGCAACGGTTGCCTGGACTCGTTCGGGATCCGGCCTGCGGTGCGGTTCTGGGTTGTAGAGGCGGTCGCCACGGACGGGCTCGTGACCACAGCCCGCCGCGACGCGCTCTTGCGTTGGGCAGCTCAGCAGAACATCGCCGCGGACCGGTGCTCGTTCCTGTCCGCGTTCGAGTCGCGCAACGCAGCGCCTGCGAAGAGGCGGCCGAAGGACCTCGCGTCGGGGACCTGGGCGTGGTTCGCGGATGAGCCGGCGCACGAGCTCGCCTGGTATCAGTTCATTCCGTAGCGGGGCCCGTTACGGGTCGAGGCGACCCGTGATCAGGGCGGCCTCGTAGCTGGCCGTAGAGGGCTGCGAGCTGACGGTCCTGCTCGGCCAACCTCGTGCGCAGGCGTGCTGCTTCGGCTCGGTGTGCGTCGTCTTGTTCGCGGATTCGGCGACGCAGTGCCGCGATGACGGCGTTGTCGCCCGTGACGGTGACGGCGTGGCGCTCCTCGAGCGCGCCGCGTTGTTGAGCGGCCAGGGTTCGGATCCGGACGGCAAGGTCGGGGTGCTGGTGGAGGAAGCGGGCGGAGACGCCTGATGCCCTGGCCACCGAGGTGAAGTTGACCCGCCCCCCATCGCGGATCAAGGTGCGGATGCCTTTCTCTGCTCGTGCCGTGGCAGTGGCTGTTCGGGCTCGCGCAGCCTTCCTCAGCGAGTCGTTGCGCCGCTGCTGCGCTGCCGTGTCGGGGGCGCGTTCGGAGCTGGGGCTGCCGCTCACGAGTCGCACCGCCGCGTCGGTCCCGGCGCCGGTTGAGCTGAGAGGCGAGCACTGAGCTCGGAGCGCAGCACGGCGGTATGTGCCCCGGCAGTGACGATCGAGACTGGTACCGCACCCCTGGAGGTGCATCCGCCGCCGGCGACTCCTGCATCGTTGGTTGCGTCGGGTTGGCTGAGACGCTCGATGATGGCCTCCAACGAGGCGAGTTCACGTAGCCGGCCCTGGAGCCAGATGTTGCCGTCGGGCAGATCGGTGCCGGTGCGCTGCCGGTAGCGCTCACGGCGTTGAGCAATCAGGTCGGTGGTCTGTGAATGGTGACTGCGGTGCTCGTCGAGGTGGGTGGCGTCGGTAGCGAAGGACGGGCATGGCAGGCACGCGTTTCCCTTGTCGCAGCTTTGGGTTGGCGGGAGCAGGCAGAGACCGTTGGGCAGGGCACGGTCCGCGCGGCGGGTCAGGTGGGATAGGTCGTAGAGGTCGACGGGGTCGATGCCGAGGTCTCTGCCGTCGGCGCCTACCTTCTTGTAGCGCAGGAACGCTGCCTGCTCGGTCGCCGCCAGGGTGGCTGCGTAGCGCATCGTCATCTCTGGGGACTTGTGCCCGAGGTAGCGCTGGACCACGTGCACGGGCACGTCCGCGTTTAGGAGCTCGGTGGCCTTGGTGTGCCGCAGCCGGTGAGTCTGGGTGTACCGCAGCGGCTTCTCGTCTTGGTCGACGAGGTTGACGATCGCGTCCAGCCGCCGCAGCGCTGCTTGTTGTGATGCGTGGCTTCGAGGGCGCAGGCCTTTGTGGTTGCTCGTGGGGTTGAGGAAGAGGTGTCGGTGGTCGCGTGCCTCGGGGAAGGACTGACGAACCCACTGTTGCTGTTCTTCGATGAGGGTGACCACGGCCCGTTCGACGGGGATGGTGGGGTCGACGCCGTCGACCTTGGTCTGCTGGTAGCGCAGCCTGGCAACGAACGCGTCGGGGTCGTGCTCGTCGTTGTGGGTGCCGGTTCCCGCGAGGTCGAACCTCGTCAAGGGGTTGAAGTCGAGCATGAGGATCTCTGAGACGCGGCGCCCAGTGAGGGCTTGGAGCATCCAGGCCCTGGCGGCTTGCGGATCCCCCAGTCCCATCACGGTGATCACTGGCCCGTGGGGTGCACCGCCGACGGTCACGACGTCGGTGGAGTTGGTGGACAACACGTCGAGGTAGACGAGCATGCGTTGCACGTCGGTGGTGCTGAGGTAGCGGGGTGCCGCCTGGTTGCCCATTCGGGTGCGGCGCGCCTGGGCGGGCCACAGCCGCTGGTGGTCGCCGGTGAGCTGCGTCCAGCCGTGGTGCCCGGTGAACTCGGTGGCGGCGTCGGCGTTGTCGAGCATGAAGTCGTAGAACCGCTGCACCGCGGACTGGATCGCAGCGACGCTGTTGGGGCTCAACACACGTCCGCGGCTGCTGGCTTGAGGGCTACGAAGCCACGCCAAGAAGGACGTCATCAGCGCCCGCAGGGAGGTCCGGTCGCTCGCCAGAGCGGGCTCACGCACGTCGTGCTCGTGCAGGTAGCCGCCAAGGTAGGTCCCCACCAGGGTGCGACGGGCGGCCGTGGTGGTCCAGGTCAGGATGTCGTGGACCAGGCACTGCGAGAGCCAGAACCGCAGCCCTTCGCGCAACCACTGCGGTTCGACGTCGGAGAAGGCGATGGGCCGGTGCCCGTGGGGTTCGTGTTCACGTCGCGGGATGCGCGGGTCCAGAGTCAGCGACCACGTGTCGTGGCGCCACCATGGCTGCGGCGAGCATCGGATGGAGACGTGCTCGTGGATGGAGTACGCCACGGACTCGAGGTTGCGCAGGTTCCCCGGCGACGGCCGCCGACCGTGCCTGGCGTGGAACTGACGCAGGGCCTCCCCGATCACGACCGCGGGGTCGAGGTCGGCGATCGACACCCCGGCAGGGTTGCCCCGAAACCGGCTCCCTTGCCTGGACAGGCTCGCGACGGCGCGCTGCCACCACGCCAGCATGGCCGGGTCGATCTTTCGCGTGCCCTCAGCCCAGACGGTCCACACCCACCAGGCAACCTGTTGGCCGGCCAGGTGCGCTCCGGCAGGTCTGAAGTCGTACTCCTTGGCCGAGCGCAGGTAGTTGGTGTTGCGCACGAACACCTCGGACCACGGCGCCTCGTCAAGCCGGTAGACGCCGTCACGCCACGGCTCGGGCACGCACGCCCAGGCGGCGTCCCACGACGCGTTGGGCGGGTTGGGCCGTGCACCAGCGTTGTTCGCTCGGGTAGGCGGTGTCATGTCGGTCTTCCCTCAATCGTTGGCGTCAGCTGTGTTACCGGTGCCGTCGGCGCCGAGGTCGTGGTGTGGCCGTCGAAGCTGTGGTCGCTCCAGGTGCCCTGCACGTAGCGGCGCCAGTTGGCGATCGCCCGTAGTTCGGCGTCTTCGGTGACCCACCCGTAGGTCGACAGGGTCGTTTGGACGTCGAGGTGCCCCAGCCGTCGCATCACCACGTGGGGAGGGCAGCCGGACAGCAGCAGCGCGGTGGCGTGGGTGTGCCGAAGCCAGTGGGGGGACCAGTTCGTCGGCGGCGCGTGCACGGACGACGTCTTGGCTACGCGGGCGTTCAGCGACCGGATCGCGGCATACACCGTTTCGGGACGCAGCGGCGCGAAGGCCGGCCCGCGGTCAGTGACGTTGGTGAACACGAAGTGGTGGCTCAGCTCGTCGACGACGAGGTCGGCGCCGGCGTCGACGAGCTGCCACACGTACGCGTCGTACAGGCGCATCAGGTCCGCCGCGACGTAGATGCGGCGGGGCCGCCCAGACTTCACCCGCGCGCCGTGGGGGTGGTCCTGGCGGGGTGTGACGTCGATGGCGGGCTGGTCGCCCTGCCCGGGGCGGATGTCAGTGTGTCGCAGCGACAGCGCCTCGCCTAAGCGCATGCCGGTGTCGGCGAGCAACGCGAACAGGAACCTGTTTCGCAGGCCAGCGGGGCCGCCGTCCCATGCCCCGTCGCCCCGTTGGCGGGCGTAGGTGTCCAAGATCGTGCGGATCTGTTCGGGAGTCAGCACGGGGGTGCGGCCCTTGGGGCCGGACCTCGTGGAGAACAATGGCGTCATCGCAGATTGGTCAGGTGCGACGCCGCTCAACATCGGGACGTAGGGGCGCCGGCCCCGCCTGGCCAAGGGCGTGTAGAGCGTCTCGTACGGGCCGGTGATACCTTCCGCGGCGGCCAGCCACCGGTAGAACGCCAAGACCGCGGCCGAGCGCAGCTGCACCGTCGCTGGACGTCGGCGGGTCACGGCAGGACCGATGCGAACGTGCCCGGGCAGGTCGCCTGTGCGCACCCAGGTCAAGAACTCCCCGAAGACCAAGGGAGCGAAGCCGTCCCAGTCCTGGCCGGTGCGGTCCAGGAAGTCGAACCAGAGCCCAAGGCTGGTGGCGTACGAGCGCAGTGTGTGGGGCGACGCACCGTCGAGGGCGAGGAACCGCAGGTAGTCATCGGCGGCCCGGATCGGGAGGAAGTCCTCACCGATCACCGTCCAGGACGTGGCGCCATCGAGCGCGAGGACCTTCTGAACGCGAGCCATCGTCAAGCCTCACCCCGGTTCGAACGTGCGTGCGAGAACTATAGGCACGACACGCCGTGCGGCGCGCGGCGTAGAAGTGACCCCCCTTCGGAAACATTTGGTGCAGAAAATCTCCACAAATCTTTCAACGAGAGGCACGACGACATGGCTGAGTCCATTGGTCCCCGGTCCCGGGTGTATCGCGCGCTGTACGGCCCTGCACTGGCGATGACGAGCATCGGGGTCCTGGCACACGAGGCCGTGCGCAACCACAGCCACGCCGTGTTCACCGGGCCTGACGGTCGGCGCCTCGCAGTCAAGACCGACGGCACCGTGGAAGCCGCGCTGTGGCGCGAAGCCATCCGCGTGTGGGCAGAGCACCACCCCCAGGCGGGGGTGACCTGGGCGGAAGCCGTGGAAGAGGGCTGGCCGGAGTACCTCGTCGCCGACAAGTACCACCTGTTCGTGCACCGGAAGGAGGACTACAACAAGTCAGCCCGCACCGCCGTGCTGGACTATCAAGGCCCGGACACCTACATGTACTTCCAACCCCCGATCACGGGGATCGACCGACTCATGCCCCGGCCCCCGGCGCCGCAGAAGAAGCGAACCACGGTGCGCCTGGTCGCTTTTCACGACTCGACCGGGCGCATGACCACGGCCTCGGTGTTCGCCCCGCAGGGGAAGGAGTCGGAGCTGTTCCGGTTCAAGGTCGACCCCCAAGCCGTCATGACCCAGATCGGCGAGTGGCTCATGCAGGATCCCCACCCGTGGCTGGACCTGATCCGTGACTACGGTTCGATGGTGCTCCCCCACACCCGCACGCCAGGCCTGCCGCTCAGTGTCACCACGTCCACCGAGCGCCCACCGCAGCACGAGACTGCCGCCTCCGGTCAGCCCTCGTCCGCGAAGGCAACCGCTGCAGGCGGGGGCGACGTGGGACCACGCTTCACCCCCACGAACCGAACGCAGCGCCCTCCGGCAGAGCCCGACCCCGCGGAGCAGACCGGCACCTCCGACAGCGCTGGCCCGAGCACCTGACGACACACGAATCACCCGCGAAACTGCCGCTGTCACCGGCCCCTCGGACCGGTTGTGACAGCGGCAGTTTTGTTCTTCCAGCCTTACCAATCCGGGGGCAAGGCTGTGCCAGAATACTTACATGACCGCAACCGTTCGAGCCCTGCCCTCGATGGTCGCGGCACCGGAGGTTCAGGCGGTTCCTGAAACCGTGCGACTCCTGCGTCAGCGGCGGGGCATGACACTGGCTCAACTGTCCGAGAACGTGGCCAAGAAGCCCGCGTGGGCCTCACGCGTCGAGACCGGAACCCTGCCGTTGCGCGGGCGTGACCTTCTGGACTGCGCAGCTGCGTTGAGCGTGCCGCCGGACCTGCTCGCCACACCCCTGCCCGAGGCTGGCCTTGAGGGAGTGCACTTCCGCAAGTACAGGGTGCCCCAGAAAGTCGAAGCTCGCGCGACAGCCGAGGCCAACTTCGTCGCGTACCTGGTGAACACCCTGCTGGTGAAGGCCGGTCAAGACCCCGCAGCCCGCATACCCAAGATCGATGTGAGCGGGCTCTCCCACGACCCACGCGCGGCTGGCGTGTTCGCCGCCGCGGCCGTCCGGCAACGATGGGGCGTTACCGCTGGCCCGATCCGCAACCTCGCAGGTCACGTTGAGGCCGACGGACTGTACATCGCGCCCCTGCCACCGACCATCCCCAACGTCGCCGCGATCACGGCCGCGCAAGGTCCGGAACTGGCGCCCATCACACTCGTGACCCGGTCCGTCGTCGATGACACTCGGCGCTTCACCGTCGCCCACGAGCTCGCCCACCTCGTCATGGACGAAGCGTCCGGCCCAGCCGACGATGCAGACGTCGAGGCACGCGCTGACGCGTTCGCCGGCGAGCTGCTGGCACCGTACGCCGAGATCCAAGACGACGTCCGGGCCCTGCACCCGGGCAGCTTCGGTGCTCTCATGAGCCTGCACGCGACGTGGGGCGTACACCCCAAGTCGTTCATCCGTCGCGGGTTCCTCGAAGGTGACATCAGTAGCGCTTCACAGTCCCGCTGGTTCCGTCACCTCAACGGCACCCACCGAAACCGGATGCGCACGCTCCGGTCGCCATTCCCGCTCCAGCCCACCGGCATCGGGTCACTGCTGGATCTCATGAAGTCCGTCGGGTGGACCGCACCATCCCTTGCCCGCGACCTGCACGTGCACGTCACCGAGCTCGCCGCCGTCCTCGAGGCCTGGCCCTTCCCCCTCAGCCTCCCTCCAGTGCCGCAACCGGCCGACGCGCCCGTCGCCTTCCTCCACGAAGCGTGACCCGATGGCGCGAGAGTCCACCCCTTGAGGAGTGGGCCTTCAAAGCCACGTACGCCAACCACCGCACCACCAACCGCGACCACCAAGACCTCGCAGCCGGACCCCACGGACGCATCCTCATCCTCGAGGACGGCGGCACAGCGACAGCCACGATCCGACTCCGACAGCGACCTAGAGGCAGACGCACCTACGCCTCGCTGCGCTGGACCTCCAGTAAGAACCGCAAGTCCGAGATCAACGTGTGCGAGGTCACCAAGAGCAACCGCCTCGCCAACCTCACCCAGGCCTGGGCCGCCGTCCACCAGCTCGGGCTACTCACCCCCGAAGGCCGCCGCCGCCGAGGGCGCCACGTGAGCGGGCCCAGCACAATTGGGACTCTCCAAGCTCCCCCTACCAGCGACCAAGGCTCCTGACCTAGCCAGAAGCGGAGTGGTTTCGTCGGCTCGCGGGCACGACGCCGGGCTACCTAGCGTCGGGTTCCGTGAACGCGTACCGGCTGGCCACGCAAAGTTTCTGATCATTGCTCACTGGCAAGCGCAGCCCGCAACTGGGGTATGCCTCTGCCCACAGAGCTCAAGTTCTCCCGAGCACGAACTGTGGCCCCCGGCCACAGCGCGGGGGCCACAGTTCGTGCTCGTCCGGAGGCGCCTGTCGCTAGGCGGACGGGCCAAACCTCAACGCCTACGGTGCCTGTACGAGCGCTTCCAGCTCGGCCTTCTGGGTCTTTCTTGCTTGCTGTGCAAGGGCAGGGTCGGCTGCGCGATGCGCCCTCAAGGCCCCATCACTCTGGACATCGAGAACAGCTTGGTCCCCTGCTGCTCGAGCCCACACGCCATTTCGCTCCCGGCCCAGAAACAGGACCACTTCAGCGCCCAATTTCACGGGCTCCTCATCCGCGATCTGGATGCGATCGAGATCAAATGTCAACACTTCGATTCGGCTCCCGACTTTGGGGCCCTTGAACTGCTCATCGACCTCGAACTCCCATACCGCGACCGGCAAGCCCTGCTGATTGGGGTCTCCACCGGTGGCAAAACTGCGTTCGGTGTCACGCTTGGCGAGCTTGACGAAGGACCCCTTCACCACGACCTTGGACCGGGAACCCATCTCTTCGAGGCTGCTGTACACCGGGTAGTCGACGCTCGCCATCATCACAGTCGCACCGGGCTGCGGTGCGGAGGGCTGCGCCGATTCGGGCTGCACTTGGCCACACCCTGCAAGCGCAGCCGCGCACACCATCGTGAGGCCGGTCATGATCATCCCATTACGCATTTTCCTTCGTCCCCTCAGTAGATGGCGTCGACGCCGTTGATGTCGTCCTGCCACGGTTCGGTACCCCAGCTGCACGACCACTTCGTCTTGCCCTGAACCATCACCGTCTTCGTGCCGTTGCAGGTGGTACTCATGTGGTTCAAACCGTACGCATGTCCGAATTCGTGTGTCGCGACCATCCGCAAAGCGGTTGTGTTACTTCCGATGCCACCCGGCGATGGCGAGTTCCACGTGATCGTGGTCTTGTTGCTCGTGTACAGCCCGCTCGAGCAGGAAAAAGACGTCACGGCCTCGTAAGTGTCCGCCGCAGACCACTCCGTGATGGCCACGTTTACGGGCTTCCCGGAACTCCAAGCGGTGAACGTCCCCGGGACCGCGACCGCGTTCCAGCGGCCGGCACCAGAGTTGGTGGCAGTCCGACGCGCCGAGCCCACCGTGGACCCGATCTGGTAGTACAGCGTGGGGTTTGTCCCGCTGTACTTACACCCGTGCTTGACGTAAGCCGACGCCGCGGGGGCGGTCGACACCTGGGCGCTCAACAGCAACGACGCACCCACCGCCGCCGATGCAGCCACTGCAAAGGGCCTTCTCATCGACATTGTCAGTCCCTCCCTAGAGCCGCCAGCCACCCCTTGGCCGACGTGCCCGAAGTCAACCAGACTCCAACCGTTCTCGCGCGAGATAGTGCCCGCATTCGAAACGTGACAATTCACCTACCGATGGGCGCCCAAGTTGACTCGAGCCCTCCTCAGCCGCGACTTGCAGATAAGTCAGAGACCCAGGACAACCCGCGGGCCTTAAGCGACCGCGCATCACTCTGTGCCTACCCACCAGGTCACCACAGATAACCCGCAGCGATTCACCAGGCCGGCCTGTTCCACCAGCTCACCGACGCCCTCACGGTGGTGCTCCACGACCCGCAGGCGCTGGCGCCAGACGCCGTGACCCGACTGCGGGCGCTGGGTATCGACGTCGTCGAGGGCCCGGTCAGCAGGGTGCTCGGCGAGGCCGGCACCCTCAGGGGCGTCGAGGTCCCCGGTGGGACGGTCACGGCGGATGCCGTCGTCGTCGCGTCGTTCGTCGAGCCGCTGTCCCCCCTGCTCACCACTCTGGGGCTTGAGCTCACCGACCTCGAGATGATGGGCCGCGTCATGGCCAGATCCTTGGCGGCGGATGCCGTCGGCCGCACCGCCGTGCCGCGGGTGTGGGCCGCGGGGAACCTCACCGACCCGATGTCCCAGGTCGTCATGGCCGCCGCGGCCGGCGTTCGCACCGGGGCGATGGTCAACGCCGAGATGGTGACCGAGGACCAGGCACGACGGCTGGAGCAGCTGGACTGATGCTCGCGGCACTCACCTGACGCTGGTGCGCGCAGGGGTCCTGCGTGCGAGGAGCAGCCGAACGCCCGTCGCGAGCAGCCACACGACCCACATCGCGAGGCCGGCCACTCCGACGAACACCATCGGCGAGCCGTCCGCGATGGCCAGGCTCGCCGCCCCGGCGACGACGAGCAGGGCGGCCCCGACGACACCGAGCAGGCGTTGCCACGGGGGCGTCAGCGAGGCTGCGTGAGTCGCCATTGCAGCACCGAGGAACGTCGTGCCGAGTGCTGGCAGCGCCATGGCCAGGCCCGCGGCATGCAGCTGCCAGGCCAGCTCCAGCGTCGGGCTCGGCTGGGCCCCTTCGCCGGCGGACAGGACGACCCCGATCCACGCCACCGCATAGATCGCCCAGATGGCCGACAGCGTCGCACCCGCGGCCAGGGCGAAGAGAGACCACGACTCTCCCCTGTCGTTGCGCCGGACCAGGCCGTGAAGACCAGCCAGGAACCCCAGCAGCAGCGGCAGGTTGAGGGCCTCGAGCCCCACCGCCACCGCGACGGGGCCTCGGTTCTGCGCGTGGAAGGCGAGGACGTCCGCGATCGGCGCCCCGTACTCGGGCGCTCCGGCACCAGCCACCACGACGTTCTGGACCAGCAGCGAGGTGGCAAGCGCGATCGCCGTCACGCCGACGATCCGCTGAGGGTCGTTGCGTGTCTGCGGGGCAGCTGCTGTCTGTGAGGTCATCGGGGTGTGTCCTTCGGGGTGGGTCCAATGGGTGGGTCCCACCACGATCCCCGATCTCACCCGAGGTCTCATCCCCCTCCAGACCGTCGCTGGACCGGCCGGAAGAACGATGGGCGAGCCGTTCCTTCGGGTGGGTCAGA
>JAGNQK010000003.1:0-17962 GCA_017989115.1 Dermatophilaceae bacterium | reverse complement strand
TCGGGGTGGGTCCAATGGGTGGGTCCCACCACGATCCCCGATCTCACCCGAGGTCTCATCCCCCTCCAGACCGTCGCTGGACCGGCCGGAAGAACGATGGGCGAGCCGTTCCTTCGGGTGGGTCAGACCCCGCGCGACGAGCTCCAGCTACTCCCAGGGCGTGGAGAGCACGACGGTCGTGCGCGTCGAGACGTTGGCGACGCCGCGCACGCTTGCGATGAGTTCCTCGAGCTCGGCCGGGGTGTCGACCCGCACCTTGAGGATGTAGTTCTCGTCGCCGGCCACCGAGTGGCACTCCTCGATCTGCGGCAGCTCGCGCAAACGCTCGGGAATGTCGTCCGGAGCAGCCGGGTCCAGGGGGGTGATCGACATGAAGGCGGTGATCTGGCGACCGAGCGCCTGGTGGTCGACCTTCGCCGTGTATCCCTTGATCACCCCGCGCTGCTCGAGCCGGCGCACCCGCTGGTGCACGGCCGAGGTGGACATGCCCAAGGACTTCCCCAGGTCGGTGTAGCTGATCCGCCCGTCCTGGGCCAGGAGCTCGATGATCCGCCGATCTAGGTCTTCCACGCGCTCAGGGTAGCCGTTCTCTACGCTGCACCCATGTCTTCTGCCGCCGGTGGGCCCGGCAAGCTCCTGCTGCTGGACAGCGCCTCGTTGTACTTCCGCGCGTTCTTCGGGGTGCCCGACCAGCGACGCACCCCCGACGAGCCGCCGACCAACGCCCTGCGCGGATTCATCGACATGATCGCCACCCTCGTGACGGCCCATCGCCCGACCCACCTCGTTGCCTGCTGGGACGACGACTGGCGGCCGCAGTGGCGCGTCGACCTCATCCCGACGTACAAGACGCATCGGCTCGTCGAGGGCTCGGCCGTCGCGGAGGAGTCACCCGACGACCTCACACCGCAGGTGCCGTTGATCCGCGAGGCACTGGGCGCCCTCGGGATCGCCCGCCTCGGCTCGCCCGGGTTCGAGGCCGACGACGTCATCGGCACGCTGACCCACCGCCACCGGGGAGTCATGCCCGTCGACGTCGTGACCGGTGACCGCGACCTGCTCCAGCTCGTCGACGACGCGCACGGCATCCGGGTCCTCTACACGGGCAAGGGCGGGGTGCGTGAGCCGGACATCACGACCCAGACCTACCTCCAGGAGCGGTACTCCGTGCCCACCGGTGAGGCCTACCTCGAGATGTCCGTGCTGCGCGGCGACACCAGCGACGGGCTGCCGGGGGTCAAGGGCATCGGTGACAAGACCGCGGCCCAGCTGATCGCGCAGTACGGCTCCCTCGCGGCACTGCGGGCCGCGATCGAGAGTGGTGACCCCGCGATCAAGGGGGCACGACGACTCAACCTGGAAGCGGCATCCGACTACCTCGACGTCGCACCGACGGTGGTGCGGGTGGCCAGGGATGCCGCCCTCCCGGACGTCGACCTCACGCTCCCCCACGCGCCGGCGGACACCGCCGCGCTCCAGGCGCTCGCCGACACGTACGGCGTCGGCAACCCGATCGAACGTCTCCTGACCGCGCTCGCCCTCCCCCGCTGACCACTGACCGCGGGTCAGTCGAGGCGGTCGGCCGCGACGACGCCACGCAGGACGCCGTCGATCGCAGACCGGGCGGTGCGCCGCACCACGGCGTCGGTGCTGGCCTTGGCCACCTGGTCGAGCAGGTCGACGAGCTGCTTGCAGCGGCGCACGAAGTCACCCGCAGCCATCTCCTGACCTCGCAGGACCGCGTCGAGCCGGTCCCCTGAGGCCCAGCGGTGCACCATCCACGCCATCCCGCCGTCCGGCATCGACGTGGTCGGCAGGTCGTGCTCGGTCTCGAGGTCCTCGATCTGCGACCAGAGCCGCTCCATCGCGGTGAGCGCCGCAGCGACGTCGTCGTTGGGCATCCTCGGCGAGACCTCGGCCTCCTGGTGGCGCGGTTCGTGCACGAGAGCCGAGACCGCCGCCGCGAGCGACGGGGCGTCGAGCCGCTTCCAGACGTCGTGCCGCAGGCACTCCGCAGCCAGCAGGTCCTTCTCGGTGTAGAGCCGGCGCAGCCGCTCACCCCGTTCGGTGACCACGGTGCCGTTCTCGTCGAGGTACCCCAGCGCCTCGAGCGCGTCGCAGATGCGGTCGAAGATGCGGGCCACGGTGTTGGTGCGGCCCTCGACCTTGCGCTGCAGCCCCACCGTCTCGCGCTTGAGGCGCCACCAGCGTTCGGCCCAGCGGGCGTGGGCCTCGCGGTCCGGGCACTGGTGGCAGGGGTGGGCGCGCAGCTGCTCACGCAGCAGCCGCACGTGTTCGGGCTCGGTGTCGCCACCACGACGTGACCGGCGCGACGGGGCGTCGTCGAGTCCGTTGGGCGCAGCGATCCGCAGCGACGTCGCGAGGTCGCGGCGCGACTTCGGTGACTTGGGGTTGAAGTGGGCGGGCACGCTCACCCGGGCCAACGGCTCGACGGGGTCGGGGACGTCGACGGTGGTCAGCCGGCGGAACTGCTTGTCCTCGGTCACCACGCTCGGCCCGGTGGGAGCGCCCCGGCCGGTTCGGGCAGGCTGCACCACGACCGCCCAGCCGGCGCGACGCCCGGCGGGGATGCGGATGACGTCGCCGATCTTCAGGGCCTCCAGCGACAGGGCGGCCTCGGCGCGACGGGACGCCGATCGCGCGCGCACCCCGTCCTTCTCCGCGTCGGCGAGGCTGCGGCGCAGGGCCGCGTACTCCCGGAAGTCGCCGAGGTGGCAGTGCATCGCCTCGTCGTAGTCGTGCAGCCCCTCCTCGTTGCGGCGCACCTTCGTGGCGATGCCCACCACGGCCCGGTCGGCCTGGAACTGCGCGAACGAGGTCTCGAGGATCTCGCGGGCCACCTCACGACCCACCTGGGACACGAGGTTGACGGCCATGTTGTAGGTCGGGCGAAAGCTCGAGCGCAGTGGGTAGGTGCGGGCCGAGGCCAGACCGCCGACCGCCAACGGGTCGACTCCCCGGGCCCACTGCACCACCGCGTGGCCCTCGATGTCGATGCCACGGCGCCCGGCACGCCCGGTGAGCTGGGTGTACTCGGCAGGAGTGATGTCGACGTGGGCCTCGCCGTTGTACTTGACGAGCTTCTCCAGCACCACCGTGCGGGCCGGCATGTTGATGCCCAGGGCAAGGGTCTCGGTGGCGAACACCGCACGGATGCGCCCGGCCGTGAACAGCTCCTCGACGATCTCGCGGAACAGCGGCAGCATGCCGGCGTGGTGGGCGGCGAAACCCCTCGACAGGCCCTCGACGAAGTCGAAGTAGCCGAGGACCATGAGGTCCTCCGTGGCCAGGGAGTCCACGCGCTCCTCGACGAGGCGCCGGATCCGCAGCCCCTCGCGCTCGGGCACCAGGCGGGTTCCCGCGGCGAGCAGCTGGCCGACGGCGGCCTCGCACCCGACCCGGCTGAAGATGAAGGTGATGGCCGGGAGCAGCCCGTCGCGATCGAGCTCCTCGATGACCTCGGCACGGCTCGCACCCCCGCCGGGTCGGGCGCCGCGGGCAAATCCTCGACCGCCCGATCCTCCACCGGGGCCACGACCGCCCCCGCGCGACCCGCCGCGACCTCCCCCACCCCGGCGGGGCTCGTCCTGCCACCGTCCGCGTTCCTCCGCGCTGCGGATGGCGGTCAGCAGGTCGGGGTTGACCCGGTTGCCGGCGAACAGGTCGAACATCGTCGTGCCGACGAGGACGTGCTGGTACAGCGGCACCGGACGGTGCTCGGACACGACGACCTCGTGGTTGCCCCGCACCTCGGCCAGCCAGTCGCCGAACTCCTCGGCGTTGCTCACCGTTGCCGACAGCGACACCACCTGCACGTGCTCGGGCAGGTGGATGATCACCTCTTCCCACACGGCCCCGCGGAACCGGTCGGCGAGGTAGTGGACCTCGTCCATGACGACGAAGCCGAGCCCCTCGAGGGTGCGCGACCCGGCATACATCATGTTGCGCAGCACCTCGGTCGTCATGACGACGATCGGGGCCTCGCCGTTGACCGACGAGTCCCCCGTCAGCAGACCGACGTTCGCGGCCCCGTGCACCCGCACGAGGTCGTGGAACTTCTGGTTCGACAGTGCCTTGATGGGGGTGGTGTAGAACGCCTTGCGACCGGTCGCGAGCGCCAGGTGCACGGCGAACTCGCCGACCATCGTCTTGCCGGCCCCCGTGGGCGCTGCGACGAGCACCCCCTTGCCGAGCTCGACCGCCTCGCAGGCCCGCACCTGGAAGTCGTCGAGGGGGAATTCCAGGGATGCCGTGAAGCGCGCGAGTTCGCTGCGTTCCCGGCGATTGCGGGCCGCTGCCGCGGCGTACCTCTCGGCGGGGCTGGACATGCGCTCAGGCTACGTCAGCGATCACGCGAGGACGGTGAGCGCGCCGGGCACGACCTCCATGCTCATCGGCAGCGGGGCGAAGCGCTCGCCGTCGGCGTAGGAGACGATGCCCTTGGCCTCGAGCGACACCGTGCGCGCCCTGCGGATCTGCACGGCGTGATGGCTCACGTGGGTGCCCTTGAACACCCTCGGGAACACCCGGAGGAACTCGAAGGTCGAGATCTTGCGCAGGATGAGCACGTCGAGCAGCCCGTCGTCGAAGGACGCGTCCGGGGTGACCCGCATGCCGCCGCCGTAGGCGGGGCCGTTGCCGACGGCGACGAGCATCGCCTCGGTGTCGATGCGCTCACCGTCCAGCACCAGCGTGTACGGGATGGCACGGAAGACCGGGAGCTCACGCAGGATCGCGAGGTTGTAGCGCATCGGGCCCTTGGGCCAGGTCAGCTGGTTGGCGCGCTCGTTGACCACCGCGTCGAAGCCGGCGGCGAGCACCCCGAGGAACCACTTCTGCCCGCCGGTGGCCGTGGTGTGCCGCGCGGCGTCGACCTGCCGGGTGCTCCCCGACAGGATGCGCTGCACCGAGGCGGCCGCGTCACGCACCGGCAACCCCAGCTCGCGGGCGATGTCGTTGCCGGTGCCGGCCGCGATCACCCCGAGGGGCACCGGCGTGCCCGCACACAGGTTCGCGCCCAGGTGGACCATGCCGTCCCCGCCACCCACGACGAGCCGATCGATGGCGCCCGACTCGATCGCGGCCCTGCCCTGCTCCACGGCGCTGCGGGCATCGGACGCGCTGAGGTCGAGGACGTCGACCCCCGCGTCCCGCAGCAGCGACAGGGCCTGCTGACCGACCTGTGCCCCCGTGTTCTTGCCCGAGGTCGGGTTGACCATGAGACCCAGCCGCGCCATGGCTGGAAGGCTAGCCCGTGCGAGGACGCACGGTGGCCGCTTGCGGCGCTGGTTGGGATTGCGCACCTCGGTCGCCGAGTCGCTCGGGGCCCTCCAGGCTGCCGTCGGCCGAGGCCCGGGATGCCGTTCGCGCACCAGTCAGCGGGCGCTGCGCGCCCCTGCGCTCGACGAGGTCGACGAACCCGCCCACCGTCACCCCGGCTTCGAGGGGGTGACGGAACCGTTCGTCACGGCGCACGACGTAGTGGTTGCGTCGGCCCACCCGCAGGCGGGTGATGAGGCCCGCTTGGTCGAGGTCACCGACGATCTGTTGCACCGACCTCTCGGTGAGTCCAACGCTCGAAGCGACGTCGCGCAAGAGGACGTCGGGGTTCGCGGCCAAGCACACGAGCACAAGCGCGTGGTTGGTCAGGAGGGTCCACCCGTCCCGCTTCATACGCACCACGATAGGAGAATCCTGTTTCCGGCGGGCCGTATCGGAGCACTTGCCTGACTGACCTGCGAGTCCCAGCCCCCGCACCTTCGACACACCGTGCGGCCCGGACCGTCCATGGGCAGGACGTCAGCGAGTGGACCCGCAGTTTCGCGAGAATGATTTCCGGTATGAGGTTTCGCTTGTGATGCATTTCATGATGGCTCTACGGTCCGCTGAGGACCTGCGCCATCAGGACGCGGTTCGAAGGGGTCAGGCAGGGGTCGTCATGTCTCGGATGTCGCGCAGTGTCACCACAGTCATCCTCACCGTCCTCGGGATGCTCCTCGCGATGGTCACGACGGTCATCGGTACCGAGGCCGCCATGGCGGCGACGCCGGATCCGACGAAGGTGCCGCACTACTTCGGGCCGTGGCCGAACTGGGCCAACAGCCCGCTCACCCTCAGCCAGGCCTCAGTGACGATCTCCGGCACGGGGAGCGGGGCCGCGGCGGTGGCGCAGGTCGACCCCGTGACCGGCGGCATCAAGAGCGTCGACGTCACCGCCGCGGGGCAGGGCTACGACTCGGGTCCAGTCACCGTGGAGGTCGCCGGCGGCAACCCGAACGCGACCGCCACCGCCACCGTGAGCGCCGCCGACGTCGTGACCGGGTTCACCGGCGTGAAGCCCGGCTCCGGGTACGAGGCCTTCAAGGTCGTCCTTTCTGGTGGGGTGAACCTCAACGTGACCGGCAACCTGGCCGCGACGGCCATCGCCTCCGGCGCCGTGGGGGACGTCGCGGTCACCGACGGCGGGTCCGGCTACTCGATGCCGATCGTCGACTTCGACTACCCTGACGACCCCAACGGCATCCAGGCGACCGGGCACGTCGAGTGCGTCGAGGCCACCGACTGCTCGCACGCCCCCGACGCCACGGTCTCGATCGCCTCGGTGATCGTCGACGAACCCGGTTCCGGTTACACGACGGCGCCGGCGGTGACCATCCGCAACGGCACGCAGTACGACCCGATCAACTTCCCAGAGGGCACTGCAGCCGCGACGGCCAAGGCCACCCTGATGCTCAGCGCGGTCAACGTCCTGGAGTTCGGCAAGGGCTACACCAGCACTCCGACCGTGGCCATTACCGACCCCGTGGGATCCGGGTCCGGCGCCACTGCCTCCGCGGTGACCGACGGCGGGGCGATCACCGCCGTGACCGTCGGCACCCCTGGTGCGGGCTACCTCACCAAGGGCATGAAGAAGTTCGTCGACGACCTCCCGACGCTCTGCAGCCCGGCTGCCTGCCCCGCAACCGGCAAGTACCTGCCGACGGCGGTCCCAGAGGCCAAGAAGTACACCGATACCAGCGTGACCCCGAGCCGTGAGGTCGCGGCCGACGAGTACGTCATCGGATTGGTGCAGTACCGCACCACGTTCTCGTCAGACCTGCCGCCCACGCTGGTACGCGGGTACGTTCAGATCGAGACACCCGCCAACGCGGATGTGAGCAAGCACTTCCCGCTCATGAACGCGAACGTGGACCCCAGCCAGCCCGATACCCCCGTGATGATCAACGGGCAGCAGGCGTTCGGCGTGACCCCGCCGCAGTACCTCGGGCCGTTCATCGGCGCCACCAAGGACAAGCCGACTCGGATCGTCTTCCACAACCTCCTGCCGACCGGCGTCGATGGCGACCTGTTCCTGCCGACCGACAGCTCGATGATGGGCTCCGGGATGGGCCCGATGGCCATGCCCGAGCCCACTGACCAGCGCACCACGACCGACGGCATCCGTGAGCCTGAGTGCACCCAGGACCCCAAGTCCGACATGTGCTTCAAGGACAACCGGGCCACCCTGCACCTGCACGGTGGCATCACCCCCTGGATCAGCGACGGCACCCCGCACCAGTGGATCACCCCCGCGGGCGAGGGCACGCCGTGGCCGCAGGGTGTCAGCGTCAAGAACGTGCCCGACATGAAGGACGCGGGCGGGCTCACGACGTGCGACGCCGCGGACGACGGCTGCCAGACGTTCTTCTACACCAACCAGCAGAGCGCGCGGCTGATGTTCTACCACGACCACGCGTGGGGCATCACCCGCCTCAACGTCTACGCCGGCGAGGCTGCCGGGTACCTGATCGCCGACGACACCGAGAAGAAGCTCGTCGCCGACGGTGTCATCCCGGCTGCTGCGGACACGCTGCCGCTCGTCATCCAGGACAAGACCTTCGTGCCCGGGGACGAGCAGCTCAAGGACGTCACGAACGGCGCCGGCGACATCACCTCGTACGGCCAGGACCCGACCTGGGACACGACCCGCTGGGGCGGCAAGGGATCACTGTGGCAGCACCACGTCTACATGCCCGCCCAGAACCCCGGTGACGCCTCGGGCATGAGCGCCTACGGGCGCTGGATGTACGGGCCGTGGTTCTGGCCACCGGCCTCCGGGACCAAGTACGGGCCGATCCCGAACCCCTACTACGACGCCAGCTGCAAGGTCGACGACCCGTCGACCTGGACCTACCAGACCGACCCGTTCTGCGAGCCGGAGCTCATTCCGGGCACCCCGAACGTCTCGGCCGGGATGGAGCAGTTCAACGACACCCCGATCGTCAACGGTGTGGCCTACCCCAAGGTCACGCTCGAGCCCAAGGCATACCGCCTGCGGATGCTCAACGCTGCGAACGACCGGTTCTTCAACCTGCAGTGGTACACCGCCGACCCCGACCAGGGAGACGGCACCACCGAGGTGAAGCTGAACGCGGCTGAGCTGCTCGCAGCGCAGACCGACCCGAACGTCTCCCCGACGCCGGCCGATGCCAACAACAACGCGGCCGGGCCCGACTGGGTGCAGTTCGCCAACGAGGGTGGGATGCTTCCGACCCCGACCGTCATCGACGGCCAGCAGCCCACCACCTGGATCACCGACCCGACCCGGTTCGACGTCGGCAACGTGGACCAGCACTCGATGCTGCTGGCCCCGGCCGAGCGCGCCGACGCCGTGGTGGACTTCTCGAAGTTCGCGGGCAAGACGCTGATCCTCTACAACGACGCTCCGGCGGCCTTCCCGGCCCGGGTGCCGACCTACGACTACTACACGGGCGCACCGGACCTCAGCCCCACCGGCGCTCCGACCATCCTGCCCGGCTACGGACCCAACACCCGCACCGTCATGCAGGTGACCATCGCCGCATCGGCTCCGGCACCGGCATACGACGTGACCAAGCTGCGCAACGCGTTCTCGCACAAGGCCAACGGCACCGGGGTGTTCGAGTCGAGCCAGCACCCGCCGATCGTGGGCCAGGCCGCCTACAACACGGCCATGGGCACCAGCTTCGCGGCGACGGGCGAGTGCAAGGCGGCTGGTGTCACGAAGTGCGACGGGCTGGTCCGAGTCAATGACACGGGCAGCTTCGCCTTCAACACCCTGAAGTCCCCGACGACCAAGACGACGGTGAAGATGGAGCCGAAAGCGATCCACGACGAGACGAATGCGAGCACGTTCGACGAGTTCGGCCGGATGCAGGCCAACCTCGGCATCGAGGCAGAGCCGCCGACACCAGGCGCACAGAACGTCACGCTCTACCCGTTCGTCAACCCGCAGACCGAGCTCATCGACGGCACCAAGCTGCCCAAGCAGGTCGTGACGACTGACTCCGTCACCGGTGAACCGGTCAAGGACGTCAAGATCACGCCGATCAGCGACGCCAAGGACGGCACCCAGATCTGGCGGGTCACCCACAACGGCGTGGACACCCACCCGATCCACTTCCACCTCTATGACGTCCAGGTGCTCAACCGGGTCACGTGGGACAACATCATCATCCCGAACGACGCCAACGAGAACGGGTGGAAGGACACGGTGCGGATGAGCCCTCTCGAGGACACCATCATCGCGCTGCGCCCCATCATCCCGCAGGTGCCCTTCGAGGTGCCCAACTCGGTGCGACCACTCAACCCGATGATGCCGAGCGGCTCGGGGGCCATGTTCTTCAACACCGACCCTCAGGGCAACCCGCTCACCACGCCGATCACCAACAAGCTCGTCAACTTCGGGTGGGAGTACGTCTGGCACTGCCACATCCTCAGCCACGAGGAGATGGACATGATGCGTCCGGTCTCGCTCGCCTTGCCGCCTGCCGCACCGGGGGGGCTCCAGGGGCAGCTCGTCGGCGGCAAGGTCAAGCTCGACTGGGTGGACAACTCGATCACCGAGACCCGCTTCGTCATCAAGCGCACCACCGACGGAACCACGTGGACGACGGTGGGCAGCTTGGACCAACCACTGGGTGACGGCAACGCGCACGGGGCCCGGACCTTCACCGATCCCACATCCGACGCAACCACGCCGTTCACGTACAAGGTGATCGCGGAGAACGTCGTCGGTTACGGCTCCGGCATGCCCTCGATGACTGTGTCGTCGTCGACTGCTGACTTTGCCATCAACGCAGCCACGCCGCCGACGGTGCTCAGCACGACACCGGTGGACGGGGCGACCAACGTGGTGGTCGGATCCAACCTGCAGGTCTTCTTCTCGCAGGCGGTCACCGGTTACGGCGGCTCGAACGTGCGGATCACGAAGGTGTCGGACAACACCAACGTCCCGCTCACCCGGGCCTTCTACACGGCCAATAACCGGCTGCTGATCAACCCCTTCGGAGGCGGGGCAGGCGCGCTCCAGGCAGGCACGCAGTACCGGCTGACCCTCACGGGTGGACCGTCTGCGATCCGCAACCTGGCGGGCATCCCGCTGGCGACCACGACGATCACCTTCACCACCCTCCCGCTGTCTCCCGCCCCGACGGTGCTCAGCACGACACCGGTGGACGGGGCGACCAACGTCACGGTCGGATCCAACCTGCAGGTCTTCTTCGACATGGCGGTCACCGGGTACGGCACGTCGACGGTGCGGATCACGCGGGTGTCTGACAACACGAGCGTCCCGGTCACGATGGCCTTCTACCCGGCCACCAACCGGTTGTTGATCAACCCCTTCGGGGGTGCGACCGACGTGCTTCAGGACAACACGCAGTACCGCCTGACCCTCACCGGCGGCCCGACGGCGATCCGGAGCCTGCTGGGCACACCGCTGGCGACCGTCACGATCACGTTCACCACGGCAGGATGAAGCACGGACCAGCACCGTCCTGGGCAGGCGGCGGTGCGGGCCCGCACCGGCGGGTTCCCACCGCGGACTGCAAAGGTGGGACGATCATCGGGTGAGCTCGATCTTCACCCTCCTTTCCGAACACCCCCTCCTCCTCCTCGCGGTGTTGCTCGCGTTCGGCGCCGCGCTGGGGCACGTGCGCGTCAAGGGGGTGCACCTCGGGCCGGCTGCCGTGCTGTTCGCCGCCCTCGGCGTCTCCGCGTGGGCCGCCTCGGCTGACGTCGACCTCGAGATCCCCGAGGTCATCGGCACGTTCGGCCTCGTGCTCTTCACCTACACGGTGGGAGTCGTCTCGGGGACGCACTTCTTCTCGTCGCTGCGGCGGGGGTGGCCGACCATGCTCGTCGTGGCCGGGGCGCTGTCCCTCGTCGGGGTGATCGCCGTGGGCGTCGGCCGGGTCATGGGCATCGAGCCGGGCATCGTCTCCGGTGCCTTCGCTGGTGCGCTCAACAACACACCGGCCCTCGCGGCGGCATCCGCCCGGGCCGCGGACCCGTCCGCGCCCACGATCGGCTACTCGATCACCTACCTCGGCGGTGTCATCCTCATGCTCGCCGTCGCGGCCTGGTCGCTGCGCCGGCCTGGCGGCGAGTCGCGGCGGGAGGAGATCGGCCACGAGACGATCCGCGTCGAGGTGCACGAGCCGATCACCGTCGACGCCCTGTCCGCGGCGCACGGCCAGGACATCACCGTGTCGCGCCTCAAGCACGCCCATGCCGCCAACCCGACGATGGTGCCCGGGGGGGCCGAGACGATCGGTCACAACGACCTCGTCACCGTCGTCGGACCCCGTGAGCTCCTGGATGCCGTGGCGCAGCAACTGGGCCACGTCTCCTCACACGACATCGTCGCCGACCGGGCAGACCTGGACTACCGCCGCATCACGCTGTCGACCAAGTCCCTCGTGGGTCACACCATCGGCGAGCTCGACCTCGAGGCGAAGTTCGGCGCGGCCGTCACCCGGGTGCGGCGCGGCGACCTCGACCTCGTCGCGCACGACACGTTCGTCCTCGCGATGGGTGACCGGGTGCGGGTCATCGCCCCCCGGGACCAGATGGCCGAGGTCAGCACCTACCTCGGCGACAGCGACCGCGGCATGTCGGACATCAACGTTGGTGGCCTGGCCCTGGGGCTCGCGGTGGGCATGGCGCTCGGCCTCGTGCACGTGCCGACGCCCGGCGGTGGCTTCACCGTCGGCGCGGCGGCGGGCACGCTGCTCGTCGGGCTCGTCTTCGGCCGCCTCGGGCGGGTCGGACCGGTCATCACGTCGATGTCGCACGGCGCGGCGCAGTCCCTGTCGGCGCTGGGCATGGTCACCTTCCTCGCGTATGCCGGGGTGCGGGCCGGGCGGTCGATCACCGACGCGCTCGCGTCGGACTCGGGCTGGAAGGTGGCGGTGCTGGGACTGGTGCTCACGGCATCCGCGGCGGTGTTGCTCGTGCTCGGCATGCACGTCCTGCGCAAGCTCACCTGGCTCGAGACCGCGGGGGCCCTGGCCGGTTCACAGACCCAGCCGGCCATCTTGGCCTACGTCAACGACAAGACCAGCTACGACACCCGGGTCGGGGTCGCGTACGCCCTCGTCTACCCCGTGGCGATGATCTCGAAGATCATCGTGGCGCAGGTGCTCGCAGGCCTGGGCTGACGCTGCGTTCTCAGAGCGCGGAGGCCTCGTTGTCGTCCACGTTGAGCCAGTCAGGGCGCGCCTTCTCCTTGCGCCGGTCCAGGAGCCAACAAACGAACCACGCCGCGAAGTACAGCGCCGTGAGCGGCCCCGCGAAGACGAACATCGTGTACGGATCAGGCGTCGGGGTGGCCACGGCGGCGAACACGAAGATCAGCACGACGGCGACGCGCCATCCTGCGAGCAGCCGCTGAGCGGGCAAGAGGCCGATGACGTTGAGCCCCACCAGGACCACCGGGAAGAGGAAGCCAAAGCCAAAGACGAGGATGAACCGGGTGACGAACGAGTAGTACTCCGACCCTTGGACGATGTTGGACGTGCCCTCGGGGCTGAAGCCGTACAAGATGGTGAGCGACGTCGGCAGGATCGTGTACGCGAGCCAGCATCCGATGAGAAAAAGCGGGATGGTGGAGCCGAGGAACGCCAAGGAGATCCGCTTCTCCTTGATGGTCAAGCCGGGAACGATGAAGGCCCAGGCCTGCCACAGGATGATGGGGCTCGCTGCAATCAGTCCGACGAAGATCGAAATGCTGATGATGTTGGACACCGCCGAGGTTGCCCCGGCGAAGTTGATGCTCGCGACGACCTCGGGTGAGCTGGCTTGGTAGGCATTGAACGGTGCCTGAAGAAAGCGAGAGATCGGTCCGTAGTAGAACCCGGCCACGATGGCCGCGACGAACACCGACGCGGCACAAATGACCAGCCGACGTCGGAACTCGCGAAAGTGCTCGCCGAGCGTCATCCGCCCTTCGGGGTCACGAGGGCGCCGGCGCAGACGAGCCATGGGTGGTGGTGAGGTGAGGGGTGGTGAGGTCAGGCCACGGGGCCGGACTGGTTGTCCGTGCGCGGTGCGTTCTCACGCACGGCGTTGCCCTCGGTGGTCGGGATCGCGCGGTCGACACTGGAGGCCGGCTCGATGGGCTCACCCTTGACGGTGGTGGTCGAGGCGTCCGACTTGGCGGCCTCGGACTCCTTCTTCATCTCGTCGACCTCGGACTTGAACACCCGCGCCGAACGGCCGAGGCTGCGCGCGGCATCCGGAAGCTTCTTCCATCCGAAGATGAGGATGATGAGCACCGCGACGATGATGATCTCGGTGGGTCCGATCCTGCCCATGGGGTGCAACTCCTGTGCTGATGGTGGGACGCCGGGGGTGGCGCCGTGGCGTCTGGTCGGTCAGTCTACGCGTGCCCACGGTGGCAGGTGCTCCGCCCGGCGCGCACGGCGGGCCGCCCGTGTCGCGGCCTTGCCCGCCCGATACTCCTCGCGCATCCTGAGAGGAGGCTGGGTGACAGCCGGGGGCGCCGGCTCCAGGTCGCGAAGCGCGTCAGCTCGCGCCTCGAGCTCCGCGACCAGGGCACTGGCTCGCGCGGCCTCGCGGCTCACGCCCTTCACGCTCCCCCACACCCGCCAGGCCCGCTGACCGATCAGCGCGGCCGACGCGGCGAGCAGCACCGTCCAGACCAGAACCCAACCCCACCAGGGCAACATCGCTCAGGCCTCCCCGTACGCAGTGAGAGCGGCAGCGGCTCCGGCCGCCACCTCGGTGACGACCTCCGGCGGATCGACGACGACACCACGCCCGCCGAGCCGCCAGATCAGTCGCCGCAGCCACGCGGTGTCCGCGGTGCGCAGACGCACCATGAGTCCGCCGCCGTCCGCGGCCGGGACCTCCTCGCTGGACTCCACCGGGTAGTAGTCGGCCACCCAGGTCGCCCCCGGCAGCAGGTGAACCGTGACCACGAGGTCGTCGGGCGCCGGGCGGAAGGTGCCCTCCGAGAGGTCACGTTCGCGGGCGTGCGCCGGTGGGGTGCCGTCGAGGTCGAGGACCGTGAGCTCCTCGATGCGGTCCAACCGGAACATCCGGGTGTCCCCCGCCCGGTGGCACCAGCCCTCGAGGTACCACCGGCCGTCCATGCCGACGACGCGCATGGGGTCGACGTCGCGCTCGGTGGCTTCGTCGCGGGCCGGCACGAGGTAGCGCAGGTGCACGCGGCGTCGGTCGGTGACGGCCTGGCGCACCCGGGCCAGCACTTGCGACGAACCGCCGTCGGCCACCTCGGCCCGCACCCGCGCGGCGGGAGCGGCAGCCGACCCGGCGGCATCCTCGAGCTTGGCCAGGGCCCGCTCGACCGCGTCGCGGTCGCCCAGACCGGGCACCTCGCGCAGCGCCCGCAGGCCCACGATGAGGGTGACCGCCTCGTCGACCCCGAGCCGCAGGGGGCGGGCGATGGTCTCGGCGTTGCCGACGAAGACCCGGCCCTCCTCCCAGTCGGCCTCGATGAGCTCGTCGGGCATCTGGCCGTAGCCGCACAGGAAGAGCAGGTTGAGGTCGGCCTCGAGCTGTTCGACGCTGACCCCGAGGTCGTCGGCCGCCTGACGCAGGTCGATGCCCTGACGGTTGACCAGCCACGGCACCATCGTCAGCAGGCGCGCCAGCCGCGCGGTGGCGCTCTCGGTCGCGAACCCGGCCATCAGCCCCGCCCCCCGTGGGCAGCCAGCGCCCCGCGCAGGCGCTCGACGACGGCGTCGACGAGCTCGGGTGGTTGTTCGACGACGACGTCGGGGCCGTAGCCGGCGAGCTCCTCGGCGAAGGCGTCGAGGTCGCCGTGGTCGAGGTCGACGAGGTCCCACGTGTCGTCGACGGACCCGACCGTGCGGGCCCGGCGACGCAGGCTGTGCCCGGTGTCGCGGCGCACGCGCAGCACGGCCGGGCTCGGTTGGGTCTGCGGACGCGCCACCCGGCGGACCATCGCCTGGGGCTCGTGGTCCTCGGGAACCTCGAATGCACCTGCCCGACCCGAGGCCTTGACGGTGCCGACGATCCGCGAGAGGCGGAACACGCGAGGAGCCTCGCGCTCGAGGTCGAAGGCGTTGAGGTACCACCGCCCGTGCCAGGAGACGAGCGACCACGGCTGCACCGTGCGCACCTGCACCTCGGCCGCCTCGGGGCGCCGGTACCCGAAGGTCAGCACCACCCGGCGCAGCACACCGTCCTTGACCGCGTCGAAGGCGGGTTCGGTGGTGCGCAGCCGCGGCTCGATGCCGATGAGCGCGTCGACGTCGCGCTCGACCCCGGCCGCGCGCAGCTTGCGCAGGGCGGCAGCGGCCGGCCCGGCCAGGCTCGCCTGCGCCCAGGTGCGGCTCGCCAACCCGAGGACAGCGAGCTCGTCGGGCTCGAAGGCGATGTCGGGCAGGGCGTACTCGCGCTGGTGGATGCGGTAGCCGGGCTCGTCCTCGTGCAGCGGGTCGATGTCCTCGGTGACCAGCGGGATGCCGAGCTCGCGCAGCTCGTCCTTGTCGCGCTCGAACATCCTCTCGAAGGCCTCGGTCGACGCCGACTGCCCGTACTGCGGCACGAGCGAGCGGATCTGCGCCTTCGGCAGCGGCCGACGGGTGTAGAGCAGCACCAGCACGAGGTTGAGCAGTCGCTCGGTCTTCACCTGTGCCGCCGAGGGGGCGCCCACGCCGGGCTCGTTGCTCACCCGCCAGACGCTACCTGACGGATACGCTGCCGAGCGTGATGCAGTGGCGAGCCGGGACCGTGGTCGAGCAGGTGCGTCGGTGGCCGGGCGCCGTGGAGTACTCCGTGGCCCTCGACGAGGCGGCCGATCCGCCCGTTCGGGCACTGGCATACACCGCGATGGTCGGTGAACCGGCGGTCGGCGAACGGGTCCTGCTCAACGCCTCGGCCCTACTGCGTGGGCTGGGCACGGGAGGGCTCGCGTTCGTCGTGGCCCGCACCGACCACCTGCCGGCGGACCCCGAGACCGGCCCCGGGCACATCGTCAAGGCGCGCTACACCCCGATGCAGCAGATGCTGCTCGCCGTCGACGAGCAGGACAGCCCGCACCACGCTGACCTCGCCGACGCCGACGACCTGGCGGGGATGCCGGTGGTCGTCGCGGACCTGCACTCCGCGCTCCCGGCGGTGCTCGCCGGCATCCGATCCACTCACCCGCACGCGCGGGTCGCCTACGTCATGACCGACGGCGGCGCCCTCCCGGCGGCGTTCTCGAGAGCCGTCGCAGGCCTGGCGGATGCCGGGTGGCTGGCGTCGACGATCACCGTCGGCCAGGCGTTCGGTGGCGACCACGAGGCGGTGACGACGCACACCGGCCTGCTCGCGGCCCGGTTCGTCGTCGGTGCGGATGTCGCCGTCGTGACGCAGGGGCCGGGCAACGTGGGCACCGGCACGCGGTGGGGCTACTCCGGGGTGGGGTGTGCCGACGCCCTGCACGCCGCCGAGGTGCTCGGCGGACACGGAATCGCGTCGCTGCGCGTGTCGGGGGCCGACCTGCGAGAGCGGCACCGCGGGATCAGCCACCACAGCCGCACGGCCTACGGCCGCGCCCTGCTCACCGCGGCGGACGTCCCCGTGACCACGCTGCCGGATGCCGAGCTCGACGCGCTCGTGCGCGAGCAGCTGCGAACCCTGGTGGACACGGCGCGGGCCCGGCTCTCGGTGGTCGAGGTGCCCGCTGACGGACTGCTCGAGGCGCTGCACACCTCGCCGGTCGCCCTGCGCACGATGGGGCGGGGTCTGGACTCAGACCCCGCCCCGTTCCTCGCGGCTGCCGCCGCGGGTGTTCATGCTGCTGCGTTGACCGACTCCGCGGTCAGCGGACGTCCATGAGGTCGACGACGAAGATCAGCGTCTCGCCGGGGGCGATGGCGCCACCGGCGCCACGCTCGCCGTAGCCCAGGTGCGGCGGGATGGTCAGCTTGCGCCGGCCGCCGACCTTCATGCCCGCGATGCCCTGGTCCCACCCGGCGATGACCATGCCGACACCGAGGCGGAAGTCCAGCGGCGCGCCGCGGTTCCACGAGGCGTCGAACTCCTCGCCGGTGGAGTGGGCGACGCCGACGTAGTGCGCGGACACGGTGCTGCCGGGGGTGGCCTCGGCACCGTCGCCGACGGTGATGTCCTCGATGACGAGGTCGGACGGGACCTCGCCCGGGAAGTCGATCTCGGGGCGGGTGGGCTGGCTGCTCATGGGGTGGTCCTTTTCGTTCGAGTGTGGGGTCGGTACAAGTGGTGTCAGTACGCGGCGAGGATGTCGACGACGAAGACGAGGGTGTCGGTGCCGGCGATCTTCGGCGGGCTGCCGGCCTCGCCGTAGCCCTCGGCCGGCGGGATGACGAGCAGGAGTCGGCTGCCGACCTTCTGACCCACGATGCTCTTGTCCCAGCCCGAGATGACCTGCCCCTGACCGGCGGCGAAGTCGAAGTAGGGCTGCTCCGGGCGGCTCGCGCTCGAGTCGAAGACGCTGCCGTCCTTGAGCAGTGCACCGGTGTAGGCGACGCGCACGGTCTGGCCCGCCTTGACCTCGGCGCCCTTGCCGGTGATGAGCGGCTGGACGACGGTCTTCGCCGGGGCCTTGGCGCCCTTGGGGACGGTCATGGTCGCGGGCTTGCCCTCGTTCATCGTCACGGTCGGC
>JAGNQK010000208.1 GCA_017989115.1 Dermatophilaceae bacterium | reverse complement strand
GTGGCTCGGCCCGAACGGCATCCAGATGGAGATCGACCGCTGGGACTTCACCACCGGCGGGGGCTACGCCTACACGCACGCCACCGAGTACGGCACGTTCGGTTTCCGTGGGGTGTTCCACAGCATCCGCGAGAACGAGTTCGCCCTCCAGACCTTCGAGTTCGACGGCGCCTCCGACGAGGTCGCCCTGGAGTTCATGTGGTTCGAGGACCTCGGCGACGGCCGCACCCGCCTGCGCGGTCGCAGCATCGGCCGCACGGTCGAGGGCCGCGACGCCATGGTCGAGTCGGGCATGGAGCACGGCATGGCCGAGGGTTACGAGCGGCTCGAGGCCCTCGTGGCGACCGACGCCGCGGCTGGCTGAGCCACGCTCCGACCGGTGGCTGGAGTGCAATGAGTGCGGGTCCGGGCGGCAGGAGTCAGCGGTCGCTGCTGGTCGCCTTGTCCGTCTCGGCCAGGCGCTGCTGGAGCCGGTCGCGCACCTCGTCAGGGGTGTACGCACGGCGCTCGCGCTCGTTGCGGGCGACGAGCGCACCCGTCGTGACGACGCCGACGAGGCCAGCGATGCCGGCGATCTTCCACACGCGGTTCGAGGGAGCCATGTGACTCAGCGTATTGGGCAGACTGTGCCCATGCCGATCACCGTGCCCCTGCCGAGGCGGCCCCGCCGTGAGACCGTCCCGCTCGACGTCGCGGTCGAGGCCACCCGCACCGGTGACCTCTGGCTGTTCCGCGGTGGGTCGGTCGCCGACCGGGTGATCCAGACGGCGAGCAACGCGCCGGTGAACCACGTCGGCATGGCCGTCGTCCTCGACGACCTGCCCCCGCTCATGTGGCACGCCGAGCTCGGTCGGTCACTGCGTGACCACTGGACCGGTGACCACCACCGCGGGGTGCAGCTGCACGACCTGCGAGAAGCCGTCACCACCTGGCAGGTCAAGTACGGGCAGGGGGCCTGGGTTCGCCAGCTGACGCCCGAGGTCGGGCGCGAGCAGGAGGATGCCGTGCTGCGCACCATCGCGCGCCTGAACGGCGTCTCTTTCCCGACGACGGCCGGAATGGCCTGGCGCTGGCTGAGGGGCCGCGACGGCTACCTGTCAAAGAAGGCGGCCCGCGAGAAGGCCGTGCGCCCCGAGGCGGCCTACTGCGCCGAGGTCGTGGGAGTGACCCTGGAGGAGATGGGCATCCTGCACGACGACGTCCCGATGAACTGGTACGACCCCGGCCGGTTCTGGAGCGGTGACACCCTGCCGCTCAAGCCGGGCTGGTCCTACGGCGTCGAGGTCGGGGTCGAGGACCCAGATCCGTCCGACCGCGACGCCCCACGCTGACGCCGCACCCACGGCATCCCGACGATGACGACGCTGATCGCGAGCACCACGGCGGCGGCGAGCGCACCCCAGAGCAGCGACCAGCCGACGATGGCCAGACCCTCCCAGCCCAGGTGCGAGAACACGAGGTCCGGCCGCGAGCGCGAGGCCACCCCAGCGCCCAGGACGAAGGCGACCGAGGTCAGCACCATGAGCGCGAGGCCGATGCCGGCCGATCGCGCGACCGTGCCGGCATCCGGGGCCTGCAGAGGCGCCTCGGCCGAGTCGTCCACCCGGTGGGCGAAGGTCTCGAACACGTCCGGGACGGGACGGGGGGTGCGGCGGCGCATCCCCCGAGCATAAGGGGGTCAGTCCCGGATGGTCTCGAGGTAGTCGGCGATGCGGCCGATGGCCTCGGTGAGCATGTCGACATCGGGCAGCGTCACGAGCCGGAAGTGGTCGGGCTCGAACCAGTTGAACCCGGTGCCGTGCGTCACGAGGATCTTCTTGGCGCGCAGCAGGTCGATGACGAACGCCTCGTCGCTCTCGATCGGGTAGACCTCCGGATCCAGGCGCGGGAAGCAGTAGAGCGCACCCATCGGTTCGACGCACGACACCCCGGGGATCTCGTTGAGCAGTCGGGAGGCGAGCTTGCTCTGCTCGTAGAACCGGCCGCCGGGCACGACGAGCTCGGTGATCGACTGGTAGCCACCGAGGGCGGTCTGGATCGCGTGCTGCGCCGGCACGTTGGCGCACATGCGCATGTTCGCCAGCAGGGTCAGACCCTCGAGGAAGTCCGAGGCCAGGTGCTTCGGCCCCGACACCATGACCCAGCCGGCCCGGTAGCCGCACACCCGGTAGGCCTTGGAGAGCCCGCTGAAGGTCAGGCAGAGCACGTCGTCCTCGGCGAAGGTCGCGGCGTGGTGGTGCACGGCGTCGTCGAAGATGATCTTCTCGTAGATCTCGTCGGCCATGACGACGAGGTCGTGGCGGCGGGCGATGTCGACCAGGGCCCGCACCGTCTCGGGCGAGTAGACGGCGCCGGTGGGGTTGTTCGGGTTGATGATGACGATCGCGTGGGTGTTCGGGGTGATCTTGGACTCGATGTCCTCGAGGTCAGGGTTCCAGCCGTTGTTCTCGTCGCACCGGTAGTGCACGGGGGTGCCGCCCGACAGCGACACCGCGCCGGTCCACAGCGGGTAGTCCGGCGCCGGGACGAGGATCTCGTTGCCGTCGTCGACGAACGCCTGCAGCACCATCGAGATCAGCTCGGAGACACCGTTGCCGATGAAGACGTCGTCGACGCCGGTCTCGGTCAGCCCGCGCGACTGGTAGTACTGCGCGACGGCGGTGCGGGCCGAGTAGATGCCGCGTGAATCCGAGTAGCCCTGGCTGTCGGGCAGGTTGTGCACGATGTCGGCGACCATCGACTCCGGCGCCTTGAACCCGAACGGGGCCGTGTTGCCGATGTTGAGCTTGAGGATCTCGTGCCCCTCGGCCTCGAGCCGCTGGGCCTCGACGAGGATCGGCCCCCGGACGTCGTACCGCACGTGCTGGAGCTTCTTGCTCTGGATGATCCGCCGCATGCCGCCATCCTCTCAGCCCGGCTCGCGAGCGCTCACCGAATATCGGGATGCCGTGGCGTGGCGCCGCTCACGGCCTCACCACGCGCTCACCGCTCGCTGGCGGCCCGTCTCACATCGAGTCGAAGCCGCTCAGCACGAGGAAGTACATGACCAGGCCGAGCACCACACCGACCAGGCCCGTGAGCACGCCGACCAGGGCGCCCCTGGACCGCAGGGCACCCTCGCCGGCCAGCAGCGGCAGGGCGTACCCGACGGCAGCACCGACGAGCGTCACGAGGACGACCTGTACCGGGATGATCCAGCCCTCCTGGCCGTCCCCGTCGAGGACGACGGCCACGAGCGGCAGGCTGAAGATCCCCAGCAGCACGAGGAACGCGCCCACGAGGATCCGAATCGTCCATCCGACCACCGAACTCATGCCGCCGACCCTAGTGCCGTGGGCGCGGTGCCCGCTGATCACCCTTGCGTCCGGCAGGTTGGTGGCCTGAGCAGCCAAGGTGCCGGACGTTGCGGGGACAATGGCGGTGTGGACGACGTCGTCGTGGAGCGGGTGCTGCGGGCCGTCGAGCTCGTGCCCCGGGGCCGGGTCGTGTCGTACGGCGACCTCGCGGCCCTCGTCGGCATCGGCCCGCGCCAGGTCGGCACGATCATGGCGACCTACGGCTCGAACGTCACGTGGTGGCGGGTGACGAACGCCTCGGGTGACCTGCCGCCCGCGCTCATGGACGAGGTGCGCGAGCGCTGGGCCGCCGAGGGCATCCTGCTCAAACCGAACGGCCGCGGATGCCGCATCGCCGGGTACCGCGCGGACCTCACCGTGCTCGCGGCCGGCTATCAGCGGGCTGTCGAGGATCTCGCGTGAGGGAACCTCGTGGGTGAGACTGGGGCATGAGGTCCCGATCGATCGCACCCCTGGCTGCGGCAGTGCTGCTCGCCTCCGTGACGCTGGCCGGGTGCTCCGGTGACGACGGTGTCGGCGAGGTGCCCGTGACGCCGGCGAGGACGGCATCCGACGGTGTTTCTCCCACCTCGGGGGCGACGGCGAGCCCGGCCCCGCGCAGCGCCGACCCGCCCGCGTTGGATGTCGAGGTGGTCGCGAAGGGGTTCGAGCACGCGTGGGACGTCGGGTTCCTGCCGGATGGTCGCGCGCTGGTGACCGAACGGCCGGGCCGCATCTCGATCG
>JAGNQK010000207.1 GCA_017989115.1 Dermatophilaceae bacterium | reverse complement strand
CGTGACCTGCACGCGCAGCGCCCTGACGACGAGCTGTTCTTCATCACCGGGGCCGATGCGTTGGCGCAGATCCTGTCGTGGAAGGACTCCGACGAGCTGTTCGACCTCGCCCGCTTCATCGGGGTGACCCGCCCCGGCTACGAGCTGTCCGAGTCCGGGCTGCCCGCCGACCGGGTCGACCTCCAGGAGGTCCCGGCCATGGCGATCAGCTCGACCGACTGCCGTGAGCGGGTCGCTCGCGGGGAGCCGGTCTGGTACCTCGTGCCCGACGGCGTCGTGCAGTACATCTCCAAGCACCACCTCTACTCATCACCCGAAGCACCATCACCTCACGCCTCACCGGGAGCACCATGACCGCCACCGACCGCGCGCTCGAGCTGGCCAGGGCGGCCGCCGCCGCCGCCGCCGACAAGCTCGCCACGACCATCACCGGCATCGACGTCTCGGAGCAGCTCGCGCTGACCGACGTCTTCGTCATCGTCTCCGCGGAGTCCGAGCGCCAGGTCGGCTCGATCGTCGACGAGGTGGAAGACACCCTGCGCGAGATGGGCTCCAAGCCGGTTCGCCGTGAGGGGCAGCGCGAGGGCCGCTGGGTGCTCATCGACTTCTCCGACATCGTCGTGCACGTCCAGCACGACGAGGAGCGCTCGTTCTACGAGCTCGAGCGGCTCTGGAAGGACTGCCCGAGCATCGACCTCGGCGTCGTCGGCACCGAGCAGGGCGGTCGGTGAGCCCAGCGCCTGCAGGGGGCGGCCGGCGGCGCCTGATCGTCCTTCGCCACGGCGAGACCGGGCACAACGCGGCCGGCATCTGGCAGGGGCAGCTCGACGTGCCGTTGTCCGACGTCGGTGTTGCCCAGGCGGATGCCGCTGGGCCGGCTGTCGCGGCCCTGTCGCCGTCGCGCATCGTCACCTCTGACCTCTCACGTGCCCGACGCACGGCCGACAGCGTGGGCCGGGCGACCGGCATCCGGGTCGAGGTTGATGCGCGATTCCGGGAGATCCACGCGGGGGCCTGGCAGGGGTTGACGGCCGACGAGGTCGCGCAGGGGTGGCCCGAGCTGCGGGCGGCTGCGCTGCGCGGTGAGGACGTGCGCCGCGGGGACGACGGCGAGACGATGGGGGACGTGCTCGTGCGGGTCGGTGAGGCCCTGGACGAGCTGCTCTCGGACCTGCCGGCGGGGGAGTGCGCCGTGGTGTCGACGCACGGGGCGGCCTCTCGGGCGGTGGCGTCGTGGGTGCTCGACCTCGACCTCGCGGTGGCCTGGCGCCTGCTCGGCGGTCTCGGCAACTGCCACTGGGGTGAGCTGCGCGAGGGGCGGCACGGGTGGATGCTGCACACGTGGAACGCGTCGTCCGGGGTGCCGTCGCAGGCCGGTTCGTCGCCTCCCTGAGGCCGATTTGGTCGGGCGTGGGGTGGCATGGGTAAACTTCACCGTCGCCCCCCACCAGGGGAGCAACACCCGCAAGGGGCTGTAGCGCAGTTGGTAGCGCACCTCCATGGCATGGAGGGGGTCAGGGGTTCGAATCCCCTCAGCTCCACAGCAAGACTGAAGGCCCGGCACGCTTTTCGCCGGGCCTTCAGTCTTTGCTGTCGAAGGGAACAGTGGGGAGCCGTCACCCTGAGCCTTGAAGCGCCCCCGCGTGACGGCTCCCCTCAGCTCCGGTGAGGAGAGAGCGCAGGGCGCGAACGGCATCCGCCCAGCTCCGGTGAGAAAGCAGCGCAACCAGCGCGACGGCATCCGACCACTTGAGGCCGGAAGGCGCGCCGCAACCCCCTCGGCTCCATGTGAGGATGAAGCGCCAACCAGCACGAAAGGGAGAGCACCACCATGGGCGGCGTCCACGCCAGGCACGGATCCAGCGACACCCGGCAGATGCGCCGGGTCGCACGCGCCGTCGTGCTCGTCCTGGCGCTGCTGACCCTGGGGGCGGTGCTCTGGCTGTGGCCTGACGCAGCGCCTGCTGAGTCGGGTGACCGGGCGGCACCCGAGCTCAAGGCGACGGTGGTGGCTCTGCACCCCGAGCCGTGCCCGCCGGACGTCACGGAGGAGACGGCCAACGGCTGCGGGACGGCAACCGTGAAGTTGTCGGAGGGTTCGGATGCCGGCCGGACGGTGGTCGTGGACCTCCCCAACGGTCCCGGCGCCCCCGTGATCGTCGAGGGCGACGACATCCTCGTCATCTCGGTACCAGGTGTTGAGGAGGAGCAGTTCGGGGTCGTGGACCACCAGCGCGGCAGCGGGCTGCTCGTGGTGTCCCTGGCCTTCGTACTGGCGCTGCTCGCGTTCGGGCGGTGGCGCGGGCTGTCCGCGTTGGCGGGTCTCGGCGTGACGTTCCTCGTCCTGGTGTTCTTCGTCGTGCCGGCGATCCTCGGTGGGGAGTCGCCCATGCTCGTGGCGCTCGTCGGGTCGGCCGCGATCACGCTCACGGTGCTCTACCTGACCCACGGCGTCACGATGACGTCGACGGTGGCCGTCCTCGGCACGCTGGCCAGCCTGGTGCTCACGGGGGTGCTCGCGGCTGTCTCGGTCAGTGCCCTCAGGCTGAGCGGCATCACGGACGACGTCTCGTCGTCGGTGAGCGACCGCTACGGCATCACCATGTCCGGTCTGCTCGTGGCGAGCATCATCATCGGCTCCGTCGGCGTGCTCGACGACGTGACCGTGACCCAGGCGAGCATCGTGGCCGAGCTGGCCGAGGCCAACCCGACGTACGGGGTCGGTCAGCTGTACCGCTCGGCGAGCCGTGTCGGCCGGTCGCACATCGCCTCGGTCGTCAACACGATCGTGCTGGCCTACGCGGGTGCGTCGCTGCCGTTGCTCATCCTCGTGGCCGCCGACAACCCCTCGTTCGCCGACGTGGTGACCACGCAGTTCATCTCCCAGGAGATCGTGCGCAGCATCGTGGCGACCCTGGGCCTCATCGCCGCCGTCCCGATGACCACGGCCCTGGCTGCCTACGCCGCCCGCGCGTCGAACGCGCAGCCCGTCGACGGCTAGTGCGGCCAGACGCCGCTGGTGCCGCGCCGGTGGGAGCCGAGCAGGTGGGTGTCGACGATGCCGATGGCCTCCATGAGCGCCCACATCGTCGTCGGCCCGACGAAGGTGAAGCCCTTGCGCTTGAGGGCCTTGGACAGCGCCACCGACTCCGGGGCCGAGGTCGGCACGTCGGCCATGGTGCGGGGCCGCGGGGTGGCCGCCGGCTGGAAGGACCACACGAACGCGGCCAGGTCGCCGTCGGGGTCGTCGCGCAGCGCGAGGGTGGCCCGGGCGTTGGTGATCGTCGCGGCGACCTTCGCCCGATTGCGGACGATCCCGGCGTCACCCATGAGGCGCTCGACGTCGCGGTCGTCGAACGCGGCGACGGACCTGGGGTCGAAGCCGGCGAACGCCTCGCGGAAGGCCGGTCGCTTGCGCAGGATCGTCGCCCACGACAGCCCCGACTGGAAGGCCTCGAGGGACAGCCGCTCGAACATCCCGCGTTCGTCGCGTACCGGCATCCCCCACTCGGTGTCGTAGTACTCCCGCAGCAGCGGGTCGACCGATGCCCACGCGGGCCGAGCGAGCCCGTCGTCACCGACGACGATTCCGGGCTCGCTCACGGCCGGATGCCGGTCACGGCCGGACGCTGGCCAGCGCGCGGCACCGCTCACGACCGCTTCAGGGTGATGATCGGAACCTCGGGGGGAGCGGCCACCCGGATCGCCGGCCCCCACGCCCCGGCACCACGGGAGGTGACGACGGGGGTGCCGGCGACGTCGCCGCGGCCCTCAAGCATCGGCTGCTGAAGCGGCACGAGGTGGTTGATCGGCCACATCTGACCGCCGTGGGTGTGCCCGGAGACCTGGAGGTCGACGCCACGCCCCTCGACCTCGAAGGCCTGCAACGGCTGGTGGGCCGCGAGCAGCGTGAAGCCCCCGGGGTCGACGCCGGCCAGGGCCGCGTCGTAGTCCGGCGCGAAGACCCCTTCGCCGATGGCGTCGTGAACGCCCGCCAGCACCATGGTCGCCCCACCACGCTCCAGCGGCACCGACTCGTTGCCCAGCACGACCAGGCCGACGTCCTCGAACGCCGACACCCAGT
>JAGNQK010000206.1 GCA_017989115.1 Dermatophilaceae bacterium | reverse complement strand
TGCTGCCCTCGAGGACCCCGAGAGCGGTCAGGGTGCGCTCGTCGAGCCAGGCCAGGCTCGTCGCCCTCGACAACGAGGCGCCGAGGCGCAGCGGCGACGCGAGGCGCTGCGGCTGACCGGCGCGCGAGCGAACGACGCCCGTGAGGTCGATGCGCGAGTCGCGGCCGTCGGCCGCCGTGGACAGCACGGCGATGCGGTCGCCGTCGGGGGACACTCGAGCCTCGAGCACCCTGCGCCCAGCGAGCCAGGCCGCCTCGATGGCGACGGCAGCGGCGTCGCCCCCGGCCGGGTCGGATGCCGTGTTGACGACGAACAGTCGCGGCGCGCCGGCACCTCCGGCCCCGACGGCACCCACCCACAGCCACCCCCGGCGGTCGTAGGACGGGCTCCCGACGGCACCGCCGGGCAGCGGCACGACGTAGCGATTGGCATCGCGCCAGCGGGAGATGCCGTCACCGCCCGGGTTGATCGCCGCCACCTCGCTGCCGTCCGCGGACAGGGCCAGTCGGGAGAACCCTGCGGGCACGGCGGGGTAGGCGCGCTGGTCGGCGGGCTCGCGCGGTTCCTGGTCCCCGAGGCTGCTGGGATCGAAGACCGCGACCTCCTCGCCGCGCCGAACCACCGGGGCAGCGAGGGTGACGGGCGGCGGCGGGATGAACCCGATCTCGGCCAACGTGCCGGCTGAACCGTCGAGCGTGAGCAGGTTGACGGGAACGTCGTCGACGGAGAGGGAGACCCTCGTGACCGCCGGGTCCTGGGTGAGCGTGGCGACGAACTGCGCCCACAGGTTCTGCCTCGTCGTCTGGCCGGGCGCCAGCTTGCTCGAGATGAGGTTGACCGTGGCGACCCCTGAGTTGATCGAGACGGCGTCGCCGAGCAGCCGCGCACCAGACGGGACCGCCGTGACGGCAGCACCGTCGAGGTGCTCGGGCAGGGGCAGGATCTGGGCGCGCGCCAGCCGGGTGGCCAGGCGATCGACGGGGAACCATCGCACGTCCGGGATGAGCGCTCGCTGGCTCGTCGACACGTAGTGCACGGCGTAGGGGCGCACGAGCCGGTTGACCTCGGTGCTGGCGATCCAGCGGCCGAAACCCTCGGGAAGGGCGGCGATTCTCCACTGCCCGCCCACGGTCTCGAGCTGGAAGTCGGCTGTCACGGTGCTGCCCGGGGCCGCGGCGGTGTGGCGGCCCTCCTCGTCGACGGTGGCGGCGACCTTGGCGGTGATGCGCACGGTCGCGGGGTTGACGAGCACCGTGGCGGGTGGGGCTGCCTCGGCGAGGAGCACGAGCGAGACGTCAGGTTTCCAGGCCTCGCTGACCTGGGCGGTGAGGAAGGCGCGCGCGTTGTCGTAGGCGGCATCGCTGGCCGCGCCCGCGCGCACGAACCCGCGCACGATGCTTTCCTGGCTCTCACCGTCCCGGGGCCCGGGGAAGGTCACCCGCAGGTCGGCGGGGCGACCGCTGCCGACCTCGCGCCCCGGCTCGACGGGCCCTTCGCGCGACAGCCCACCACAGCCGGCGAGCGCCAGCACCACGATGAGCGCCAGGGCCGCCCGCACGAGCCTGGTCATGGCTCCTCGCTCGGGCTGAGCGGCAGCGGTGAGCCGTGCAGGGTCGCCCCCGCCCGTTGCGGCAGGGTCAGGCGGAACCGTGAGCCGACACCGCGCTCACCCCAGGCCTGGAGCCACCCGTGGTGCAGGCGGGCGTCCTCGAGCGAGATCGACAGGCCGAGGCCCGTGCCGCCGGTGGTGCGGGCCCTGGCCGGGTCGGCGCGCCAGAACCGGGTGAAGACGTTGGCCGCCTCACCCGGCCGGAGACCGACGCCGTGGTCCTCGACGACGACCGCCACGGCATCCGACCCGATGCCGACGTGGATGTCGACGGGTCGACCCTCACCGTGCTCGATGGCGTTGACGACGAGGTTGCGCAGGATGCGTTCGACGCGGCGCTCGTCGACCTCGGCCTCGGCCGGCTCGTCGGGCAGGTGGAGGGTGACCACACTCCCCCGCCGGTCCGCCAACGGTCGGGTGGCCTCGACGACGCGGAGCAGGGGGCTGCGCAGGTCGACGGTCTCGACGTCGAGCGCGGCGGCGCCGGCGTCGAAGCGGCTGATCTCGAGGAGGTCGGCGAGGAGCTCCTCGAACCGGTCGAGCTCACCGGCGAGCAGTTCGGCGGAGCGGGCCACCGACGGGTCGAAGCCGGTGCGGGAGTCGTGGATGACGTCGACGGCCATCCGGATCGTCGTGAGCGGCGTGCGCAGCTCGTGCGAGACGTCGGAGACGAAGCGCTGCTGCACGGCGGACAGCCCCTCGAGCTGGCGGATCTGCGACTGCAGGCTGTCGGCCATGGCGTTGAACGACGTCGCGAGGAGGGCGAGGTCGTCCTCGCCGCGCGACGGCATCCGTTCGTTGAGCTTGCCGGCCGACAGCCGCTGGGCGACCTCACCGGCGCGGCGCACCGGGGCGACGACCTGCCGGGTGACGACCCACGCGACGGCGCCGACGAGCAGGGTCAGGGTGAGGCCGGCGATCACGAACGAGTTCGTGATGAGGTCCATCGTCGCGACCTCCTGCCCCAGCGGGTAGATGAAGTAGAGGTCGTAGGGGCCGGCGTTGGGCACCTCGACGACGCTGCCGATGATGAACGCCGGGAGGTTCTCGCCCCCGAGGGTCACCTCGCTCATCTGGGTCTGCTGGCGACCCGGGGATGCCGCGACCGCCGCCTGCAGCTCGGGGCTCACCTCCGAGATGTCCAGGGCTCCACTGCGCAATGAGGCCAGGAAGATGTCGCTCTCGTTGGCCACCGAGCGGCTCATGACGACGTACCGGCTCGGGTTGGAGCCGGGGGCGGTGAGGATGCGTCTCATGATGTCGAACGCCGCCAGGTCGAGCGCGTCGACCGATGTCGCGGTGGAGGCGTCCCACGTGGCCTGGGCCTGCGCGGTGAGGGCGAGCGCCTCGGACTGCGAGGTCTCGACCTTGTCGCTCTCGAGACCGCGGGCGATCTGCTGGTAGAGCACGCCGCCGAGCGCTGAGACGACGAGCAGGCCGAGGAGCATCGTCGTGGTGACGACGCGAAGCTGGAGGGACTGTCGCCACCGTCGGCGAAGGTGGGCGAGCGCGTCGCGGATGGCGCTCAGGCCTGACCCGCCTTGTAGCCGACCCCGCGCACCGTGACGACGATCTCGGGCCGCTCGGGGTCGTGCTCGATCTTGCTCCGCAGACGCTGCACGTGGACGTTGACCAGGCGGGTGTCACCGGCGTGCCGGTAGCCCCAGACCTGCTCGAGCAGCACCTCGCGGGTGAAGACCTGCCAGGGCTTGCGGGCCAGGGCGACCAACAGGTCGAACTCGAGGGGGGTGAGGGAGAGCCGCTCGTCGCCGCGGGTCACCGAGTGGCCGGCGACGTCGATGGCGAGGTCGCCGATGGTCAGGCGCTCGGGCTCGGGCTCGTTGCCGCTGCGCAGCCGGGCCCGCACGCGAGCGATCAGCTCTTGCGGCTTGAAGGGCTTGACGACATAGTCGTCGGCGCCGGACTCCAGCCCGACGACGACGTCGAGGGTGTCGGTGCGGGCGGTCAGCATGACGATCGGCACGCCCGACTCGCCCCGGATCTGGCGGCACACCTCGAGCCCGTCGATGCCGGGGAGCATGACGTCGAGGAGCACCAGGTCGGGGCGGTACTCCCGGAAGGCTCCGATCGCGGACGAGCCGTCGGCGACGTGGTGCACCTCGAGACCTTCGTTGCGCAGGACGATGCCGAGCATCTCAGCCAGCGCGAGGTCGTCATCGACGACGAGCACACGACCCTTCACGTCGGCGGTTCCTTTCCCGGGGCAGACTGTCGAGTCAGTCTCGCACAGCACTGTGGGACTTCCCTGCACGCAACGGGGCTGGTCAGGCCGGGTGAGCACGGCCCCGGGCTACCCTGCACAGGTGACCCGACAGCGCTGGCTCATCTGGCTCGACGCCTCGGTGGCCATTCGCCTCACCTTCCTCATCCTCGCGCTCTTCGTCGCCGAGATCAGCGACACGCTCATCGAGGTGCTGCCGTGGCTGGCGCTCATCACGATGGTCGAACTCGTCATCACGACCCTAGACCGGT
>JAGNQK010000205.1 GCA_017989115.1 Dermatophilaceae bacterium | reverse complement strand
GTTGCGCTGACAGCGGAAAGGGCAGACTCGCCCGGCGCGTGCGGGCTTCAATGGGTGCAGTGATCGGCGCCGACGGGTAGCGTCGGGCCAGTCGTCACCAGCGTCAGGGAAGGGTCATTCGTGGCACGTGTCGGAGAGTCGGGTGACTTGCTGAAGTGTTCCTTCTGCGGCAAGTCCCAGAAGCAGGTCAAGAAGCTCATCGCAGGGCCCGGCGTCTACATCTGTGACGAGTGCATCGACCTGTGCAACGAGATCATCGAGGAGGAGCTCGCCGAGTCCAGCGAGCTCGGGCTCGACGACCTGCCCAAGCCGCGCGAGATCTTCGACTTCCTCGAGCAGTACGTCATCGGTCAGGACGTCGCCAAGAAGGCGCTGGCGGTGGCGGTCTACAACCACTACAAGCGCATCCAGGCGGGGGAGTCGGCCCTGGGCAAGAAGGACCCCGACCACGTCGACATCTCGAAGTCGAACATCCTGCTGATCGGCCCGACCGGTTGCGGCAAGACCTACCTCGCGCAGACCCTCGCCAAGATGCTCAACGTCCCGTTCGCCATCGCGGACGCCACGGCGCTGACCGAGGCGGGCTACGTCGGTGAGGACGTCGAGAACATCCTCCTCAAGCTCATCCAGGCCGCTGACTACGACGTCAAGAAGGCCGAGACGGGCATCATCTACATCGACGAGGTCGACAAGATCGCCCGCAAGTCCGAGAACCCGAGCATCACGCGGGACGTCTCGGGTGAAGGGGTCCAGCAGGCCCTGCTGAAGATCCTCGAGGGCACGACGGCCTCGGTGCCCCCGCAGGGTGGGCGCAAGCACCCCCACCAGGAGTTCATCCAGATCGACACGACGAACGTGCTGTTCATCGTCGGTGGCGCGTTCGCGGGCCTCGAGAAGCTCATCGAGTCGCGCAACGGCAAGAAGGGCCTGGGCTTCGGCTCCGAGCTGCACACCCCGAAGGACCTCGCCGAGAGCATCCACGAGGTCATGCCCGAGGACCTCATGAAGTTCGGCCTGATCCCCGAGTTCATCGGGCGCGTGCCGGTCATCACGACGGTGGCGCCGCTCGACAACGACGCCCTCGTGCGCATCCTCACCGAGCCGCGCAACGCCCTCATCAAGCAGTACCAGAAGATGTTCGAGATCGACGGCGTCGTCCTGGAGTTCACCGAGGATGCCGTCGCGGCCGTCGCCGACCAGGCGTTGGCGCGTGGCACCGGAGCCCGGGGCCTGCGCGCGATCATGGAGGAGGTCCTGCTCCCCACGATGTTCGACGTGCCGAGCGACGACGAGATCGCCAAGGTCGTCGTCACCAGTGAGGTCGTCCGCAAGAACGTCCTGCCGACCATCGTGCGTCACAGTGACGATCCCACCCGCAAGCGCGCCCCCCGCAAGCGCTCCGCCTGACGTGACGGCTCCGGCTCGCCGGCGTCGGCCCACGCTCGAACAGGTGGCTCGCTACGCGGGGGTGTCCCGGGCGACGGTCTCGCGAGTCGTCAACGGGTCGACCACGGTGGACCCCGCGCTGCGCGAGGTCGTCCATCAGGCCGTCGACGACCTGAACTACGTGCCCAACGCTGCGGCGCGAGCCCTGATGACGCGGCGCACCGACAGCGTCACCCTCGTCGCAGCCGAAGGTGACGACCGCGTCTTCGGGGACCCGTTCTTCGCGCAGATCGTGCGGGGTGCGAGCCAGGAGCTCACCCGGGCCGGGGTGCAGCTGTCCCTGTCGATGACCCAGTCCGATCTTCAGATCAGCTCGCTGTCGCGCTACCTCGCGGGTGGTCACACCGACGGCGTCCTCCTCATCTCCGAGCACGGGGGCCACCGCCTGGCCGAGAAGCTCGTCGAGGCCGGCATCCCCGTCGTCATCGGTGGGCGACCCCTCGACCCCGCGGTCGAGGTCCCGTACGTCGACAACGACAACGTGGCCGGTGGACGCCTGGCCGCCGAGCACCTGCGGGCCCGCGGATGCCGCCGGGTCGCCACGATCGCGGGCCCGGCCGACATGTCGGCCGGGCGTGACCGGCTCGAGGGCTTTCGCCAGGGGCTCGGCCCCGACTTCCGCGAAGACCTCGTCGAGCACGGCCTGTTCACCATGGCCTCGGGGGAGGCCGCGGCGACCCGGCTCTTCGAGCGGTCACCGGACATCGACGGCATCTTCGTCGCGTCCGACCTCATGGCGCTCGGTGCCATCAGCGTGATCCGCAAGCTCGGCAAGCGCGTCCCCGATGAGGTGGCGATCGTCGGGTTCGACGACATCGAGCTGGCGAGCATGGCCGAACCCAGCCTGACGACCATCCGCCAGCGCACCGAGAACCAGGGACGGCTGATGGCCCGGTTGCTGCTGCGCCAGCTCGGCCACGAGGTCGACGACGTCGAGTCCGAGCCCGCCCCGAGCACCCCGGACGGTCGCGGCATCGTCCAGCACGTCGACCTCATCGAGCGCGAATCAGCTTGACCGCCCGCCCTGAGGAACGAGGTTCGCGAGCTTGACGACGAGCAGCACGAGGGCGGACCCGCCCCACCCGCCCGCCCCACGGTCGGTGCTGGCGCGCTGACCCCGGGGCCGACACGATGGGGGAGTGGTGATGCCCTATCGGCTGCGCGCCGGAGACACCGGCCCCGTGCAGCAGTCCCCCGTGACGTGCGGCTCGGCCTGCCTCACTGTGGCCCGCATGCACGTCGACCCCCACTTCGCCTCGTGGGTGCGCACCGGTTTTCCCAATCCGCCGGGTTCTCCGCAGGGGGCCACCCCGGGGGAGCGGTTCGCCGCCTACGAACGCATCGTCATGCGGCGAACCAACAGCCTGTTCCCCGGATCCGGTCGGCTCAACGTCCCCTGGCCCCGCCAACTCGGGACGCCGCCGTGGGGGGCCCGTCGCGAGCTCGAGTTCGGGGCTGCTCGCCGCGGCACGCAGTACACGATCGACGTCCTGCGCGCCGACTCCCGGACCGACCGGGTCCTGGCGTTCGACACCCTCGTCGAGGTCGTCGCCGAGGGTGAACCGGCGCTGCTGTACGTCGGCAACGCCACGCTGCCCCGACACGTCGTGCTCATCCTCCCGGGGGACGGTGACCGCATGCTCGACGTCTACGATCCCGGCAGCGGCCGGGTCACTCACCTGCGGCGTGACGTCGTCGTCGACGCACAGCTGGCGCTCAGCGGGTGGGACGTGCCGTGGTTCGCGGTGCGCCCCACGGGGCCGCGCTCGGTCACCCGACCCGGGTACGCCGTCGCCCCGGACGCAGCCCCCGCCTGACTCCATCTGAACGCGACTTCGTGCGACTTCGGTGCGGTTTCACGGGCTTTTGGCCGGAAAGACCGCACGCAAGTCGCACGAAGTCGGGAACTATGTGGGCGGGGTGGGTCAGGGTCGGGTGGGTCAGGCCGTGGGCTTGGGCACCGCCACCAGCTCGATGTCGCGCGCGGCAACCTCATCGCCTTCGGCGTAGTCGAGGATGCCGGTGAGCTTGCCGGCCGCTCGCAGGTCACCTTCGGCGCTGCGCACGTGGGCGAGCACGGCATCCGGCCCGACGAGGGTCATCGACGGCACCTCCGCGCGCATGCCGACCTTGGCCTCGGACTTCGCCTTGCGCACGACGGCCAGGGCAGCGCCGACGGACCCGAGCACGGCGGGGTCGCCGCCGGCCGGCAGCTCGTCGACCGTCGGCCAGGTGGTGCGGTGCACCGAGCCGTCGTGGGTCCAGGACCAGACCTCCTCGGTGACGTAGGGGAGGATCGGGGCGAACAGGCGCAGCACGACGTCGAGCGCGATCCGCAGCGTCGCACGGGCGGATGCCGCCGCGGCGTCACCCTGGGCGCCGTACGCGCGGTCCTTGACGAGCTCGAGGTAGTCGTCGCAGAACGACCAGAACCACTGCTCGGTGACCTCGAGCGCGCGGGTGAAGTCCCAGGCCTCGTAGCCCGCCGTGGCCTTGGCGACGACCTCGCGCAGTCCGGCGAGCAGCGACAGGTCGATCGGCTCGGTGACCTGGGCGGCGAGGTCCCCGTCGACCGACCCGAACGACAGCGCGAACTTGCTGGCGTTGAGCACCTTGATGGCCAGGCGGCGGCCGACCTTGATCTGGCCGGTGTCGTAGGC
>JAGNQK010000204.1 GCA_017989115.1 Dermatophilaceae bacterium | reverse complement strand
CACTATCACTCACGGTGGTAGTGTCGACCCGTAATACAAAGCGGCTCCGGCAGCGCGCCAACGCTGTTCTCCGGAGCCTGACCCCTGCAAGGAGGGGCTGATGCTCCAGCCTATCAACGTACCCAGTTATGCCCTCGCGGATCCGCGAGGCTTTCTCGACGGGTGCCCTGCGTGCCTCACTCACGACCACGCACCTCTGACGACTCTGCCGTACCAAGACTCACCTTCCGTCAGGTGCTCCTATGAGTGCCCGTGTGGCGAGAAGTGGTCCGCCTCCTGGGTCTGGATCGACGACCAGGAGGTCGAGTGATGCCCAGAATCAGAACCATCAAGCCGGAGTTCTTCGACTCCCCGAGCACCGCGCGAGCGAGCTTCCGAGCGCGACTGTTCTTCATCGCCCTATGGTGCTGGGCCGACGACTACGGAGTGGGCACCGCGAACGCTAGACAACTCATCGGATTCGCCTTCCCGAATGACCCTGAGGTGACAGACGCGGAACTTCCGTCCCTTTGCGCGGAAGTTGCGGACGCCTTCGGAGTGGTCTGGTACGAGGTCGAGAACAGGCCCTACTACGCCATTCCGAGCTGGGAGAAGCACCAGAGGAACGAGAGACGCGCTCAGGGCAAGCATCCCGGTCCAGACAAGGGGAAACGCGTTGACACGGAGCTTCCGACCGAACGCACGGAACTTCCGAACATTTCCGGCCTAGGAACAGGGGAACAGGGGAACAGGGGAACAGGGGAACAGGCTTCTTCGTCGGCGCTGCGCGTCGACGTCGCCGCCGTCCTCGACCACCTCGACCAACGCATCAGAGCCAACGGCGCCAAGGTCCCCACCAGAGGCAAGACGAACATCGACGCCGCCCGACTCATGCTCGATGCCGACAAGAGAGACATCACCGAAGTGCACCGAGTCATCGACTGGGCCACCTCGGATGAGTTCTGGCGTGCGAACGTCCTCAGTGCCTCAACCCTTCGCCGCCAGTACGACAGGCTCCTCCTCGCATCCCAGCGACCGCGCAACGGCAAGAACCATCCCAGCGAGGCGGACGACTGGCTATGACAGACGCCCTCGACTACCGCGACGACACCTCCGAGCTCGCTCTCCTCGGTGCCGCCCTCGACGACCCGCGCATCACCGCAGCCCTCAAGGTCACCGACGCCGACTTCGGCCAGCCGTTCCTCGGTGCCGTATGGGAAGCAATGCGCGCCACTCATTCCGCTGGCGAATCCCCCGACATTGCCACTCTTGGAAAGCGCCTCAACGGAAACCGGGGACAACTCCGCGCCCTACTGCCCGAACTCGTCGGTGCTGGAATCGCCGGAAATGCCGAGGCGTACGCGGCCGCCATCCTCGACCGCTCCCAGCGCCGCAAGCTCGACGCCGCGCTCGTCCAACTCCGGCAGCGACTCGGTGACCTCGACACCCCGGTCGAGGACCTGATGGCCCGTGCCGAACGAGCCCTCGTCGGTATCAGCAGCCTCGAACGGGTCGCCGACGCGACCCTCACCCTCGACGAGTTCTGCGACCAGGACCTGCCCGACACCGAGTGGGTCATCCCCGACCTGCTGGCCCGTGGAGAGCGGCTGGTGCTTACTGGGGTCGAGGGGGGCGGGAAGTCGATGTGGCTCCGGCAGGTCGCCGTCGCCGTCGCTGCCGGGCTCGACCCGTTCAGCCTCCGCTCCGCGCCACCCCGGCGCGTCCTGTACGTCGACTGCGAGAATCCGGTCGGCATCATGGCCCGCAAGCTCGCCGACCTCCGGACCGTCATCCGGTCCCGCTCGAGGTCGACCGACACGCGAATGTGGCTCAAGCGCTACCCGCAAGGGCTCGACCTGGCAAAGCCGACCGACAGGCTCGAGTTGCACCACCTGTGCCAGGCGTTCACCCCGGACCTGCTCGTCATCGGCCCCGCGTACAAGCTCTACGTCGGTGGAGCGGGTGCCCGCGAGGAAGACCTCGCCCGGCAAGTCACCTCAGTCCTCGACGGGTTGCGCGAGGAGTTCGGCTTCGCGCTGCTGCTGGAGCACCACTCGCCGCACGCCGCACCCGGCACCGAGCAGCGGACGGTCCGCCCGATCGGCTCGTCGTTGTGGCTCAGGTGGCCGGAGTTCGGCATCGGCTTGCGCCCGTACGAGGACCCGGACATGCGCCGGGAGCGCAAGCAGCGCGGGCTGGCGCTGGATCCGCTCGACCGCGCGGTCGACGTCGTGCCGTGGCGCGGCGCACGCGAGGAGCGCCCGTGGCCGACCCGCCTCGTCGCCGGCGGGGAAGGCGCGCTCCCGTGGATCGACCCGAAGCGACTCCACCCATGACCACCCGCATCGCCGACGCACGAGCCCGTGCGCTCGGCACCACCACCACCGAAGGAGACCACCGATGACCGACCTGACCGACCGCACCATCGACTACCTCATCGACGCCCGCATGGAGTCCAGCGGCGGCCGCGACCACCGGGCCGACCTCGTACAGGGCATTTGCGTTGAGCTGGCCGCCATCCGAGGGGTGGCCGAGCGCATCGCCGCCGCGCTAGTCCGCACCACCGACGACGAGCGACCGGCCAACGTCACGGTCGTGCAGGCAAGCGAGACCGAGGCGCAGATGCGGGTCGAGCTGTGCCGCGCCGAGGTGGTGCGCGTCGCCCGCAAATCCCTGTCCGAGGACGGCGATGCGACGCTGCTGGACCTAGTCGACGCCGTCCGGCGCCTCGACAAGGCCGAAGCCATCCGGGACGCCGAGATCGCCAGGGTGCGGAAGGCGGAGGCCGCGCTGGCCACTCACGAGCGAATCGCCCGATGGGAGCGGGCACTCCGCGACCGCCTCATCCCGCACGACCACCTGACACGCGAGCCCGGCTGCTACCAGTGCGAGCTGAGCGTAGAGGAGGCCGGGCGATGAGTGACGCGCTTGCACTCCATGCCGACAACGGGACGCGCGGACGTGTCGACCGCCGAACGCTCCGAGCATGGTCGGTGTCAAGCCTCATCGATGGGCAACCCATCGCGGTCGTCCGCATCGTCGACACCGACGACAGGTCGGCGGCGCAGTACCCGCTGACTGTCACGCAGGCGACGCAACTGCGGGACTGGCTGGACGGATGGCTGCCTGGCCGCTGCGACGCCGAGACGGAGTTCGTCCCCTACGACGACCCGCCGTTCTGGCTCCGGTGCTGGCGCGACGCGGGCCACGACGGGCCACACCATGCCGACGACGGAGACCACGAGAGGGATTGGGACGATGAGTGACTTGGCGCTCGTGCTCGACGTGGCGAGGGCGGCAGTGGAGTGGCAGCGGGTCTTCCTCGCCAGCCTGCCGCCACGTGGATCGTCAGTCACCATCGACCCCGCCGTTAGCGCGCTGGCGGAAGCAGTGGCGGCGCTGACGCCGGGGGCGAGGGCGCTGCTGGGCACAGGAGACGTGGCAAACCGTTTTAGGGCTGAGAGCGGGGGCACGCTGGCATTCCGGGACCCCGCCGGTCTGATGAGGGCTGAGGGGCTCAAGAGGGTCCGCCTCGAAGGTGGCGAGAGGATCTGGGCACACCGACGCCGCGACTGCATCGGGTCACCGTGCCCCATCCACTACCGCACCGACCACCACATGCGCGGCTGGCGGCAGCACTGGCGTGCCGACCGAAGCCTCATGGAGCGGATCTGCCCGCACGGCATCGGACACCCCGACCCAGACCAGCGGCTCGCCGACGGAGGCGTGCACGGCTGCGACGGATGCTGCCGGACCAAGGAGGAGGCGGGGCGATGAGTGACGCGAGAGACCGGATCCAGCCTGCCGCGTGGGACTGCCCCCGCCACCCATATGAGCGGTTCGGAGTCACGTCTTGCTGCGACCGCTGCACGCCGCTGTCCGGCGAGTCGACCAAACATGATCACGAGGAGGAAGCATGAAGGGCAAGTACCGTACCAGGGCTGAGGCAGCACAGGTGCGAAACGAGGTCTGGAGCCCCGACAGCCTCGCGACGGCCGAGGGGTACGCCCCCCTCCGCCCGCTGTACGTGCTGACTCCCGAGCAGGTCGCACTCGTGGAGCGTGGAAGATGACGACCACCCTGTTGAGCGACGAGACCCGCAAGGCACGCAAGCGCTACTGCTGCCAGGACTGTCACGCGCTCATCCTCGTGGGTGAGGAGCA
>JAGNQK010000203.1 GCA_017989115.1 Dermatophilaceae bacterium | reverse complement strand
CCACGTCCCTCGCGGTCCCCCACGCCTGGGACATTCGCCCCGACGAGGAGCGCGCCATCGTCGGCTTCCTGCGATCACTCCCGCCGGGCGGGTTCTGAGGACTGCCGGCACGTCACGCCGCCCCGGTGAGCATGGTCACGAGCTCGTCGCGCAGCGGGATCAACTTCTTGGACTTGATGCGCCTGACCAGGCGCCGGGCCGCGTCGCTGCGGTCCTCGGGATCCATCACCCGTAGTCGAGGCATCCACACCGTCCGGGTCTGCTCGAGCAAGTCACGCTGCTCGGCGTTGGGATCGCTCAGGAAGTGGCTGTACTCGTCGAGCACTGGTTCGTGGCTGGGTAGGGTCGAGAACAGTTCGTAAGCCAGCGCGTACAGGCCGGCGCCGTCGACCGGGACCGAGGAGCGCAGCGCCACCAACGCCTCGACCACGGGCGTCGCGCCCAGGTCGGTGAGCGCGACCTGCAGCTGGTCCACCTCGGCCTCGGACGGTGGGCGCTGGCTCACGTTGCCGTGTACCCACCGCTCGGCGATGAATCGGACCGTTCGCAGCGGTGCCCGATGCAGGCCGAGGGAGGGGGGCAACGATCGTTCTGACGGTCCCTGGTCGCTCATGACCACACGCTCCGTCAGGTGCCCACATCGGCGCAAGCCCAGCGAAGGGGGTCGGCGTCCATCTCCACTTCCGCGTCCCCCGATGAGCACCGGGCGCGGGTACCCTTCCAGGATGAGAGCGTTACCCGCCTGCCTGATCTTCCTCGTCGTCGCCGTGGTCTCGCCCGCAGTCGCCGAGGCCACCGGCGATCCCCCGCGGATCATCGATACGCTCGGGCTCTACGAGACCAACATCTCTGCGCACATTCCGTCGAGCAGCAAGCCCGCGTGGGTTCCCGAGTCGCGGTTCGTCGTCGGGTTCTCCGACTACAGCCCCGAGGACGTGGTGTTGGTCCAGTGGAAGGCAGGCGCGAAGGCGATCGGCAAGCCAGAGGCCTGTGTGGCCTCGACGTTCGTCAAGGAAGCAAGCCCGGGCCCAGGCAAGCCGGCACTGCCGGTCGGGTGGGCGATCTTCGACTGTCGGCATCCCGCCGCTGCCGGGATCTCCAAAGCCGGGAAGTTCTCGCTCGAGCTGTCCTACAAGCAGACGCTCGCGAACACCCGCCACGCGCTGGGAACGCTCGAGTTCGAGGTGATCCAGATCTCGCAAGGCGCGCTCAACAAGCAGGTCAAGACCTGGATCGTCAGTCAGGACCATCGGCTGGCCGGGGCCACGATCGAAGAGCGAGTCCAGTCGAACAGCAACCCGGAGTACGACCTGCAGCGGATCGCCCTCCAGCATCACGACGCCGCGCGCCAGCACGGCGGGGACGCCCCGTTCTACACGATCCGATTCTGGACGAAGTACAAGCAGGGTGGGCCGACCAGCCTGACCATGGCCTGCTTGCTCGACGGCAAGAAGGTCCTCGATGGCCAGCTCGACTCGGGGCAGAAGCCGTACGGCTACTGGACCTACCGCGGGAAGGAGAAGGACAACATCACGTGGGAGCAGCGTTCGTTCCAGTTCTCGACGTCACGGGCCTGGACCAAGGCCGGCGAGAACGCTCCCGGCCTGTGGATGTTCGACCAGCACCCGGGCGAGTACCGCTGCGTGGCGACGGCCGGTGGCGAGATCGTGAAGGAGGTGTGGTTCAAGGTCGACAAGGACGGAGCCATCGCGCCGGGTGCTTGCCAGAGCAACGTCGCGACTCCTCGCCACGTGCACCTGCTGAAGTCGAAGGACGCCGCGGTCTCCAACGTCCCGGTCAGCACCAAGGGGCGCGCCTACTTTCGTTCGGCCTGGCGCAAGGGCTGCCCGGAGCGCACGTAAGATGCGCACGCCGACCATCGGTTTGCTCCTCGGGGTCGCGGCGATCGCAGCCGCTTGCGGCAAGGACCAGGCCGCGCCACCCCCGCCGCCGCCGTCACCAGCGACGTCGCCACCGCCTGCGACGCCGGTCGCCACGAAGCCCCCGGTGGCGCCAGCACCACCGGCCGCGGGGCAGCGCATGCAAAACGCCTTCTGCCAGCAACTCCAGCTCCCCGCCGTCGCGACCTCGCTGGGGCTTCCTGCGGCCAAGGAGGGCAGCTCGACCAAGAGCAAGTCCAAGGGGCGACCGCGAGCCACGTGCAGCTTCGCCGAGGCCGGCAAGGGCTCGGACGGCCTGCAGCTGACGCTGCAGGTCCTGCTCGACCCGTCGATCTCGACCGATCCGGTCGACGGCATCGCCTGGGAGGCTCTCGCCGGGACGGAACCACCCGCCCACGTCGCCCGCGCCGATGGCGCCGTGCACGTTCAGACGATCAGCAACGGCGTTCGCGTGACCGCGAAGGTGGCTCGCTCGGGCGCGACGGCCGCGGAGCTGGAGCCCGTTGCTCGACGGGCGGTCGAGCTGGCGACCTCGCTCGTCACGCCCGCCGGGAAGGCCCTGCTCGAGGCGCCGTAGCAGTCTGGCCGCCGGCGCGCGCCCTCAGCGCTCGGCGCTCCCCGCAGGTGGCACCACGAGGTCGACGACGACCGGCAGGTGGTCGGAGCCGACGTGGCGTTCGACCCGGCGGCCGGTGATGCCGACCGAGCAGGACGCGAGCAGGTGGTCGATCGGGATGCGCAGGAGGAACGAGCTCGACGGGAAGGTGGCCTGGATCCCGAAGCCGGCGCGGCTGTCGCACAAGCCGCTGCCCGCCAGCAGCCGGCGATACGGACGCGACCACGGCGTGGCATTGAGATCGCCCATGACGACGACCGGGCCGGCGAGGGTCCGCACGCGCCGGGCCACCGCGGCGAAGTGCACCTGCAGGGCGTCCAGCGCCGCGGCGCTGACCGGCGGCAGCGGGTGCGTCAGCAGCAGCGTGACGGTGGCTCCACCCACGGGCAGGGCGGCCACCGCGCTCGGCCACGCGGCGTCGAGCCGCTCGACCGTGCCCACCAGCGGCGCGCGGGTGTACAGCGCGAGCCCGAAGTTGTCGTCGCGCGGCTCCTCGAGGCGTCCGGCGAACCCGGCGACGGCAGGCGCGACCCCGTCGATCCAGCGCTGATCGGCCTCGACCAGCCCGACGACGTCGGGCCGGACGTCGTCGATGAGCGCGCGCACGGCGTCGAAGCTGGTGCTCCTGGTGTGGACGTTGACCACCAGCACCCGGAGCGGCACACCGTCGCGCGGGATCGGGCGAGGCCGAAGGCAGAGCTCGGGCGCGATCGCCAGCAAGTGGACCAGCGTGCCGAGCAACGCCGCGTCGAAGTAGCCGCGCATGGCGAGCGCCGCCGCCGCGGCGACGAGCACGGCCCCACCTCCGAGGAACTGGACCCGGAAGTGCTCGGTCAGGACGAACGGCCACACCGGCACGAGCGGCACCAGGCAGGTGACGACGAGCGCGCCACACCCGAGCGCGACCGCGACCCTGACGAGTCGCCCCAGCCGGTGCAGCGACGAGGAAGCGCGGACCACGGGCCTCTCCTTCTGCATGTCGGGTGCCATCGTCAGGTGCGTGGATACCGAGGTGCTCGGGCGCGGTCGTCGCCACCATGGCGCGACCGGGCTTCCCGCCGTGCCAACCTGTCGCCGCGCCACGCCGTCCCCGCGGGGCAAGGCGCATCGCGAGGACGCGCCGGATCGGCGATATATTGCGGCGTCGTGTTCGCACCCTCCGCAAGAACCGAGCCGTCGTTCGTCGCCGCGGGCTGGGACCCGTCGCGGCGCGTCCCGGTTCCCGCGTTCGTGTCCGGGGATCACCCGGGCTGGCAGGTGCTCAGCCGGTTCGGCGGCCTGACCGTGGGGAGCTGCGGTGCGGGTGTCGAATGCGCCACCAGCGACGTGGCGTTCAGCGCGTGTGCGCCGGATGCCCAGGACGACGAGCTGGCCGCGTGGCAGCGGCTGCTGAGCACCACGCTGGTGGTCGTCGCGACTGTCCACCACGACCACGGGGAGCTGCTGGTCGACAGCTCGTCGCGCTACTTCGGGCGGAGCCTCGTCCACGACGCCTTCTACTTCCACGGAGACGCCTTCGCGGCCGCCCTCGACGGGCTCCTGCTCGGCCTCCGGCCACGCCCCATGCTGCGCCCGGGTCAGCGCGTGGTCTCCATGTTCGGGATCGACATCACGGCCGACAGCCCCGAGCTGTATCGCCCCACCGACGGGTGAGCGGCTCGCAACTCCGGCCTGTTGACGGCCC
>JAGNQK010000047.1:12623-15782 GCA_017989115.1 Dermatophilaceae bacterium | reverse complement strand
CGCCCGGCGCGGCGAACGCAGTCGTCACGCGGCGTTCACCTCGTCACGCCAGACTGGGCACGTGGAGCCTTCGACGCCGTCAGGCGAACCCTCGCAGCGTGACCTCGACGTGACCGACCCGCTGCTGCGTGCCCACCTCGCTCCGGAGCCGCGTACCCTCGTCGACATCCTGCGCGCCACCGCCGATGCACACCCCGACTCCCCGGCCATCGACAACGGCCGCGAGGTCCTGACCTACGACGAACTGCTCGACGCCGCCCAGGAGCTCGCGGCGGCGCTGCGCAGCGACGGTGTCCGGCGTGGCGACCGGGTCGGGGTGCGCATCCCGTCGGGGACCACCGACCTCTATGTCGCGATCACCGGCATCCTGCTTGCCGGCGCGGCATACGTGCCGGTCGACCACGACGACCCAGACGAGCGGGCGCGAGTCGTCTTCGGCGAGGCCGGCGTCGCCGCGATCGTCGGCACCGACCTCGTCATCCGATCCGGCCCGGCCGCGCCGCCCGACGCAGACCCCGACGAGGCTCCGGAGGAGGACCCCGAGCTCACCGACGACGCCTGGGTCATCTTCACCTCGGGCTCGACCGGCCTGCCCAAGGGCGTCGCCGTCAGCCACCGCAACGCCGCCGCCTTCGTCGACGCCGAGTCGCGGATGTTCCTCCAGCAGCGCCCGATCGGCCCGGGTGACCGGGTCATGGCCGGCCTGTCCGTCGCGTTCGACGCCAGCTGCGAGGAGATGTGGCTCGCCTGGCGGTACGGCGCCTGCCTCGTGCCGGCACCGCGCTCCCTCGTGCGCTCGGGCATGGACCTCGGCCCCTGGCTGGTCGCCAACGACATCACCATCGTCTCGACCGTGCCCACCCTCGTCGCCCTCTGGCCGGCCGACGCCCTCGCCGACGTCCGCCTGCTCATCCTCGGCGGCGAGGCGTGCCCTCCCGAGATCGGCGCGCGCCTGGCCACCGACACCCGCGAGGTCTGGAACACCTACGGCCCCACCGAGGCCACCGTCGTCGCCTGCGGTGCCCAGCTCGACGGCCAGCCGCCCGTGCGCATCGGCCTCCCGCTCGACGGCTGGGACCTCGCCGTCGTCGACGCGCAGGGCCAGCGCGTTCCCGATGGAGAGCCGGGCGAGCTGATCATCGGGGGCGTGGGTCTGGCCCGCTACCTCGACCCCGAGAAGGATGCCGCGGTGTACGCCCCGATGCCGGGCCTGGGTTGGGAGCGCGCCTACCGCAGCGGCGACGTCGTCCGCTTCGACGGCGTGGGTCTGGTCTTCCAGGGGCGTGCCGACGACCAGGTCAAGGTCGGTGGGCGACGGATCGAGCTCGGTGAGGTCGACAGCGCCCTGCTCGGCCTCCCCGGGGTCAGCGGAGCCGCCGCTGCGGTCAAGCGCACCGAGGCGGGCAACCGGCTGCTCGTCGGCTACGTCACCGCCGACGCGGGCTTCGACCCCAAGGCCGCGGCCGAGCAGCTGCGGGCGTCGATGCCGGCCGCCCTCGTCCCGCGTATCGCCGTCGTCGACACCCTGCCCACCCGCACCTCCGGGAAGATCGACCGCGACGCCCTGCCGTGGCCGCCACCCGGCGCGTCCCGCGGAACCGGTGCCACGGCATCCGGCACCCCCGACCTCGAGCTCGACGGCACGGCCGCCTGGATCGCCGGGCACTGGGCCGCCATCCTCGGCTCGCCGCCCTCCGCCCCCGACGAGGACTTCTTCGACCTCGGTGGGGGGAGCCTCAGCGCAGCCCAGCTGGTCTCCAAACTGCGCGAACGGCATCCGGACGTCACCGTCGCCGACATCTACGAGCACCCCGTCCTCGCCGACCTCGCGCAGACCCTCGACGCCATGGCCGCGCCGACCGGCCGCACCAACGCCTCGGTCTCGCCGGTCCCGCGCGACACCCAGGTCGCGCAGGTGCTCGGCACCGTCGTCGTGCGGTCGATCGGGGCGCTGCGCTGGCTGACGTGGATCGGGCTCGGGCTGCTCGTCGCTCACCGGGTCGTCGATGCGCCGTGGCTGCCGAGGATCGCGTGGGGCTGGGTGCTCACCGGGTGGCTGCTGCTCATCAACCCCTTCGGGCGGGTGCTGCTCGGTGCCGCCGCGGCGCGCCTGGTGCTGCGCGGGGTCGGCCCTGGCCGGTACCCCCGCGGTGGCCGGGTGCACCTGCGGCTCTGGCTCGCCGAGCGACTGGTCGACGAACTGGGGGCCACGAACCTGTCGGCCGCGCCACTCGTTCGCGTCTACGCGAAACTGCTCGGATGCCGGGTGGGTCGTCACGTCGACCTCCACAGCATCCCGCCCGTCACCGGCCTGCTCACGCTCGGCACCGGGTGCTCCATCGAGCCCGAGGTCGACCTCGCAGGGCACTGGCTCGACGGCGGCCACGTGTACATCGTGGCGATGGCCGTCGGTGAGGAGGCCCGCGTCGGGGCGCGCAGCACCCTGCTGCCCGGGGCCGACATCGGTGACCGGGCGGAGGTCGCGCCCGGGTCGGCCGTGTTCGGGCCGGTGCCGGCCGACGAGGCCTGGTCGGGTGCGCCCGCCGGCCCGTCGGGTGCGGCCCGCGGCCCGTGGACGCCGCAGCGCCCGCCGAACCGTCGCGTCTGGGTGCTCGCCTACGCCGCGTCGGCCATCGCCTTGTCCCTGATGCCGGTGCTCGCCGTGCTCGCCGGCGTCACCGTCGCCCTGCCCGAGCTGACCGCGGCCACCGACCTCGCCGGGCTGCTGACCGCCGCGCTGCTGTGGCTGCCCGTCGCCACCGTCGTCGGCCTCGTCGTGCTCGTCGGGCTGGTTCTCGCCACGGTGCGGCTGCTCTCGATCGGTCTCGAACCGGGCCACCACCCCGTGCACGGTCTGCGGGCGTGGCAGGCCTGGTCGGTGCTGCGGGTGCTCGACGAGGCGCGCACCTGGCTCTTCCCGCTCTACTCCTCGAGCCTGACGCCGTGGTGGCTGCGAGCCCTCGGCGCCGACATCGGCCCCGACGTCGAGGCCTCGACCGTGCTCATGCTGCCGACGTTCGTCACGGTGCGCGCAGGTGCGTTCCTCGCCGACGACACCCTCGTCGGCGGCTACGAACTCGGGGGCGGCTGGCTGCGCGTCGAGCCCGTGCGGGTCGGCAAGGGCGCCTTCGTCGGCAACTCCGGCATGGCGGCGCCCGG
>JAGNQK010000047.1:0-12523 GCA_017989115.1 Dermatophilaceae bacterium | reverse complement strand
CGCGGCGTGTGGTGCGAGACCTACTGGTTGCCCGAGGCCGACCTCATCGACCTGCGCGACGGGGCGACAGTGGGGCGCGGCTGCGTGGTCCAGACCCACCTGTTCCATGACAGGATCCTCGCGATGGACCGGGTGACGATCGCAGACGGGGGCACACTGGGCCCCAACTCCGTCATCCTCCCGGCCGCCCGCATCGGGCGCCACGCCACCGTCGGGCCGGTCTCGCTCGTCATGCGCGGGGAGTCGGTGCCCGACAAGACCCGGTGGATCGGCAACCCCGTCGGCCCATGGGCTGAGCCCGAATGACCGGCTCCGACCCCTACCTGCCCGGCCACGGCGACGACCGGTACCAGGTCGAGCACTACGCCCTCGACCTGCGCTACAAGCCGCTCGGCAACCACCTCGAAGGCCGTGCCGAGCTGTCGGTGCGAGCCGTGGTCGACCTCACCGACCTCGTCGTCGACCTGCACCGGCTCGAGGTGCGCAGCCTGCGCGTCGAGGGAGCCAAGGTGGCCCGCTGGTCGCACCGGGGCTCGCGGCTGCGCATCCGGCTCACCCAAGAACTGCCGGCTGGTGAACCGCTGCTGCTCACCATCGCCTACCGGGGCAACCCCGGCACGATGCCCGGCCCCGACGGACCGGCCGGCTGGGAAGAGCTCACCGACGGCGTGCTCGTCGCCGCCCAACCGCACGGCGCCCCGACGTGGTTCCCCTGCAACGACCGGATGGCCGACAAGGCCCGCTACCGCATCCGGGTCGAGACCGACCCCGCCTACAGGGTCGTCGCGAACGGCATCCTCGTCAGCCACAAGACCGTGGGGCGCCGCGCCGAGTGGGTGCACGAGCAGCGCGACCCCATGGCCCCCTACCTCGCGACCCTCCAGATCGGCCGCTACGACGCCGAGCAGCAGGTCGACGCCCCGGTGCCGACGTGGCTCGTCGGCCCGCCGTCGCGCATGGAGTCGGTGCGTGAGGCGCTCGCCGACCAGCCGCGCATGCTCGAGGTGTTCACCGAGCTGTTCGGCCCGTACCCGTTCGAGCGCTACACCGCCGTCGTCACCGACGACCCGCTGGAGATCCCGCTCGAGTCGCAGTCGCTGTCGACGTTCGGCACCAACCACCTCAGCCGGGACTGGTCGGCGCAGCGGCTCATCGCGCACGAGCTGTCGCACCAGTGGTTCGGCAACGCCGTCACCGCCGCCTCGCTGGCCGACATCTGGCTGCACGAGGGATTCGCCTGCTATGCCGAGTGGTTGTGGTCGCAGGCGTCCGGGCGCACGACGCTCAGGCAGGAGGCCGCCCGCCACCACGACGGGCTCGCCCGCAAGCCCCAGGACCTCGTGCTCACCGACCCCGGAGCCGACCGCGTCTTCGACGACCGGGTCTACAAGCGGGGGGCGCTGACGTTGTTTGCCCTGCACACGGCTCTTGGCGACGAGATGTTCTTCGACGTGCTGCGCACCTGGGTCGACACCCACCGCTACGAGGTCGTCATGACCGCCGACTTCGAGGCATGCGTCGAGTCGGTCAGCGGCTCGCCGCACCGCGAGCTGTTCGATGCGTGGCTGCGCCGCGAGGAACTTCCCGAGCTGCCACCGCAGCAAGGGTGACGACCACGTCGGGATCGGCGCGCCACCGCCCCTGCACACGCAACGGCATCCGGATGCCGTCACTCGCCTCCGCGCGGAAGGTGCCGTCGGCGGTGAGGTGGACTCGGACCTGCTCGTGGTGCAGCACCGTGCCGGCGAGCGGGTACCACGCCTTGTAGGTGGCCTCCTTGGCGGCGAAGAGCAGGGTGTCCCAGGGGGTGCCGGGGTGGGCCCTGCCGAGGGCGGAGAGCTCGGTGCGTTCTGCGCCCGAGGCCACGACCTCCAGGACGCCGGGCGGCAGGGGTGCTGCCACCTCGGCGTCGAGGCCGATCGAGGCGAGGTCTGCGTCCGGGGCGCGTCGGGCCGCGACGGCACCGGTCCAGCCCGCGGTGTGGGTGATGCTGCCGATGACCCCGGCCTGCCACAGGGGGGCGCCGTGGGGGTCGGCCAGGATCGGGTGGTCAGGCGGCTCGACCCCGATCTCGCGCAGGGCGATTCGTGCGCACTGGCGGCCCGTGGCGAACTCGGCTCGTCGTTGCGGGCGGGCACTCTCGACGAGGGCTGCTTCAGCCGGGTGCAGGGTGGCGGGGTCGGCCGCCCCGGTCGTCTCGCCCCACCCAAGTCGCCACGCCGTGTGGATCCGGCGGCGGCCGCTCGGCCCGGTCACGGCATCCACCGTCCAAGGCTAGACGGGCGACCGTCCGCAAAGGCAGCCCCATTCAGTAGATGCCGGACCGATGCCCGAGCGTGATCGCCACGATGACGAGTGAATCGTCGCGGATCTCGACCAGCACGCGATAGTCGCCGACGCGATAGCGCCAGTAGCCGGACAACTGCCCGCTCAGCCCCTTCCCCCGCGAGCGGGGATCCTCGAGGTCACAGACCTCGTCGAGGTACACGCGCACGCGCCGCAGGATCTGCGGGTCCAGTCTGCGAGCGGCCTTGTCGAACTGAGGGGACGTCTCGAGAGCCCAGCGGCTCACACGCCCAGCTCATCCCACAACTGCCGAGCGGGGCGGGACTCACGGCCCGTCGACTCGTATTCGCGGATCGCCTCGTCGGCCCAGTACACCTCTTCAAGTTCACTCAGGTGTGCCTCGATGGCTTGGCGTACGTAGAAGGTCTTCGAGCGCCCGGTCCGCGCCGCAAGCGCATTCAGACGTGCCTCGTCCTCTGCGGTCAGACGTATGGATAGTGGCACCAGGAATTCCCTTCTGCGATACACGTATCGTATCGCGGTGTGGTGAGTGCTGTCGCCGTAGACTCCAGCGGGTGAGCACCCCTGGGTCGTACCCCACGTCGTACCCCACGATGGAGGACGTCATCGGCGGCACCCCGCTGGTGCGTCTGCAGCGCCTTCCGGGGCCGGAGAACGAACGCCGCGGCAACGTGCTGCTCGCCAAGCTCGAAGGCAACAACCCGGCCGGCTCGGTGAAGGACCGGCCGGCGATCAGCATGATCCGGGGTGCCGAGGAGCGTGGGGAGATCTCGCCCGGCGACACCCTGCTGGAAGCCACGTCCGGCAACACCGGGATCGGCCTGGCGATGGCGGCGGCGATCAGCGGCTACCCCCTGGTCATCGTGATGCCCGAGGACGCCTCGATCGAGCGCATCCAGACGATGAAGGCGTACGGAGCAGAGCTCGTGCTCACGCCTGCATCGGGGGGAATGGAAGAGGCTCGCGACGTCGTGACGCGCATGGAGCGCGAAGGACGCGGCCGGGCCCTGGACCAGTTCGGCAACCCGGACAACCCGCGCGCCCACGAGGTGGGCACGGGCCCGGAGCTCTGGAGCCAGACCGACGGGCGGATCACGCACTTCGTGTCCGCGATGGGCACCACCGGCACGATCACCGGGGTCTCGCGGTTCCTGAAGTCGCGCAACCCCGGGGTGCAGATCGTCGGGGCACAGCCTGCCGAGGGGTCCAGGATCCCCGGCATCCGCGCGTGGCCACCGGAGTACGTGCCGAGGATCTTCGACCCCTCGGCCGTCGACCGCACCGTGGAGGTCTCCCAGGCGGACGCCGAGGAGATGGCCCGCCGGCTGGCCCGCGAGGAGGGCATCTTCGGCGGCATCTCCGCGGCAGGCGCGTGCTGGACCGCACTCCAGGTGGCGCAGGAGGTCGAGAACGCGACGATCGTGTTCGTGGTCTGCGACCGCGGTGACCGGTACCTCTCCAGCGGCGTGTTCCCCGCCTGACCGTCCTGGCCCAGCATCAAGGCTCCCTGCTGGTCGAAAGTAAGCGAATCGCCGTGCAGCCCCGGCGCCACACGGCGATTCCCCTACTCTCGACTGAAGGTGTCGGGCTCGTGGTGCCAGTCGTGGCAGCATGCACGCCATGGCTGAGATCCAGGTGACCTGGTGGCGTGACCTCCCCTCCCTCGTGGTCGCCCGCGACGGCGACGACGTGGTCAAGGTGCCGCTCCCGCCGCGCTTCCAGGAGGCGATCGACGAGGCCGCCATGCGCCTCGGCGCGGTCGACAGCACCGCCTACCTCGAGGGCTGGACCCGCACCCCGTGGGAGGAGACCAGCGGTGACCTCGCCGCCGCCGCCGACGAGGCCGTGCGCGGCTTCGAGGAGCAGTGGGGGGACGAGGCGATCGCGGCCTACCTCGACGCCATCGGGCCGGCCCAAGGCTGACCCCAGCCTTCCTCAGCCTCCGGCCACGGGACGGCCGGCGACAAGCGCTGCACCCCGGCGGTCCGTGCTCCGCGCGGACAGCGTGCCAAGCGCCAGGTGGGGTGGCAGGAGCTCGGCGAACTTGAGCTTGGCGAGCGCCTGCTCGCTGACCGGAGGCATGACGCCCACGAGGTCCGAGCCGAACTCCGCCCGGGCCCGGCGCACCGCCGACCCCACCGCGACCGCCGTGGCATCGGATCGCAGCGCGATGTTCAGGTTGCCGAACGTCCCTTGGTCGAGCAGGTCAGGCGCCACCGCGTCGAGGGCAGCAGTGAGCGCAGCGTTCGCGCCTGCCCCCGCGAAGGTCCACCAGCGCACTCGCCCATCGTCCTCGGTGACCACGCTGGCGTCCGGCGCGACCCGGTGTCGGTACTGCTCACGAAGCGACCCGAGCCGGTTCATCGCACGGGTAGTCAACTCGGCACCCACAGGCGTGGCTCCGAGCAGCACCCGGCGCACGGCATCCGACAGTTCGAGCGAGTAGGCGCGAGGTTCGCCGGTCCATCGTGAGCGACCGGCCCGGTCGCTCGGCTCGACGTATGCCCTGCGCCGTCGCCAGTCGATGTGCGTGACCAGCCACGGGCGACCGGCGAGGGCGATGATCCGCGGGCCGGTGACCTTGGCGACGAGCAGCATCGGGTCGACGCTGCCGACTTCCCGCCGGCCGTGGACCACCACGACCTCGGGTGCCGCGGTGAAGACGGCGAGCAGGTCCATGAAGTTGCGCCGGCCGTAGCGAGCCTCCGCCCGCGGGCCGATGAACGCCAGCCCCTGATCGGTGTCGAGGTGGGCGGTCTCCACGAGCCACTCGCAGATCTCCGCCAGCCGTCCCTCGTCGGCCAGGCCGAGCCCGCAGATCCAGGAGGACTCCTCGGCGAGCGAGATCCGACCCTTCTGCAGGGCAGACCCCAGCAGTTGCTGAGCAGCCACGTGCAGCGGCTCGGGGGGCGCCACGACCGGCTCGACGAAGCCCTCGTCCAGCAGGAGCAGCAACCCCGCGGCGCGCAGGAGCTCGTCGTCCTCGCTGGCGAGGAAGATGAGGTTGCGGGTCGACCCGGGGCGCCGGCCGGTGCGCCCGAGCCGCTGCAGCACCGACGCGACGGTGTTCGGTGCGCCGAGTTGCACGACGCGGTCGAGGTCACCGACGTCGATCCCGAGCTCGAGGGTCGACGTGGAGACGATGACGCAGTCGCGTGCCTCGGCGAAGGCCGTCTCGGCCCGGCGCCGCTCGTCCACCGACAACGAGGAGTGCGAGACGTACGTCTGCGTCCCCAACCCACGCAGGGCGACGGCAAGCCCCTCGACGGTCCTCCTCGAGTCGGCGAACACGAGGCGTTTCTCCCCGAGGTGGATGCCGTTCACGACCTTCGCGGCGTTGCCCACGTTCCCGACGTGGTCCAGAGCGAGTTCGGGTGCTGCCGACGACTCGATCGGCGGCGCGATGACGGTGCGCCGCGAGCGCTCTCGCCCCTGGAGCCACTCGAGCAGCGCATCCGGGTTGCCGACGGTGGCGGACAGGCCGATCCGCTGGAGCGGGCGACCGGCCAGCGCGCCCAGCCGTTCGAGCACCGCGAGAAGGTGCCAGCCGCGGTCGTCGCCCGCAAAGGCGTGCACCTCGTCGACGACGACGGCCCGCAGGTCACCGAACATGCGCGGCGCGTCGAGCAGCGTCGAGACGAGCATCGCCTCGAGCGACTCGGGCGTCGTGAGCAGGACCGAGGGCCGCGACGTGGCCTGCCGCCGACGGGCACCGGCAGCGGTGTCGCCGTGGCGCACGCTGGCCTCCCGGCCGAGCCACCCGGCATACGTCGCGAGTGACTCTCGCGACGCGATACCGGTCTGCACTCGTGTGCACCCTGCGGCGCCCTGTGTCACCGCGGGGCCGTAGGGTCTCGGCGACGGTTCGTGAACGAGGGGACAACTGCAGTGGATGCTGGCACCGTGGCCATCGAGATCGACGCCATCCCGGTCGTGACGTACGCGATGGCGCACAACGGCATCCAGGTCATCAACGCCGTGCGGGTGGTGAACCGGGGTGACGAACTGCGTGGCGCGACGCTGCGCGCCGAACTGCGTGACTCGCAGGGGCGGCTGAGCAAGCCGTTCACCGAACTGCTCGACCTCCCGGTCGAGGCCGCCCTCGTGCTGCGCGACCTCACCCTTGCGCTCGATCCCGCCGCGATGGCCACGGTCGAGGCGCACCGGCCGGGGCGCCTGAAGGTCGAGATCCTCGACGAGGACGACTGGGCCGTCGGCAGCGCCGAGGTCGACGTCATCGTCCACGCCGCCCAGCACTGGTCGGCCCTACCCGTCGGCCTCGGCCTGGAGATGCTGCCGGCGCACGTGATGCCGAACAGCCCCGAGGTGGCGCAGGTGCTGCGGACCGCGAGCGGCATCCTCGAGGCCCGCACGGCTAGCCCGTCCATCGAGGGCTACCAGGCCGACGTCGAGCGGGTCGACGACATCGTGCGAGCCGTGTACGAGGCCCTCCAGGGCCTGGGCATCGCCTACGCCAACCCGCCGGCCAGCTGGCACGGTCGGGTGGAGGACGCCGGCCAGAAGGTGCGCACCCCCCGCGAGGTCGTTGGGGAGCGGGTCGGCACCTGTCTGGACCTCACGGTGGTCATGGCAGCCTGCCTGGAGCAGGCCGGCATCCGCCCGCTGCTCTGGGTCATCGAGGGCCACGCGTTCCTCGGGTGGTGGCGCGACGAGCGCGCGCTCGGGTCGATCGTCGTCACCGATGCGAGCGAGGTCGTGAACCACCTCGACCTGGGCCACATGGGTCTGGTCGAGACGACGGCGCTGACCAAGCGCACCGAGCCGGTCGACTTCGACCACGCGACCCGCATCCCCCGCCAGCAGCACCTCGCCGACCTGTCCGTGATCGAGGGCGTCGTCGACGTGCGGCAGGCCCGCCTCGGCCGGGTCTACCCGTTGCCGGCACAGGGGCGCGCCGCCGACGGCACCCCGCAGATCATCGAGTACAGCCCCGCCGAGCACAGCACACCGGTGCTCATCGTCACCGGCGGGCGGGCGGCGACCCGTGGAGCGCACCAGGACTCGGTGCCCGCTCGCGTGACGACGTGGAAGAACTCGCTGCTCGACCTGACCCTGCGAAACCGGCTGCTCAACTACAAGGAGTCCACCGGCATCAACCTCGCGGCGCCGGGGGAGTCACTCGGCCAGGTCGAGGACCTGCTCCATGCGGGCAAGGCCATCCACCTCCTGCCATCCGACCAGCTCGACGACGTCCTGCGCGCCCGCGGCATCCGCTACGGGCGCGAACTGCCCGCAGAGGCACGAGCGGGGCTGGTCGCCACCAAGCAGGCCGTCTACACCGACGTGACGAGCGCGGCCTACCTGAGCAGGATGCGCTCGCTCGCCTACAAGGCCAAGACGATCGTCGACGAGACCGGTGCCAACAACCTCTACCTCGCGCTCGGCACCCTCGTCTGGTCGGTCGAGGGTCGGGCGGAACCGCTGAGGTCGCCGCTCATCCTCGTGCCGGTGCGGCTGGTGACCGGTGCGCGGCAGTCCACCTACCGCCTCGAGATCGACGAGACCGGGCAGAGCACCCCGAACTACTGCCTGCTCGAGAAGCTCAAGCAGCTGCACGGGATGTCGATCCCCGGCCTCGAGAACCCGGTCGCCGACGACTCCGGCATCGACCTGGCCGCCGCGTTCACCTCAGTGCGGGTGGCTGTCCAGGAACGCGGCCTGAGCTACCACGTGGAGGACACCGCGGACATCGCGATCCTGCAGTTCGCCAAGTTCCGGCTGTGGAAGGACCTCGACGAGCACTGGGAGACCTTCTGCGACAACGCGCTCGTCTCGCACCTCGTCCACACGCCGACGGCACCCTTCGCCGACTCGCACGACGCGACGGGTAGCCCCGACCTGGACGCGCTCGCGGCCCTGTGCCCGATGCCAGCCGATGGCTCCCAGTTGCGGGCCGTCGCCGACGCCGTGTCCGGACGCACCTTCGTGCTCGAGGGCCCGCCCGGCACCGGCAAGTCGCAGACCATCACCAACCTGCTGGCCCGCGCCATGGCCGAGGGCAGGCGAGTGCTCTTCGTCGCCGAGAAGCGGGCCGCCCTCGACGTCGTCAAGCGCCGCCTCGACGGCGTGGGCATGGGGCCCTACTCCCTCGACCTGCACGACAAGGGCAGCAAACCCGCGGTGGTGCGCGAACAGATCCGCAAGGCGATGGATGCCACCCCCTTCGCCGACCCGCAGGCGCTCAAGGTGGCGATCGAGCAGCACGACTCCAGCGCCGGGCGGCTGTCCCGCTACGCCCGTCGGGTCCACGAGGAGAACGGGGCCGGGCACTCGCTGTACGGGGCGACGACCGAACTGCTGCACCGGGCCGACACGGAGTACTCCTTCGAGGTGCCACGGACCCTGCTCACCCACGAGGCCACGACCGAGCGCGAGAGCCTACGGGCGATGCTGCGCACCCTGCCTGACGTGGCTGGCCCGGCTCGGCCAGGGCCGAACAACCCGTGGGCCTTCGTGCGTGTCGGCGAGTTGGATGCCGGGCCGTTCGCAGCGGTACGTCAGGCCGCTGTCGAGGTCGACCGCGCCGTCGAGCGGCTGGCTGCGGTGTCACCGCTCGCCGGGGTGCTTCGCACTGCCACCCGCGCCACTGACCTGGAGTCGCTGGCCGCGCTGCTGCGGGCCCCGAGCATCACCCTGGACACCCTCGACCGCACGCGCAGCCAGTCGTGGCGCGCCGACAGCGTCGCGGTGCGCCAGGAGGTGCATGCCTTCGTGGCTGCCTCCCACCCCGGGCTCGACCGGGCGACCCCCGCGGCACTCGAGCTCGCGCTGCCCGACATCTACGGGCGTGCCCAAGCCGCGGCGGCGTCGAGCTGGTTCGGGCGCAAGAAGCGGCTGCGGGCCGTGCTCGCTGAGCTCCAGCCCGGGCTGCGCCCTGGAGCGGTCGTGCAGCCCAAGGAGCTCGTCGGGCTGCTCGCGGCCCTGGTCCAGCTGCAAGGTGCCGTCCAGTTCCTCGCGGCCCGCACAACGGCAGTTGCGGGGGTGCGGGTTCCGCCGAACTGGAACCCGCTGACCCCGGAGGGTGCCGGCGTCGTGGCCCAGCAACTCGACTGGCTCGAGTGGGCCGGCGCTGCGGTGGCGCCCCAGGACTCGGGGGGTACCTTCCAGGACGAGCTGCGACGGCTCCTGGAGTCGGGGTTCACGCCCGAGGCCGCCACCATCGATGCCGTTGCCGCGCTCGCGGCCGCACTCAAGCAGGTCTTCGCGCTCACTCGGGCCACGGACGACGACGTGCGCCAGTGGTTGCGTGGGGAGGGCCTGGTCGATCGTTGGGTCGGCACCGCGGCCCTTCGGTCGAGCCTCGACGACGACCTCATCTCGTTGCGCCGGTGGTTGGACCTGCGCCGCACCGTGGCGGCGCTCGACCGGGCCCGCATGCCCGCGGCAGCGGCTGCGCTGCTTGACGGCAGCGTCGAGGCCGACGACGCCCCGCAGGCTTTCGAGATGGGGCTCGCTGCGGCGTCCCGGGCCGAGCGGCTCGTGAGCCAGAACCTCGACGCCTTCGACGTCCGCAGCCACGAGCGCAGCCTGCGTCAGTACGTCGACAGTGGGCGTGAGGTGCGTGGCCTGCTCCAGCAGGCCCTGCCACGGGAGGTGATCGCCCGGCGCGACTTCAACGCGATGAGTGAGTCGGGCCGCATCGGCGGGCTGCGCCGCGAGGTGAACAAGACCCGTCGGGCGCTCCCGATGCGCGAGCTCATGACGCAGTACGGCGACCTCATCACCCAGCTGATGCCGTGCGTCCTCGTCAGCCCGGACTCGTTGGCGCGGTTCTTCCCGGCCGAGTCGGGGATGTTCGACATCGTCGTCTTCGACGAGGCGTCGCAGATCCGGGTCGCCGACGCCATCGGCGCGATGGGTCGGGCCTCGTCGGTCGTGGTCGTCGGGGACAGCAAGCAGATGCCACCATCCTCGTTCGGGGAAGCGAGCACCAGCGACGACGCCGACAGCGACGCGACGGCATCCGAGTCGCTCACCGACGCCGAGAGCATCCTCAGCGAGTGCCTGAGCGCCGCGGTCCCCCAGCAGTGGCTGTCCTGGCACTACCGCAGCCAGGACGAGTCGCTCATCGCCTTCAGCAACCTGCACTACTACGAGGGTCGGCTGTCCTCGTTCCCGGCGCCGGGTCTCGGCGTCGGTGGGGGGCACAGCGATCGCGGGTTGAGCCTGGTCCGGGTGGGAGGTGTGTTCGAGCGCTCCGGCAAGGGCAAGACGCTGCGCACCAACCGCAAGGAGGCGGAGGCCATCGTCGAGGAGATCCGTCGGCGCTTCGAGGCCTCGCCCGAGGCCGTGCCGTCCATCGGTGTCGTCACCTTCAACCAGCAGCAACGCGCGTTCATCGAGGCGCTCATCCGCGACGGTGGTGACACCCGGATCATCGAGGCGCTCGACTCCACCCAGGAGGAGGGCCTGTTCATCAAGAACCTCGAGAACGTGCAGGGCGATGAGCGCGACGTCATCCTCTTCTCCACCGCATTCAGCGTCAACGCCAACGGTGTCCTGCCGCTGAACTTCGGCCCGCTGTCCCTCGAGGGCGGTGAGCGACGCCTCAACGTCGCCATCACCCGTGCCCGGCGCCAGGTGGTGCTGTTCACCTCGTTCGAACCGTCGCAACTGCGCGCCGAGGAAACGAAGAACGTGGGGGTGAAGCACCTGCGGGCCTACCTCGAGATGGCCGATGTGGGAGCCCGGGCGCTGGAGTCCGCCCGGCTGCGACGGCGGGACCGCGACCTGCATCGTGAGGACATCGCCGACGCGCTGAAGGAGCGCGGCTTTGTGGTGGAGACCGACGTGGGCCTGTCAGACTTCCGGGTCGATCTGACCGTGGCCCTGGCTGCCGACCCCACCCGCCCCGTGGCAGCCGTGTTGCTCGACGGGCCGGAATGGAGCAACCGCGCGACGATCGGCGACCGCGACACCCTGCCCATCGAGGTGCTCGGCGGAATGCTCAGGTGGCCGCACGTCTCCCGCATCTGGCTGCCGGCGTGGCTCGCCGACCGCGACGGGGTGCTGGACGGCTTCTCGGAGTCGCTCGATCGCGCCTTGGCCGGCACCCCGGTGACCGTGGGTGCCAACGGGGGCGACTCGAGCGGGCTGCGCCTGGCGAGCCAACCTGTGGCGACCGCGACGGCTGCGATGACCGTGACGGCTGCGCCGGATGCTGCGGATGCGGCACCCGACGACGACGTGTGGAGCGGTGTCCTCGGCAACTCGCTGCAGGCGTCGCTGGCCGTCCCGGTTGGTGCCGATGACCTGCGTGGTGGCCAGGCGTTCAGGCCGTGGGACGTCGCACTCCTGGGGTCACGTGAAGTCCTCGACCAGCTCGACCGGTCGGCCGCGGCCCGCAAGCGGGTCGGGCTGGCCGTCGCCGACGCCATCGCCACCGAGGGCCCGATCCACCGGGATCGACTCGTGAAGTTGGTGGCAGGCGCCTTCGACCTGGCGCGGGTGAACGCCAAGCGTGCGGACTCGATCCTGGGCGTCGTCCCGCGAGGTCACCGAAAGGGCGGGGAGCCGGCGATCCTGTGGGACCTCCCGGTCAACCCGGCGTCATGGGACGGCTTCCGCGTTGACCTCCAGGGAACCCGACCGGTCGATCACGTGCCGTTGCGTGAGATCGCCAACGCGATGCGAGCCGTCTGCAGCGATTCGGGGGGTGCGGAGCGGGTTGAACTGCACCGTGACGTGCTCGCGATGTTCGGCTTCAAGCGGCTCACCCAAGGCATCGAGGCGCGCATGGACGAGGCGCTCGAGCACGCGGTGCGCGAGAGGCTCCTCGAGCGCCGCGGCACCGCCTACGTCGCCGGGTCACGCTGACGTGACTCACCCACTGACGGTGGTGGTGCTCGCCGGCGGGGAGTCGCGCCGGTTCGGCTCCGACAAGCTCGCCGCACCGCTCGCCGGAACCACCGTGCTCGACCACCTGCTCGGGTCACTACCGCAGGAGTGGGCCGTCATCGCCGTGGGGGAGCAGCGGCCCACCCCGCGACCCCTCACCTGGACCCGTGAGTACCCACCCGGTGGCGGCCCGCTCGCCGGCATCGCCGCCGGGCTCGCCCTCGTCACCACCGACCTGACCGCCGTGGTGGCTGGCGACATGCCGTATGCCGTGCCCGGCCTCCGCACGCTGGTCGACGCGCTCGCGGCGGCTGGCCCGGACACCGCAGCGGCGGTGGCCGTCGACGACGAGGGGCAC
>JAGNQK010000202.1 GCA_017989115.1 Dermatophilaceae bacterium | reverse complement strand
GGGCTGGAGAACCTGCGCGAGGACGAACTGGTGCGCATCTTCGCGGGGGTCGACCAGGACGGCGACCGACTGGCCGACGAGATCCGAGGGCTGGAGAACTCACTGGAGCTGCTCCAGAGCCAGTCCACGAACGGGGAGGAGGCCCAGCGTGCCGCCCGGGAGCGTCTCGACGCCCTCGGCATCCTCGCCGGCACCGCCCCGGCCAAGGGGCCCGGCATCGTGCTCACCATCACCGGAGTCGACGGCGGCCTCGCGGCCCCCATCATCCTCGACACCGTCCAGGAGCTGCGGGCCGCCGGGGCCGAAGCCATCCAGGTCGGCGACGAGCGCGTCGTGGCGAACACGTGGATCTCCGAGCGCGACGGTGACCTCGTCATCTCCGGGAAGGTCGTGGCCCCGCCGTACACGATCCGCGCCATCGGGGCCGCAAACGACCTCGCCGGTGCGATGGAGATCCCCGGCGGTGTGACCGCCACCGTTCGCCGCGCCGAGGGCAAGACCAAGACCGAGATCCGTGACGAGGTGGTGGTCGATGCGTTGCTGACCCTCGCCCCGCCTCAGTACGCTCGGCCCGTACCGACCACCACCCCCTGATCACTCCCGCTCGCGGGCCACACCTAGGAGAGTCATGAGCGACCTCGAGTACCCCGCCGGACTGCGCTACACCGCTGAGCACGAGTGGGTCAGCAGCACCGGCGACACCCTGCGCGTCGGCATCACCTCCTTCGCGCAGGAGGCGCTCGGAGACGTCGTCTACGTGAGCCTGCCGGCGGTCGGCGAGACCGTTGCCGCCGGCGGCACCTGCGGCGAGGTGGAGTCCACGAAGTCCGTGAGCGACCTCTACGCCCCGGTCTCCGGTGAGATCACCGCCGTGAACGAGCTGCTGGACGCCACCCCGGAACTGGTCAACTCCGACCCCTACGGCGATGGCTGGATGTACGAGCTGCGGCCCAGCGACCCCGCGGCCGCCGACGCCCTGATGGACGTCGAGACGTACACCGCACAGTTGTCCTGACCAGATGGCCCGCCCCCGAGGGTGGGCATCGGTCACACCCTGATCTAGGGTGTGACACTCTGCAAGGACTCACAACGACGAGAGGCTGGATGGTCCATGAGTGACGAGCCCGTGGGGGGTCGAGGCCCCGTGCCCGAGTCGACGACGATGCGTCTGGCCGCGGTACAGGCGGAGACGAGCGCGCGTGTCGGCGAGCCGGTCCACGAGAGCGAGCACGTCCTCACGAAGGCCGATCTCGCCACCGTCGAGGCGCTGCGGCCCGGGACGGCCCTGCTCGTCGTGCTGCGCGGGCCCAACACCGGTGCCCGGTTCCTGCTCGATGACGACGAGGTCGTCTCCGGGCGTCACCCCGACAGCGACATCTTCCTCGACGACGTGACCGTCTCGCGTCGTCACGCGATCTTCCGGCGCACGCCCGAGGGATTCGTCGTGCGCGACGTCGGCTCGCTCAACGGCACCTACGTCAACCGCGAGCTCGTCGAGGCGGCCACCCTGACGACGGGTGACGAGGTCCAGATCGGCAAGTTCCGCCTCGTCTTCTACGCGAGCCAGGCCTGACCCACCCGTGGCCGAGTCGGCGCCCCCTCGCCTCCTCACGGTCGGGGCGGTGGTTCGGGCGTTGGCGGACGAGTTTCCCGACGTCACGATCTCCAAGGTCCGTTTCCTCGAGGCCGAGGGGCTGGTCACTCCCTCCCGCACGGCATCCGGGTACCGGAAGTTCACGGACGGCGACGTGGAGCGTTTGCGGTACGTCCTGCGGGCCCAGCGTGACCGGTTCTGGCCGCTGCGCGTCATCAAGGACAACCTCGACGCGTTGGACCGCGGCCTGACCCTGGCACCGGGGCATGGCGGTCGACCAGCGGCTCCGGACCTCCCTCCGGACCCCGACGTCCCGGAGGTCTCGGAGCTCGCCGTCGGCACGACGCTGCGCCTCACGCCCGCGGAACTGGCCGGGGCGACCGGGCTGGCGCCGGCGGCGGTCGCCGACCTCGTGACCCACGGCCTGCTGCGGCCCGGCTCCGACGGGCTGCACGACGAGGCGGACCTCGCTGTCGCCCATGCGGCCGCGGGCCTGGCCGGGTACGGCGTCGAGCCTCGTCACCTGCGCGGGTTCCGGGCGGCTGCCGATCGCGAGGTCGGGCTGGTCGAGCAGGTCGTCGGTGCGCGGCGGGGGCAGGATGCCACGCGCAGCGCTGCCGAGGTGGCCCACCTCTGCCTGAGGTTGCACGCGGCCCTGGTGCGCGGCGGTCTGGCCGAGGGCCACTGACCGTCGGGGGAGGTACGGTGGCAGGGTGAAGGTCTTGGACGTGCTCGGAGTCCGTGTGGAGATGCCCACCAACCAGCCGATCGTGCTCCTGCGAGAGCGTGACGGCGACCGTTACCTGCCGATCTGGATCGGTGCCGCCGAGGCGACCGCGATCGCCTACGCCCAACAGGGAGTCGTTCCGCCGCGGCCCCTCACCCACGACCTGCTGCGCAACGTCATCGACGAGCTCGGTCACACCCTGACCCGGGTGCGCATCGTCGCCCTCAAGGACGGGGTCTTCCACGCCGTGCTCGACCTCGACGGTGGCGCCCAGGCGGGCGGCACCGACATCGAGTCGCGGTCCTCGGACGCGATCGCCCTGGCGCTGCGTGCTGGTGCCGAGATCGTCGCCGAGGAGGACCTCCTCGACGAGGCGGGCATCGAGATGGCCCAGACGGAGGACGACGAGGTGGAGAAGTTCAAGGCCTTCCTCGACCACGTCTCGGCCGATGACTTCGACACCGAGGGCGAGAGCTGAGCGCAGCGACGAGCGCTTCCTCGCGACACGCCCGGGGAGCACGCTCGGGCAGCGGTCGTTGACCTGAGTCACACCTGCCCCTACCGTCACACCTGTCACATCCGTGACTGCGAGGGTGACACTGATGTCATTTCGGCGCGTACAGTCGTCTGCGAAGACGAGTCGAGGAGGTAAGGCGTGGTCTCCACAGGAGAAGCGCGAGAGTCCGGGGCCAGTCCCGTCCCTGCACAGGGCGTGCTGTTCGCCGACGACCTCCCCGAGCTCGACGACGAGATCGGTTACCGCGGGCCCACCGCGTGCCGGGCGGCCGGCATCACCTACCGTCAGCTCGACTACTGGGCGCGCACCGGTCTGCTGGAGCCCTCGGTTCGAGCCGCGGGCGGCTCCGGGACCCAGCGCCTCTACGGCTTCCGCGACATCCTCGTGCTCAAGATCGTCAAGAGGCTGCTCGACACCGGTGTCTCGTTGCAGCAGATCCGGATCGCCATCAGCGTGCTCCGCTCCCGGGGCGTCGACGACCTCGCGCAGATCACCTTGATGAGCGACGGGGCCTCGGTCTACGAGTGCACCTCCAACGACGAGGTCATCGACCTGCTGCAGGGCGGTCAGGGAGTCTTCGGCATCGCCGTCGGCAAGGTCTGGCGTGAGGTCGAGGGCGAGCTCGCCAGCCTGCCCAGTGAGCGGGCCGAGCACGACGTCGCCGCCGCGCCTCGGCCCGGTGACGAACTCGGCGCCCGCCGCGCCCAGCGCCTGGCCTGAGGCACGTCCCGACTTTTCCGCCGCGTACCGCGTGCCACGTGACACGCCGCTCGGCAGGTGTGTCACGCACCAGGGGTGGGAAGGGTGCGGCGGTGGTACGTTGACCGTGCCGCTCACACCGTGTGGGAGAGTCCTCGTCGCTGTTGACGAGGCGCCGAAGGGGCAAACCTCCCCGGAACCTCTCAGGCGCAAGGGACCACACGGGACAGGCACCTCTGGAGCTCACCGGTCACCCCGGTGGTGACAGAGGGGGAGACGTCCTTGCCGTCTGCCCCAGGAGCGCCATGAGCACCACCTCAGCCGACCTGCCCGCCTTCGCCGGTCGCCACATCGGCCCCCGTGACGAGGACATCGCGACGATGCTCTCCGTCGTCGGCCGCACCTCCCTCGACGACCTGCTGGATGCCGCGGTGCCGGACGGCATCCGCGCTCTCGAGGCGCTCGACATCGAGCCCGCGGCGTCCGAGGCCGCGGTGGTCGCCGAGCTGCGCGAGGTCGCGGCCCGCAACCGACGGGTCACCTCGATGATCGGGCTCGGGTACTACGGCACCCACACCCCGGCGGTCATCGCGCGCAACGTGCTCGAGAACCCGGCCTGGTACACCGCCTACACGCCCTACCAGCCGGAGATCTCGCAGGGCCGGCTCGAGGCGCTGCTGAACTTCCAGACCGTCGT
>JAGNQK010000201.1 GCA_017989115.1 Dermatophilaceae bacterium | reverse complement strand
CGCACCCGCAGCACTCCCACATTTGGAGCAACGCGCAGGTTTGCGCCCACGCCGCCTCGAACCGGGCGTGCTGCCATTCGCACGACACGGTGGCCTTCGTGGCAGGGTCGAGCGGGCGGTGGAGGATAGTCATTGGCATCCTTGTGGGGCCGGGTGCTCGGCGAGCACGGCGCCGTCGAGGAAAGCGGTGGCCGACCCGTCGTCGTGGACGGTGACGGTCACCTCGTGTTCGGCGATGAGCTGGCCCGCCTGACGCCATCCGCTGGACCTGAGGGCTGTGCCGACCGTCTCGTAGAGGATCAGCGCAGCAGCAGCAACGGCGTCATCACCGGTGAGGTCATGGTAGGTGTCGCCGCCGTCGGTGAACTCGTCGGTCGCCTGTTCGGCGATCCACTCCACGATCGACACGGGGGCGGGCACGTTGTCGGCCGGGTCGTCGATCGACCATTCCTCCAGCGTCCACGGCCCGTCGCCGTCGCCGTCGATCTGCAACTCGTATGCGTCGATCGCCGTGAACCTCATGTTCTCGACGCCGGGGAGACCCCACAGGCGGTCGGGTTCATTGGTGGTCATCGGTCCTCCGCCTCGGCCAGCACCTCGACGGTGCCATCGACGGCCGCACGTTCCCCCGGTCGGTGCGGTGGTGGATGCGGTCGAGCGCGGCGAGCGCCCGCCGCTGACGGCCCATGTCCCGCTCCACCCACCAGATGCGGACGTGATCAGCGAGCACCGGCCACACGGCCACCACCACGGCAGCGATGACCGACCCGGCGATCCCGGCGAACACGGGCACGGCGAGCCAGCCGTCAGAGGCGGACGGGTTCATGCCGCGCCCCCGACCGTGAGCCGCTGCGCCGCCGCCCATCCGGCCGGCGCCAACGCGTAGCCGCCTTCCACCGGGTGAAGCAGGCGGGCGCCCGGCACCTGGGCGTCGTCGACCATCCGGGGCATGCCCGGCTGGCACATGCCGTCGAGGACACGCGCCCACCGCTCCACTGACAGCTCGGGGCAGGCGGTGGCCATGACCTCGCCGGTCACGACCTGCGGGCCCGGCAGAGTCGACCGCCCGGCGAGGTGCACGAGCACAGTCGACCGATGCCCGGCCGTGTCCGATGCCCGGCTCATCCTCCGACCCCCTCGGCGTTGACCAGAGCCGCCCGCTGCGCGGCACTGAGCGTCCGCAGGGCGTCGATCTGGGCACGGAGCGAACGGCCCGCTTCCTGCGCCGCCAGGAGCACGGCGTCAGCGTGGCGGTGCGCCGCGAACTCGTCGGCCACCTCGAGCAGGGCACGCGCCTCGCGTTCTCCGACGGTCGCTCCCTCGACGGCAAGCGCCGCCTTGGCGTGGGCGAGCCGGTACTCGACGTCGGCGACGGCGGCCCGCCGGGCCCGCTGCGCGATCTCGCCGACCTGGAAGTCGAGCCGTTGCGAGATGCGACTGATCTCGGCGCTGATCTCGTCGGCGGACAGGGGGCGGGTCACGACTCGCCCCCGTCGCCCTTGTCCTGGTCCAGCAGTTTCGGCCCGAGGTAGAAGTGCTCCTGCGCCCACAGGTGCAGACCGACCCCGAGCCGCATCGCGCAGTTGTGGGTGAGGACGCCGTTGGCGAAGTACTCCGCCTCGCCCTCGACGGTCAGGCTGTAGACGTACTCAGGTGCGCTTGGCGTGACGCTGCTTACAAGCGCCAGAGCAGAACCGAGCCCATGGCCGACGGGCGACGAAGTCAGTCCCGCAGTCGTCGCACGGACGAGTGAACTCCCGGCCCTTCTCGGCGCAGGTGCGACTGCATGTCGTCCCGCCGTCCTGGCGGTTGTTGACGATGTACTCGGAGCCACAGACGCGGCACGTGCGTCCCTCGCTGTAGGTGCCCCGCCGGCGACGGTCCTTGTCCCGGCAGGACTTGGAGCACCAGGAGAGCTTCCCCCACCAGCGGCCAGCGACGTACCGCTTGCCGCAGAACCCGCACCGGGCCGAACGGGTGGCGTCGCGACCGGCCCAGTGCTCGACAGCGTGGGCGTGTGGATCGACGGCGACCAGGTTGCCGGGGTCGTTGTTGCGGGCGTTTCCGTCGACGTGGTGGACATGCCAACCGTCGGGGATGGTGCCGTGGTGCTTCTCGTAGACGTAGCGGTGAAGAGACACGGACCGCTTGCGCCCTCGGTCCCATCCGGTGAAGTAGGCGCGGCCTTCGTAGAGGCGGAAGGTGATGCCGTCCACGACGACGGACTCGCATGGCGCTGTGGCGGGTCGACCCATGAGAGGAGCATAGCACCTCGTTGCAAGTCAGACGCCCGCATAAACCCACGACCAGGGGAAAGGAACCTGTGCTCCGGGGTGCAGGTGACCTGCCGACCATCGCTCAGTTGCACGGTCAGCGTGGGGACGGGCTCGGGGTACGAGGGGCCAGCGTCGATGACTCGCCGCCATCCTCTGCGGGTCATCACCGACGCCCCGCGCTCGACCAGCTCGACGGGGACCTCGCCGTCGGTTGTGAGGATCGGCGTACCGGTCGCCAGGCACCGCTTGTACGCGTCGGAGAACGCGTCCTTCGCTCGGGCCCCGTCGTGCGGCCAGTTGTGCGGGGATTCGCAATCGCCGACCTCCTCGACGACGACGTCCTGACCGTCGACCGTCGCCCGCATTCGGAGGACCACCCCGACGACGGCATCTTCGAGGTCGGCGGTGCCGGCCTTCGCCCGAGCCGACTTGCCCGCCGGGTCCGGGGGGCGGCCGGGGACGCGGCCCCGGAGCACCGTCACGAGCTCCGTCGTCACGGGGCCGAGCACGTCGAGCAGCCGCTGCTCGACGACCGGGTGGGCAACGTAGGACCCACCGCCGGACGGGTTGCGCTCGATCATCGTCTGCGGGAACGGGTGCACGAGTTTCGTCAGGTCGCGCATGTCAGAACGGCCCCCGGCAGACGTCGGCGAGAACCGCCGCGTGGTCGCCGACGTGGGCGGGGCACAGGTCGATCCCGTCGTCGCATCGCCACCCGGCCGCGGCGGCGTCGGCGATCGCCTGGTCCCGGGTCCACGACGTGTGGCAACGCAGCTCGACCCCACACTCGTCACACGAGACGACGGCACAGACGCTCACTCGTCACCGTCGGAGGTGAGGGCGACGACGAACGCGTCGTCGCCGCGGGCGACCTCGACACCGGGGACGATCTCACCGTCGGGGGTGACGAGCGGCCCCTCGTCGACCGGTTTCGGCAGCAGCGCGATGGACACCGATTCCGTGACCGCGTCGGGCGCGTTGTCGCGGCACCAGTCGATCAGCGCCGTCGTGTCGACGATCCGCCGGGACATGCGGCCCCGGCGGATCGACAGACGGCCGGACGGGAGCCGGATCGGCCCCGTGTGGCCGTCGTCGACGCGACGGCGGTACCAGTCGGCGAGGTGGTCGCGGAGCCGGGTCCCGTCGAGTCGGGCCAGCTCCCGGTCGCGCCACGCGTCGAGGCGGGCGGCCTCCGCCCCGTGCAGGGCGCGGACCCGGTCGGCCTCGACCTGGTCGGCCGCGAGTCGCCGGAGCGCCCACTGTGCGGCGGACTCGTCGTCAATCCTCCATCCGTCGGCGGTGGCGTCGACGTCGTAGTGGTCGGTGATGTCGGTCACGCCTCCGTCCCGTCGCGGTCGGCGAGTGCCTGCTCGGCTTGGGCGGTGATCGCCCGGCCGATGGCGGCGAGGTTGGCGAGCCCGGCGACGGGGCCACCCCTGCCGGCGGGCCACAGGGCGAAGTTGCCGATCGTGAGCCACGCGAACTCGTCGCCGTCGCCGTGGATCTCGACGTCTCCGACGACCACGCCGTGCAGGGTCGCTCGCACCCGGCTCGTCTCGGGTTGGACGGTCGTCTCGGTGGTGGTGGTCACGGTGGTGGTGGTGGTCACTGGTACTCTCCTGTTGGTTGTGTGGCCCCGTCCCCGGTCCGTGGTGGTCGTGGGGGCGGGGCCTTGTTGTTGGATCAGCGGGGCTCGGCGAGAGCCATGGCGACGACGCACCAGGCGAGCAGCGCGCCGGTGGCGACGAGGGCGACGAGCCGGGCGACACTCACGACGCGGCCCACCGGACGAGGGCGACGATCGCAGCGCACCAGGCGGCCAGGCACACGACGACCGCGGCGAGGTCCGCGACCGGCATCCGGCGGCGGACCGGCACGGCGACGAGGCGGCCCCGGTGCTCCTCGATCTGCCAGCCGGGTGGCACGACCCGTGCCTCACCGTCGACGATGGCGACGTTCGGATCGCACGGGTCGAGGACGACG
>JAGNQK010000200.1 GCA_017989115.1 Dermatophilaceae bacterium | reverse complement strand
AGGACGAGCAGTGGAGCGACATCACCGACTGGCAGGCCGAGCTCGCGCCCCACTACGACACCGCGAGCGCGATGCTCGGCGTGGTGACCAACCCCTGCGAGGGCGTCGTCGAGCAGCTGATGCGACGCACCGCCGACGACCTCGGGGTCGGCGACACGTTCCGCAAGACGCCGGTCGGGGTGTACTTCGGCCGCCCCGGTGAGACCGTCGACGACCCGTACTTCGGGGGCGCCGGGCCGCGGCGCACCGGCTGCACCGAGTGCGGCAACTGCATGGTCGGATGCCGGGTCGGCGCCAAGAACACGTTGCGCAAGAACTACCTGGCCCTGGCCGAGAACCTCGGCGTCGAGATCCGCGCGATGCGCACCGTGACCCGGCTGGGAGAGGTGCCCGGCTCTGGCTCGGGGGGCGGTGACCCGGTGTACCGGGTGCTGCACGAGCGCACCGGGCCGGTCGGCGGGCGCGACGTCCAGGTCGTGACGGCGCGGCACGTCGTCGTCGCGGCCGGCGCCTGGGGCACCCAGACGCTGCTGCACGCGATGAAGGAGGTGGGTGAGCTGCCACGACTCTCGTCCTACCTCGGGCACCGCACCCGCACCAACTCCGAGGCGCTGCTCGGCGCGGTGAGCCAGCGGGTGCCGCCCGAGGACGTCGACCTCACGAAGGGGGTCGCGATCACGACGTCGTTCCACGTCGACGAGGACACCCACGTGGAGAACTGCCGCTACGGCAAGGGGTCGAACGCGATGGGCCTGCTCGCCACGGTGGCCGTGCCGGGCGGCACGGGGCGCCCCCGGTGGCTCGAGCTCGCCCGACAGGTCGGCAAGGACCCGTGGGGGTTCCTGCGGCTGATGCCGATGGCGCGCCGGTGGAGCGAGCGAATGGTCATCGGGCTCGTCATGCAGAGCCGGGACAACTCGTTGGCGGTGTCGGGCAAGCGGGGCCTGTTCGGCCGGCCGGGGCTGACCTCGCGGCAGGGGCACGGCCACCCGAACCCCACGTATATCCCGGAAGGGCACGAGGCCATGGAGGCCCTCGCGCATCGGCTCGGGGAGGCCACGGGGGAGTACACCGCAGCCGGTGGCTCGTGGTTCGAGGTCTTCGACGTGCCGATGACGGCGCACTTCCTCGGCGGGGCGACGATCGGGTCGTCTCCGGACCGAGGGGTCGTGGACGGCTACCACCGGGTGTGGGGGCACCCCGGCATCTCGGTCGTCGACGGGGCCGCGGTCTCCGCCAACCTCGGGGTGAACCCGTCGCTGACGATCACGGCGCAGGCCGAGCGCGCGATGTCGCTGTGGCCCAACCGTGGTGACGCCGACCCGCGCCCGTCCCAGGACGAGCCGTACGCCGTGGTGGCGCCGGTGGCTCCGGTGCGCCCCGCCGTGCCGGCCGGGTTCCCGCGCCGCCCGCCGGGGCCGGTTCCGGTTCCGGTGTCGGGGCCGGTGCCGATGTCGGGGCCGGTGTCGGTGGGCCACGCGACAATGGGGGGATGAGCAGCGCTCCACCCGGTGGCTGGACCTTCACCGCGACGATCTGGCGCTGGAAGGAGGGTGCTTGGCGCTTCGTCACCGTGCCCGAGGACGTCAGCGACGACGTCGACGAGCTCGTCGGGGACGCCACGGGGGGCTTCGGGTCGGTGCGCGTCGAGGTCACCGTGGGGTCGAGCACCTGGCTCACCTCGCTGTTCCCGTCGACCGAGCAGGGGGCCTACATCCTCCCGGTGAAGAAGGCGGTCCGCAGGGCCGAGGGGGTCGGCGACGACGACCCGTTCGAGGTGACGATCCGGCTCGTGGGCCGCTGACGGCATCCGACGGCGTGTCGTGTCTCGGGATTTGGCGGGCCGTTTGAGACCTACGTACCGTTGTGTCGTATGCAGGCTGTCACCGAACCGGTCATCGACCTCATCGAGTCCGTTGGCGAACTCGGCGTCGGGGCCCTGCTGGCGCTCGAGACCGTGCTGCCGCCGATCCCCTCCGAGGTGATCCTGCCGTTCGCGGGCTACGCGGCTGCGACGGGTCGGCTCGACCCGGTGCTCGCGTGGGCGGCCGCGACCGTGGGAAGTGTCGTCGGTGCGTTCATCCTCTACGGCCTGGGGCGGGCGCTCGGGTACGACCGGCTGCTCGACCTGTCGCGTCGCCGCTGGTTCTTCCTGCTGAGCACGGCTGACCTCAACCGCGGGCACCGGTTCTTCGCCAAGCACGGCCGTGCCGTGGTGTTCTTCGGGCGCTTCATCCCGCTCGTTCGGTCGGTGGTCTCGGTGCCCGCAGGGATCGAGCGGATGCCGGCGCCGCGGTTCGCGGCGCTGACCGCCGCGGGGAGTGGGATCTGGAACGCGCTGTTCATCGCCGCCGGCTACCAGCTCGGTGAGAACTACGCAGTCATCGAGCAGTGGATCGCGCCGGTGAGCACGGGTGTCGTCGTGGCCCTCGCGGCTGGGCTGGTGTGGCTCGTCGTGCGCCGCCGACGAGCCGTGGACGGAGAGTCCTCCGATGTGGTGCACAGCGACAGTTCGAGCAAGCCCGCTGAGCCTGAGTTGGAGCTCACCTCGCGCTGACCGGGTCGTTGCCTGGTCAGGCCTCGTCGCGCCAGGAACGCCACAGCGCCGCGTAGGAGCCGTCCCGCGCGATGAGCTCGTCGTGCGAGCCGAGCTCGCTGATGACGCCGTCCTCGACGACCGCGACCCGGTCGGCGTCGTGGGCGGTGTGCAACCGGTGGGCGATGGCGACCACCGTGCGACCGTCGACGACCGCCGCGAGCGACCGCTCGAGGTGGCGGGCCGCGCGCGGGTCGAGCAGCGACGTCGCCTCGTCGAGCACGAGGGTGTGCGGGTCGGCCAGCACGAGCCGCGCCAGCGCGAGCTGCTGCCCCTGGGCCTCGGTGAGCGGGTGCCCACCGGAGCCGACGACGGTGTCCAGACCGTGGGGGAGGGCGGCGGCCCACCCCGCGGCATCCACCGCGGCCAGCGCCTCGTGAAGCTCGTCGTCGGTTGCCTCCGGGCGGGGCAGCCGCAGGTTCTCGGCGACGGTGCCGACGAAGACGTGGTGCTCCTGGGTCACGAGGGCCACCTCGCCGCGCAGCACCGGCAGCTCGAGGTCGACCAGGGGAACGCCGCCACCGGTGACCCGGCCGGTGCGCGGCCCGTCGATGCCGGCGAGCAGCCGCCCGAGGGTCGACTTGCCCGCCCCCGACGGGCCGACGATGGACAGCCGTTCGCCGGGCTCGAGACGCAGTGAGACGCCGTGCAGCACGTCGCGGCCCTGGCGGTAGGAGTAGCGGACGTCGTCGACCTCCATCTGCTCACCGACGGGTTGGGCCCCGGAGGCGACCCGGTCGGGCGGCACCTCGGCCACCCCGAGGATGCGGGCCAGTGACGTCGCCGCGAACTGGATCTCGTCGAGCCAGGAGATGAGCTCGCCGAGCGGGTCGAGCAGCTGCTGCACGTAGAGCGTCACGGCCGTGGCTGCCGCGATGGAGATGTGACCCTCCCAGGCCAGCCACCCACCCCAGAGCACCGAGGTGGCGATGGGCAGGAAGAAGCCGATCTCCAGCCACGGGAACCAGCGCAGTCGCAGTCCGAGCGTGTAGGCCTCGGCGTCGCCACACTCGTCCATCGCCTCCTGGAAACGACGACCGCGGGCGGTCTGGAGGCCGAGGGCATCCATCGTGCCGGCACCCTCGATCGTCTCCGACGCGACGCCGTTGAGCCGGGCGTAGGAGGCGTGTTCCCACAGGTAGCCGTCGCCGGCGCGGCGCAGATACCAGCGTGACGTCGGCACGTGCACGACAACCGCCGTCAGCAGCGCGAGCGCGGCGAGCGGGGAGGTGAGCAGGGCCGCGACCGCGGTGGCCGTCACGGTCGTCACCGCCACGACGATGGCCGGGATGCCGAAGCGGATGATGTGCGCCAACGAGTCGATGTCGTTGGTCGTGCGCGCCACGAGGTCGCCGGTCCCGGCGCGCTCGACCGTCGACAGGGGAAGGCGCACCGACGAGGTGATGAAGTCCTCGCGCAGGCGGGCGAAGATGCGCTCGGACAACACGAACGAGGCGCGTCTGGCCACCCAGGTGAGCACCGTCTGGGTGAGGATCGCGGCGACGAGCAGCCCGATGAGGACGTCGACCCGGCGCAGGCTCGGCGACCCGGTCGTGACCTCCTGCACCACCTGGCCGACCACCCACGGGCCGACCAGGGCCACGAGGGCGGCGATGCCGTGCCAGAGCAGGACCCAGGTCAGCGGGCCGCGGTGGTGGCGCAGCAG
>JAGNQK010000199.1 GCA_017989115.1 Dermatophilaceae bacterium | reverse complement strand
CCAGCGCGACGCCGCCCTGGCCCACCTGCACGGCCGCGGGGTCGTCCTCGGTGACCCGACCCTGCGCTGCGACTCCTGGGTGAGCCTCACCGGGGTGGGCACCCGCATGTCCGAGCCGCACTACCTCACGGCCGTGCGCCACCACCTCTCCGCGCAGGGGTACCGCACCGAGGTGCAGGTCGGCCGGCCACCCGCCCTCGTGCCACCCATGGCCCTCCCCGGCGTCGCGCCGCGCGAGGGCGGGCTCACCATCGGGGTGGTCGACTCCCTCGACGACCCGCAGAAGACCCTGCGGGTACGCGTGCGGATGCCGTGGCGAACCGACGGCGGGAACGGCGTGTGGGCGCGGCTGGCCACCCTCGACGCGGGTGACGGCTACGGCACCGTCGTCGTGCCGAACGTCGGCGCCGAGGTCGTCGTCGGGTTCATCGACGGTGAGGGTGCCGCTCCCGTCGTGCTGGGGCAGCTCTTCAGCGGCGCAGCCAAGCCCCCCGAGGACATCGACCCCGACGCGAACACGCTGCGCGTGCTCGTCACCCCCGGCGGCCACCGGCTGACCTTCGATGACGGCGACGCCCCCCGCATCGCGCTCACCTCCGGCCAGGGCCACGAGGTGGTCATCGACGACCAGGACGGCCGGATCGCCCTCACCCACAAGGACTCCGGAAACGCGCTCGAGGTGTCCGCGGACGGCATCACCATCACCGCGGCCCAAGGAGGCATCACCCTCAAGGCCGCCTCGGGCACGGTCGGCATCGACGCGATGACCTTCGAGGGCAAGGCCACCGCCCCCTCGAAGCTCGAGAGCTCCGCGACCTTCGACCTCACGGCATCCGGCCCGCTCGGGCTCAAGGGTGCCCTCGTGAACATCAACTAGGAGGACGACGTGCCAGCCGCAGCCCGGGTGGGGGACCAGAGCATCCACGGCGGAACCGTGGTCGGCCCCGGTGTGCCCACCGTCGTCATCGGGGGGATGCCGGCCGCGGTCGTCGGCGACATGCACGCATGCGTCATCCCCTCGCCACCCCCGCACCCGCCGTCGACGCCGTTCGTCGCCGGGTCGGCCACGGTCCTCATCCAGGGCAGGCCTGCCCTGCGCGCCGGTGACAGCTGCGCGTGCGGCGCCTCGGTCGCGGTGGGCCTGCCGACGGTGGTGCTCGGATGAGCACGAACGAGTACCCCCAGGTGGGCACCGGTTGGGCCTTCCCCCCGACGTGGGGGCCCGTCGACGACGAGCCCGGCACCCCGCCGACCCCCGCCCGCCTGAGCACCAACGACGGGTACGAGCACGTGATCGACGCCCTGGAACTGCACGTGCGCACCCTGATCGGCAGCCGCGTCATGCGCCCGGAGTTCGGGGCGGACGCCGATCGCTACGTCTTCGAGCCGCGCACGCCCGCCGTGTGCCACCGCCTCGCCGACGACGTGCGCCGCGCCCTCGTCGTGGGGGAGCCGCGGGTCATCGTCGACCGGGTGCACGCCGAGCCCGCGGGTGCAGCACAGGAGCGGATCGACGTGACGGTGGACTTCCGGATCGACCGGCACCGCCGCACAGAGTCCCTCGTGATCCCGTACTACGCCGGGGGGCAGTCATGACGCGTACTCGTGCCGAGGTGATCGCTGCGATGGCGGATGCCGCTCGGCTGGCCACCTACGACGGTGATCTCTCGTGGCGGGACGCGCTGTTCCGGGCCGGCCCGGACGGACACGATCTCTCGCGCCCCACCGACCCCGACCGGGTGCTGCTCGCGGCGCTGGCCGACGAGGTCAGCCAGGTCGACGCCCACGCCGCGACCCTGCCCGGCCGCCTGCACGTGGCGTGGCTGGAGGAGGTGCTCGGGGTGCCGAGGTTGCCCGTGGTGCCCGACCGCGTGGTCGCCCGGGTGACGGTCGACCCGAAGACGGCTCCCGCGGTCGTCCCCGTCGGGACCGTGCTGCGCGGCGGCAAGGACGCCGCGGGGGACGAGCGGCGCTACCGCACCCTGGACGCCCTCACCGCGCACGGGGCCACGGTGGCCGGGGTGCGGGTGCTCGTGCCCGGCGGGCCGGCCAGCGGCACCCCCGGCGTGGCCCTGTCCGCACCCGACTTCCCGATCGCCCCGCCTACCACGCCCGAGGAGGCACTCGTGGCGCCCCCGGCGGGGCACCGGGTGCGCATCCACTCCGGGGCGCTGGCCTTCTCGGGGGGCGACCTGACGGTCGCGATCACGTTCGTCGGCGCGGGTGACGTGAGTGCCCTGCGCGCGGGCTCGTCGTGGCACTGGCCGCTGCCCGACGGCACGCTGTCGTCCGGCACCCCCGGTGGCGGCAGCACCCCGGGGGTCGTGACCGTCGCCATGACCGGGGGCTGCGTCGACCCGGACGGGGGCGACCCGTGGATCGAGTGCGTCATCGACCCGCGCACCCCGGTCCCCGAGGGACTGCGTTTCACCGACGTGCAGGTGGCCGTGACCGCCCGCGCCGGGGTGGCACCGGATGCCGCGTTCGCGAACGACGGTCGGGTGGACCTCGCGAAGGAGTTCGAGCCGTTCCTCGCCACCGCCCGGGCCGGGGACGCCTTCTTCGTGCGCAGCGACGAGGCGTTCGCCAAGAGCCTGGCCACCCTCAGCATCACCGTCAGCACCGCCGTCGCGGCCTCCGGCGGGGTGCCCTCGTGGGACCGCGTCATCCACCTGCTCGCCGAGGAGCCGGCCCTGCGGGCACTGCCTCGCCGGTACGCCACCGAACGGTCCGGCGCCGACGACACCCCCGTGCGGGTGATGAGGAAGGCGTCGTCGGCCGGGGAGGCGCGGGCGAACTGGCTTGGCAGGATCGAGGTGGGTTTCGACGTCGGCGACCTGTGGGCCGACCCGGCCCCCGCGACGTCGGCCCGCCTGGAGTGGCAGCGACTCGCCGCGTCCGGGTGGCACGAGTTCGCGCACCGCTCGACCTTCGGCGGCGTGACCAACGCCGTCGTCGCGGCCGGCGCCCCGGCATCCCTGCCGTCTGCGGTCGCAGGCCAGCCCGGCCACTACGTGCGCGCCTACCTCGCCTCGGGCGACTTCGGGTGGAGCGACTACCTCCAACAGGTGTCGTCGTTCGCGACCATCGCCGTGCGCACCCCCGACGCCGTGCCCGCGATGCCGACCGCTCCGGTCGCCGCGAAGTACCACCAGCTGACCCTGTCGTACACGACGACCCCGGTCGCGGCGACGCGCGTCGAGGCCTGGTCGGGGTGGCGGCACACCGTGCGGTCCTCCGGCGAGTTCGCCCCGTTCCGGCGCGCCGTCGACGCCCTCGGGCACTGCGGCATGGTCGCCGTGGGTCTCGAGGGGCCCGAGTCGGTGACCGGGTCGACGGTGTCGGTCCACCTCGTGCTCGACTCCGCGGCGCCGTGCGGCTCCACCGTCCCGCTCACCGCCCACTGGCAGTGGTGGGACGGCGCCACCTGGCAGGCGCTCGCCGTCTCCGACGGCACCCACGGCCTGCGCGAGGCCGGGCTGGTGCGGTTCGTCGCGCCGCAGGGGTGGGCGGCGGGCTGCTCCGACGTCACGGCATCCAGCGGGCGCTGGATCCGGTTCGTCACCGACCAACCGCGCCGCATCGGCGTGGTGCGCGACGTCGTCACGGATACCGTGGTCGCCGAGTTCGTGTCGCGGGCACCGGACCCGCAGCTCGACCCGAGCCCCGCGACCGCACTGCCGCCCGGCACCATCAAGGGCACGCTCACCCCCGTCCCGGGAGTCACCAAGGTCACGAACGTCGCGTCGGTGCGCGGCCGCGGGCCCGAGGACGACCCGGCCTACGCGACGAGGGCGTCGGCCCTCGTGCGGCACCGCGGCCGCGCGCTCACCCCGTGGGACTACGAGCAGACGGTGGCCCTGGCCTTCCCGGAGGTCGCCCTGCTGCGCTGCCTGCCGCACACCGACACCGACGGCAACCGCTCACCCGGCACGGTCGGCCTCGTCGTCGTGCCGGACCGGCCCGAGAACCCCCAGCCGCGGCCGAGCGTCAGCCTCGCCGGTCGCATCATCGACACGCTGCGGCCGGTCATGCCGCTCACCGCCTCGGTCGCGATCCTCTGCCCCGCCTACGTGCCCGTCTCGGTGGGGGCCTCGGTGCGGTTGCGTCGTGGGGTGGCCGCCCTGCAGGGACGGGCCGCCGTCGAGGCGGCGCTCGAGTCGTTGCTGCACCCCACGCTCGCCGCCGAGCCCCGGTGGGGCCTGTCGCTCTACGCCTCGACGGTGGTGGCGGTGCTCGAGCGACTGACCGTCGTCGACGTCGTGCTCGCCTTCGAGCTGCGAG
>JAGNQK010000198.1:2564-4287 GCA_017989115.1 Dermatophilaceae bacterium | reverse complement strand
GCCTCGCTGAGGGCCCGCGCCCGCTCGAGCACGTCTGTGGATGCCGTGGCACGCGTCGCGCTGCGGCGCCCGCCCGTGGGCGCGGCCGTCGTGGGAAGGCGTGTGGGCGGCAACGTCGGCTCGGTCGGCACCAGCGAGGGGTCATGGGCGGCCGCCAGAGACCGTGACACCACCGTCGAGGAGTAGCGCGCGTCGAAGGCCGCAGCGATGTCGTCCGACGTGGAGGTCAGGTCGCGAACGACGTCAGCGACGGGGCGCCCGTCGATGTCGTCAGGGGCCAGACCCACGGCGGCCGCGCGGTCGAGCACGTGTGCAGCGGTGGCGGAGAACCACATCCGGGCCCACGGGGAGGGGAGGTCGTCGAGCCAGCCGAGGCGCGGGAGCAGGAGGTCGATCGCGCGGTCGGTGTTGCCCAGGCGCAGCAGCACCCGCAGGCAGGTGCCGACGTTCAGGGCGGCGGTGGGGTCGTCCTGAACGAGGTGCCACGACCGGCGGAAGGCGCTGACGGCCCCTTCGACGTCGCCGAGGTGCAGGCGCAGCAGCGCGGCGTCAGCGAGGCTGGTGTGCGGCTCCTCGCCGCAGGTGAGGTCACCGTCGATCACCGGGGCGAGCAGGTCGAGGGCACGGGCCGGGTCATGGGGGGCGACCAGCCGGCTCTGCCCACGGTGCTCGCAGGCCAGGCAGTCGCTGTGCCTGTCCCGCGGCTCGGCGAGCCACGCACTGAGCTCGCGGGCGACGGCGTCCCGGTCGTCGAGGTGCTGCGCCAGGCGGGCGCGAGCAGCATGCACCGGACGCAGCGCCGCGCCCTCGGCGCGGTAGACCTCCTCGACGTCGTCGATGGCCGCCACCAAGGCCGACAACGGCACCTCGGGGAGGGTCTCGATGAGGTCGATCGCCCACTTCAGGCGCCACAGCACCGCGTGGCGGTCGTCCTCCTCCAGCTCGTGGACGGGGTCCAGGGCCCGTCGCAGCCACGTGAAGTGGACGAGGGTGTGTGGGTCGTCGGGCACGTAGTACAGGGCTTGGGTGAGGTCGATGCGGGCGACGAACTCCTCGGCGAACGACTGGTTGGCCTGGGCCAGGCGCAGCGCCATCTCGTGGGCGCGCACACGCTCCATCCCGATGGGTGCCTCGTCCGCCGCCAGCGACAGCCTGGCGAACTGCTCTGACACCTGATCCCACTGGCTCATGCTGGTCCTCCGTCGACGGCCCGGTCGATCAGTGCCGGCAGCGCTCGGGCCACGAGGGCGCTGTCGAACGGGGTGAGGGGGTGCCGCCCGGCGAGCAGGGCGTGGGCGTACAACGCTTCGAGGGCGACCCGTTGCAGCTCGGCGTCACCACAGTCCGCGAGGCGGCGCACCGCGTGGTGCTCGGCGTTGAGGACGAAGCGCGCCACGGCATCCGGCTCGGCGATCTCGGCGAGGGCGGCCGACCAGGGGTCGTCGACCGCGGCAGCCACGTCACGTCGGTCGCGTTCGCGGTGCGCATCGCGGCCGACCAACAGGACGGCGTGCATCGTGGCGGGGCGGAACGAGCGCACCACCGGCCTCACCTCGGATCGCCCGAGCACCTGGCGGGCGACGTCCAGCAGCGGCGCGAAGGCGGCGGCCTCGTCGGGATCGGGATCGCTGAACCGGTCGGCGAGGTGTTCGGGTTCCAGGCGCACGGCCTCCAACCCGTCGGTGCGGGCGACCCATCGTTCGAGGATGGTGCGGTCGTAGGC
>JAGNQK010000198.1:0-2464 GCA_017989115.1 Dermatophilaceae bacterium | reverse complement strand
CACGGGGTCGGAGAGGTCCACGACGTCCAGTGGCCGGGCCCCGACCACCACCTCGCCGAGGGAGAGCGCGGCATCCCGCCCGCCCCCCTCCCACGGGAAGCGCCGTCCTGCTGCGATCACCGGCCCGCCCGCGGTCTCGACGACGAGATCCACCGGCAGGTAGGAGGCGTAGGACGACGCGAGCCGTTCGACGACCTCGGCGCTGAGCAGGTCGGCTGCGCTCCCTCGGGGTCGCAGGGCCACGTCGGTGCCGGGTTCGGCGCGTGGCTGCGGGGAGAGGGCCACCGAGTACGTGCCGTCGTCGCGGCCCACCCACAACCAGGTCTCGTCGGTGCCGGCCCGCCGCGTCGTCACCCGGATCTCGTCGGTGACGAGGAAGCACGACAACAGCCCGATGCCGAACTGACCGAGGAAGCTCTCGCGCGCCAACCCCAGGGCGTCGCGTTTGGTGGAGGCGCCGATGGTCGCGAGCACCGCCCGGATGCCGTCCTCGTCGAGCCCGATACCGGAGTCGTCGACGTGCAGGCAGCCGTCCGGGGAGAGGTCCGCTGGCACGATGCGCACCCGGCGCGGGGCCTGCGGATCGTCCTGCGTGCGGGCGGTCACGGCGTCGAGCGAGTTCTGGAGGAGCTCACGAAGGTAGACCCGGGGCCCGGAGTACAGGTGGTGCGACAACAGGTCGACCACGCCTCGCAGGTCGACGTGGAATGGTGAGTCAGTCGCCCCCGTCACGGGACGATCTAAGCAGACCGAACGCGAGGAGGTGGTGGGGCGTGGACGGGTCGAACGGGCTGTCCGAGGCCGAGGCCGAGTTCGTCGCGTTCGCGCAGTCGCGCCAACCCGAGCTCCTGCGGGTGGCCCACCTCGTGTGTGGTGACGTCGGGATCGCGCAGGGGGTGCTGCGCCACGTCTTCGTGACGCTCGCGCGGCAGTGGGGCCGGGTCGAGGAGGAACGACCGGATGCCGTGGTGCGCCACCTGGTGTACCGCGACGCCGTCGCGTCGTGGCGGCGTCGGGACCTGCCGTCCCCGCGGGCCGGTGAGCACGGCATCCGGTGGCAGGACGGTGGCCTCGACGAGGACGAGGACGCAGCCGACGACGAACGCCGTCGCGCCGAGGTCATGGCGGCACTGGACTCGCTCACCCCGGCCCAACGGGCCGTCATCGTTGCCTGCCACCTCGAGGACCACGGTGAGGACGCTGCTGCCCCCCTGCTCGGTCGGCCGCTGCGGGTGGTGCGCCGCGACGACGAGGCCGTCCTCGCGCTGCTCGGGTGGACGCCGGATGACGCCCGCGAGAACCTCGAGCTGGCCAGCGACGACCTGCCCGAGACCGACCTCGTCGGTGACGCCTGGGCGCAGGCCGGGCGGCAGCGGCGCTCGGTGGTGCGGCGCAGCCTGCTCGCCGCAGGCTTTGTCCTCGCCGGCGGCGCGGTGGCCGCCGTGGCGCTGCGCGAGCCCGATGCACCACCGAGGCCGCGCCCGGTGCCCACGTCTTCGTCGTCCGCGGCGGTCGCCGACGGTCGGCTGCCGCTGCTCCAGGTCCAGGGCGTCAGGGTCTACCTCGCGCCGGACCCTCGCTCAGAGGCCAACCTGCCGGTGTACCCCCTGCGCGAAGAGCTCGCGCTCCCCGAGACCTTGGACGCCGGTCCCGTGGAGGCGCGAGCGGTTCTGGGCGAGCAGGGCCTGACCGGGGTCGCCAACGCCGTTCGGGGTGTGTTCATGGTGGCGACCTCGGGCGATCGCTCGTCGCCGGTGCTCTACGCCCCCAACGCGTCGACACCGTACGTTCTCGTGCCGTCGGTGCAGATGCCGTTGTCGTCCCTGCGCTCAGGACCGCTCGGCCCACGCTCGATCGCCGACGACCGACACCGGGTGGTGTTCCACCGACCGGCCGCGGTCGTCATCCTCGATGCCCGGGACGGCTCCGTCATCGAGGTGCCGGTGCCCGACCCGACCATCGCCGCGGCCGGCTGGGCGCGTGACGGGCGCACCGTCGTGGCCCGTGGGCGCGATGCCGGATGGCTCATCGACCCCGAGAACTACGGCGTCCGGCGTGCCGAGAACGCCGTGAGCCCCGACTGGTCAGACCTGGTGGACTCCGGCGGCGCCACCGTGCTGCGCACCTTCTCCGGTGAGGGGGAGCTGACCGGCACCAAGGACCTGCGCGGCCCACCGCTCGTGCCGCACGGCACGTCGGTCTCCAACACCGAGGGCTGGGTCAGCACGGGCGCGTGGCTTCCGGAGACCTACCAGCGTGCGGTCCAGCGATCGCAGGGGCTGATGGCCGCCCAGGGGGACCTGCCCCCGATCCCGCGGGTGCTGGCCGCGACAGAGGGCCCACTCGTCCCGGCCCAGTGCTACCGAGCCCTCGGATGGGGCCCGTCCGCCGTGGTGTTCCTCGAGTCCCGGTCCGAGCGAGCGGGGTTCCAGGGAACGGTGCGCCGGGTGCTCGCCTGGGACGT
>JAGNQK010000197.1 GCA_017989115.1 Dermatophilaceae bacterium | reverse complement strand
CCGACGACGGCCATCGCTCCGGCACGTCGGGTGAAGGGGTGAGTCATCGTTGACCTCCTGGTGAGTGACACGGGGGGGACTCCCGCGGGGAGGGCAACAGCAAACCTGAGTGGCCCCGTTGTTGGTATGAAACCGGACCTTTCCCACGATTGGGCCGTGCGAGACCAAAACGTGACCTGAGCGGGGTGACTCGTGGTGTGCTCGTCATCGCCTGTTCACTGCGGGCGCAGTCCCCGCGCAGTGGTTGGATGGGTGCCGTGAACGCACGGTCGAGCAGAGTCGTCATCCTCGGTGGAGGTCCCGGCGGGTACGAAGCTGCCCTGGTCGCGGCCCAGCTCGGAGCCGACGTCACGATCGTCGAGCGCGACGGCATCGGCGGGGCCGCCGTGCTCACCGACTGCGTGCCGAGCAAGGCGCTCATCTCCACGGCCGACTACATGAGCGACTTCGAGACCGCCCACGGGCTGGGCGTCAACCTCGAGGACGCCGAGGGCGACGAGGTCTCGGATGCCGTCGCGGACCTCTTCGAGGTCAACCGTCGGGTGCGTGCGCTGGCCGCCGCCCAGAGTGCCGACATCTCGACGCGCCTGGCCGAGGTCGGGGTGCGCCACGTCGCGGGCACGGCATCCCTCACCTCGCCCACGTCGGTTCGGGTCGAGGGCCCGGAGGGCACTGAGGACCTCGCTGCCGACGTCGTGCTCGTCGCCACGGGAGCCACCCCGCGCGTCATGGACACCGCGCGCCCCGACGGCGAGCGCATCCTCACCTGGCAGCAGATCTACGACCTCGACGCGCTGCCCGAGCGGCTCGTCGTCGTCGGGTCCGGCGTCACGGGTGCCGAGCTGGCCCAGGCCTACCTCGGTCTGGGGTCGCAGGTCGTGCTCGTGTCCTCACGCGAGCGGGTGCTGCCCGGCGAGGACCCGGATGCCGCCACGGTCATCGAGGACGTCTTCCGCCGCCGGGGCATGGAGGTGCTGTCGCGCTCGCGGATGGCCGCGGTGGACCGCACGGATGCCGGAGTGCGGGTGACGCTGGAGGACGGCCGCGTCGTCGAGGGGTCGCACGCGCTGCTCGCGGTGGGGTCGACACCGCTGACGCGGGGGATCGGGCTCGAGGAGGTCGGGGTCGAGCTGACCCCGTCGGGGCACGTCGTCGTCGACAAGGTGTCGCGGACCTCGGTGCGCGGCGTCTACGCGGCCGGTGACTGCACGGGGGTGCTGCCGCTGGCGTCGGTCGCCGCGGCGCAGGGGCGCACCGCGATGGCGCACGCCCTCGGTGACGCCGTGGCGCCGCTGCCGTTGCACTACGTCAGCGCCAACATCTTCACCGACCCCGAGATCGCGACCGTCGGGGTGTCGCACGCCGACGTCGAGAGCGGCCGGGTGCGCGCCGACGTCATCACGCTGCCGCTCGCGCGCAACCCGCGCGCGAAGATGCTCGGCATCACCGACGGGTTCGTCAAGCTCTTCGCCCACCGGGGTTCGGGGCTGGTCCTCGGCGGTGTCGTTGTCGCCCCGCGCGCCTCGGAGCTGATCTTCCCGGTGACCCTGGCCGTGCAGCACCGGCTCAACGTGGACCAGGTGGCCTCGACCTTCACGGTCTACCCGTCGCTGTCCGGGTCCATCGCCGAGGCGGCCCGCCGCCTGCACGTCACCTACTGACTGACCCCCCCACCCCGCGAAATCCTCCTGACTCCGCGGGCGTCTCGGGAACCTGCGCGGGTGATCATGGGTTGACCCCACAGACCCTGTGACCCCGATCCACCCAGGAGGACACCCATGGCACGTCGTGCCATCAAGCTGGCGGCGCTCATCACCGTGGCCCAACAGGCCCGCGAGTACGCCCAGAAGAACCCCGCTCAGGTCAACGCGGCGCTGGACCGGTTCGAGGTCACCGTGCGCAGCAAGCTTCACCCGAAGTACTCGGCCCACGTCGGCAAGGGCAGCCATGCGCTGCGGTCCGGGCTCGGCATCGCCTCGGCCCCGCCGCGTGCGGGTTCGGTGCAGGACACCCCGCCCCCGCAGTACTGACCCCTCGGCTTCACCCCGGAAGGTTCACCTCGACCCCACATCCTTTGTGGGGCGATGGTGAACCTTCTGGCATCGGGCGAGGAAGTTCCGCCGCAGGGATGGCCCGGATTGACTATGTCGGTGGCCCTGCGCCCGGTGCTACGTTCGGCGAGGCCGGGACGGCCACCCGGGATGGCATCGGCTGAGCAGGCAGCCCCCGGCCGGGCGGCATGCGGCTCGAGGAGCCCGGATGCGCTCGTTCGTCACTCGTGTGCTGGCCATCGTCGCCCTCGTGGTCGGGTCCACGCTGCCGGTCCTCCCGGCACAGGCTGCTCCCGACTCGCTCGTGCCCGCGCCGACGGAGCTCACCTTCGCCTGCGCCCTGAAGAGCAACGGGCAGATGCGCTGGGTGCAGAGCCTGTCGTCGTGCTCGAAGAAGGACACCAGGGTCACCGTCAAGCCGGGGCCGACCCGGGTGTGCATCCAGCCCTCGGGCTCCACGCGCTACGTCACGAGCTTCAGCGGATGCCGTCCGCCCGCCACCGCGCTCACCCTGCCTCCCACGTCCGGCACCGTCTACTTCTGCGCTGCCGCCGGAAGCGGTGTCCTGCGCTTCGTCACCGACCCGTCGCTGTGCCTGGCCGGTGAGACCCCGCTGCAGGCGACTCCGAACGACGCGGCGCCCACGCTGTCCTCGTCACTTCCCGCGACCGGTTCCACCAGCGTGGCCACCACCGCCGTCGTCCAGCTGACGTTTTCGGAGGCCGTCACGGCGCCGGCCGGTGCCTTTGCGTTCACGTGCGGAGTGACGCCGGTGGCGTTCGCCCTCTCGGGCGCCCCCGGCGCCGTGCTGACCCTGACGCCGATGACCCCGCTCCAAGAGGGAACCTCGTGCAGCGTGACCGTCCTGGGCGGCTCGGTGAGCGACGTCGACGCCATCGACCCCCCGGACGTCATGGCGACCAACCCCGTGGTCACGTTCACCACCGACGCCGCCCCGACGCTCGTCTCGTCCACGCCGGCCGACGGGGCCACCGACGTCGCGGTGGGCAGCGACGTCGTGCTCACGTTCAGCGAGCCGGTGGCGGTCCCGGCCGCCGCGCTGGACCTGGTGTGTGCGGCATCCCCGGTCGGCTTCACGGTGGAGGACAGCGGCACGTCGACGATCACGGTCAACCCGGCGGCTGCCCTGCCGGCATCCGCAGGGTGTCTGCTGACCGTCACCGGGAGCGCGGTCTCCGACGTCGACGGCGGCGATCCGCCGGACGCGATGGCGGGCACCGCCACGGTCGGTTTCACCACCGCTGACGAGGCCCCGACCGTCGTGTCGACGACCCCGGCCGACGGCGCCACCGGCGTGGGCACCTCCGCCGGGCTCTCGGTGACCTTCAGCGAGCCGGTCACCGCGACCTCCGACGCCTTCACCCTCACCTGCGGCGGCACCCCCGTCGCGGTGACCGCGGATGCCGGCCCCGCCACCACGTTCGCCGTCACCCCTGGCGGACCCCTCCCCACAGGGGTGACGTGCACCTTCACGGTCGTCGGTGCCGAGGTCGCCGACGTCGACACCGTCGACCCGCCGAACGTCGTCGACGGCGACACCACCGTCACGTTCACGACGGCGACGAACAACGCGCCGACGGCTGTTGACCTGACCCCGCGGGCGGTGGCGGAGAACTCGCCGAGCGGCACCACGGTCGGTGCCCTCTCGACGACCGACGCCGACGCGGGCGACACCTTCACGTACACCCTCGTGCCGGGCGCCGGGTCGACCGACAACGCCCTCTTCGCCGTCGTCGGCACGTCGCTGCAGACAGCGGCCGTGCTCGATGCTGAGGGCGGCAGCCGGTCGGTGCGGGTGCGCAGCACGGATGCCGCCGGGGACTGGGTCGAGGCGGCGTTCACCATCACGGTGACCGACGTCAACGAGGCACCCACCGACGTCACCCTCACGCACAGCAGCGTCGACGAGAACGAGCCCGCAGGCACGGCCGTCGGCACCCTCGGCGGGAGCGACCCGGATGCCGGGCAGACACTCACCTTCGCCCTGGTCACCAACGGGTGTGGCAGCACCTATCCGGGCAGTGCGTCCTTCGCCGTGGACGGCAGCACCCTGGAGACGGCCGCCTCGCTGAACCACGAGGTGACCCCGACGATCATGGTCTGCGTGCGCGCCACCGACTCGGCGTCGCCCGGCCTGTCCCTCGACGAGGCCTTCACGATCACCGTCGCCGACGTCAACGACGCCCCGACGACCGCCCCTGACGAGTACCTCGGCGCCGTGGGC
>JAGNQK010000196.1 GCA_017989115.1 Dermatophilaceae bacterium | reverse complement strand
ACTGGAACCGCGCCACGCGTGGAAGGTCTCCGCGATCCGCGCGATGTCCTCGGCCGCCAGCGACCGCTCCGCTCGGTCGACCATGAAGCCGAGCTCTCGGGCGTCGATGAAGAGCACCTGGCCGGTCCGGTCGACCGAGCCCTGCTTGCCTGCGGACTTGTCCTTGGCGAAGAACCACAGGCACACCGGGATGCCCGTGCTGCGGAACAACTGAGTCGGCAGGGCAACCATACACGACACGAGGTCGGCCTCGACGATCCGGGCGCGGATGTCACCCTCTCCCCCGCTGTTGCTCGACATCGACCCGTTGGCCATGACGACACCGGCGCGACCATCGTCGGTGAGCTTGGACAGAATGTGCTGGATCCACGCGTAGTTCGCGTTGCCAGCGGGCGGCACACCGTAGCGCCACCGGGGGTCCTTTTCGATGCGGTTCCAGTCCTTGATGTTGAACGGCGGGTTCGCGAGGACGAAGTCCATCTGCTTGTCGGCGTGGTAGTCGAGCACGAACGTGTCGCCCCAGCGCGTGTGGATGCCCGAGTTCTCGATGCCGTGGATCGCGAGGTTCATCTTCGCCATCCGCCAGGTGCGCTCGTTGAGCTCCTGTCCATAGACCTTGATGTCCTGCGGGTCGCCGTTGTGGTCGTAGATGAACTTCTCGGCCTGCACGAACATGCCGCCCGAGCCGCAGCAGGGGTCGTACACCCGGCCATGGTCGGGCTGGAGCACCTCCACGAGCACCTTGACGACACTGGCGGGCGTGTAGAACTCGCCGCCGCGCTTGCCCTCGGCCCGGGCGAACTTCTCGAGGAAGTACTCGTAGACCTCGCCGAGCAGGTCACGGGCGCGGCCCTCGCCCAGGCGGCTGAAGCGGGCGTTGTTGAACAGGTCGAGCAGCTCGCCGAGCCGCTTCTGGTCGACGTTGTCGCGGTTGAAGATGCGGGGCAGGGTGCCGGACAGCGCCGGGTTGGCGATCATCACGGCATCCATGGCCTCATCGATGAGCTGGCCGATGGTCTTGGCGTGCTCGTTCATCGACGCCTGCTGGCCCTTGGCCCGCTCGGCGAGGAACTCCCAGCGCGCCTTGGCGGGTACGACGAAGACACCGGAGCCCTGGTACTCCTCCGGGTCGTCGATGAGCATCGCGACCTGGTCGTCGTCCATGCCCTGCTCGCGCAGGTCGGCCTCGACCGCGGCGCGCCTCTCGACGTAGGCGTCGGAGACGTACTTGAGGAACACCAGCCCGAGGATGACGTCCTTGTACTGCGAGGCGTCCATCGAGCCGCGCAGCTTGTCGGCCGCCTTCCACAGCGTGTCCTTGAGCTCCTTCATCGTGGAGGGGGCCGTGGGCTCGGTGCGCTTGGTCCTCGGGGGCATGGGTCAGTGTCCTTCCGTCGGGTGCTGGTCTGAGGCCGGGTCAGGCGCCACCGTGGCGGCACCGGTCGTGAGGTGGTGGGTCAGCTGGTCGAGGGTGGCGAGCCGATGGCGCAGGCGGGTGCGCTCGTCCTCGACGGCGCGCAGCGCCCCGGACAGGGATGCCGCCTCGCTGGCGTCGAGACGGACCACGCGCCATGAGCGCCACTCCCGAGCCGTCGCCTGCTGGGCGTTGATCGCGGCGGCCAGGGCCTGCGGGCTGATGCCGCTTCCCGGGGTGGGTCGCAGGATGCGTGCGGGCGCGCACACCACGGCCCGACCCTCGCGATCCACCGCGGCCAGGGGCCGAGGGGCGATGCAGAAGATGACGTCCCCCGGCTCGGTGCGCCGCGCCCGCGGCGCTGCGACCTCGAGGTCGAACGGGTCGACACCGAGGGCGCTGGTTGCCGCCTCACCGGGCATGGCCGCGAGATCGTCGACTCGGAGCACCCGGACACTCCCGGCGGTCAGTTCAGCAGGGTCCACGCGTGTCCCCGGGATGACGGCCAGAGCGCCGGTGATGATGAGATCGTCCAGAGTGAGCAAGGGCGCCGCGGGACGGCGGGTGAGGATCGCCGACGGCGCCAGCACGGCATCCGAGGTGGAAGGGGCGAGCGACTCCGCAAGGCGGCGGGCCTCCACGACGCTCTCGGTGCCAGGAACCGACAGGCGATGCGGAGTCACGCCGCGGGAGACCAGCGCCCCTCGGCGGGCGAGCACGTCTGGCACCCGCTCGAGTCGTCCGAGGGCGAAAGCGTGGACGGCACCCAGCCGAGGTTCGGCCAGGGTGGCCGCGATGTCGGACACCAGGGCAGCCGTGACGTCGGGTGAGAGCGCTCGGTCGCTGAGGTCGAACGTGGCAACCCACCGATCAGCGATCGGAGGCAGGCCACGATCCGGGCCGAAGACCCACAGCGCCAGCGCTGCCCGAGGGGAGGCTGGCACGAGCCCCTTCGGAAGCCGCACGATGCAGCGCAGCCGACCCGAACGCAGGACGTCGCTGCGCACCAGATCCAGCCGCGGATCACCCTGCGCATCCACGAGCGCCGATGCCGGCCCGATGGCGACGGCGGCGTCGTCAGGTCGGAGATCGAGCTGCACCTCCTCGGCAGCCGACAGGACCGCTGCGGTCGACGTCGTGGTGGCCGAGCCAACATCGGCCATTGCGACCACGGGCCGGCTGGTGGTCCTGCTCACGGACAAGCCTCGCGCCACGACCGCGCGACGGACGCGTCGTGTCGCTTCGCGGTCCTGGGAGTCGGGGATGAGGACGTCGTACGGCGTCCCCTCGGGCAGTCGGTCCAGGACGTCGCCTGCGATCTGAGCCGAAGAGGACGGCCCCCTCAGGGTGACCGCCTGCATCGCCTCACCGTTCAGAATCGATGCCATGACGTCCGCCACCACGTGAACCGCCTGGGTGTCGAGCGCGGCGTCGCGAGGAGCCAAGGCTGCAAGGGCGCCTGCAGGGCCGAAAGCAGCCTCGGACAGGGCAGCGGCGCGGGCTGCGAGGCGCGGCAACTCGTCCGATACGGCATCGACCTCGGTGAAGGCGAAGTCGTCATCGGGGTCCAGCTCGTCGGCCAGGTCGAGGATGTCGTGCGCCGCCATGTCGCTGAGCAGCCGACCCGACATGGCACCCAGCACGACCACAGCCTCCAGAGCTGCCGCCTCCCCGCGATCGCCATCGCTGGTGACGTGGCTCAGGACAAGCGGCGCTTCGACCCTCGCCTCGACGTTCTTCCCCCGGCCGGTCTGCTCGAGCCAGTCGAGGACCTCAGCGAGGTCGAAGACATCGTGCGCGTCACGGGTGGCTTTCGGCTGCGGGAACGGGATGATCACTCCACGTGCGGTTGGGCGCTTACGCCACATCGACACCACCGGGCGCTGAACGCGGGCAAGCCTCGCGATGTCAGCGAGGGAGACCAGGGTCCCCCGGGCGGTGGATGTCATGGGTGCAACCTACGTCGCGTGAGAGTCCATCGATACCATTTTGGTGATAACCCTGATTATCACTGTCATTTGACTTGACTGACTCGATCTCGCTGCACGGTGGTGTCCTCGCACTCAACCAGGAGGAACCCCATGCAGAAGAAGCACCTCATCGCGTACCCGGCCACCGCGCTCATCGCCCTCGGCATCGGCGCATCCGGCGGCGGGGACTCGGCGGGCTCAGCCGTTGCAGGCCCGACGGTGACAACCACTGTCGCCGGGGAGTCCACCTCGGAACCGGCGGTGACGGTGACCGCGACGCCGACGGTCAAGGTCACCGAGACCGCTCCGGCACCCGAGGCGCAGACGGCGATGAGCGGGGACGGCACCTACGAGGTCGGCGTCGACGTGCAGCCGGGCACCTACGTCTCGGCTCCCACCTCCGGCATCAACTGCTACTGGGAGCGATCGACGGGCTCTGACGACCTCGGCTCGATCATCGACAACGACAACACCACGGGGCAGGCCGTGGTGACGATCAAGAAGTCGGACAAGTTCTTCACCAGCAGCGGGTGCAGCGACTGGAAGCGCCGCTGACCCTCCAAGCTGCGCGCGGGGCTTGAGCCTGGAGGGGTCAGGCCCCGCGCGCTTCAGCACTCATCGCCGAGCGCTGATTGCTAGAACGGTGGTTCGCCCCAGTCGATGGGTGGTGCGCTGACCGGGGGCGCGCTGTCACCGAGGGGTTGCAGGAGGAGTTCGCGGTGGTTGGCCGGTCCCCGGTCCTGGTTTCGGGGTTTCGGCTGCGGTGGTGGCCAGATGGTGTGGTCGGCGTGGGTGATGCGTTTCTTGCCCGACGGTGAGACCCATTCGACGGTGCCGTCCGGGGTGAGGGTGTAGCGCCACCGGCCGCGTTGCTTGAGGCGGTGGTGCCGCCGGCAGAGCCCGCCGAGGTTGGCCGGGGTGGTCTCCCCCGCGGGCCACG
>JAGNQK010000046.1:11154-16223 GCA_017989115.1 Dermatophilaceae bacterium | reverse complement strand
ACTTCAGGTTCGCACCACTAATGAAGTGGTGTCATGGTGAAGCTGGTGGCATCGGGCGAGAAAGTTCCGACGGGGGTTCGGGTCTGCCGCGCGCGGTCGGCCGCTTCGCAGGTGGCTGGAGCGCAATAAGTCGCGGAGGAGGGGGTCAGGTGGAACGGCGGGTGATCTGCGGGGCCTTGCGGATGCCGGCCCACGCGATCGCGCCCGCCACCATCGGTACCAGCACGCCCACGAGGAGCAGAGAGAGCCACGGGATGACGAGGATCGTCTCCTGTCCTTCGGGCACACCGTTGACGGGATCCCACCCGGCGCTGGTGAGCGCTCGTGAGATCGCAATGCCCGGGACGAGGCCGACCGCGACCCCGAGCACGCACCCGACCGCGGCGAGCAGGAAAGCGGCGGCCCCGGCCATGAGTCGCCGGGTGCCCCGAGTGGCCCCGAGCGCTGCCAAGGTCGCCTGGTCACTTTGCTGCTCGGCGACGGTGAGAGCTGTCGAGGTGAGCGTGATGACGAGAATGAGCAGGGCGAAGACCCCCAGCAGGGCAGCGACCACGATGCGGTCGTCGCGGGTGAACCCCCGTTCCACGGAGACCTCGAACCCGTCGCCGAGTGCCGCCCTCAACCGCTCCACCGCTTCCTGGGTGACGGGCGCACCTGCCGCGTCCCGCACCGTGAAGCTCTCGGGCCGAGAGGGCCACCCGGTGGTCACGACGGAGTCCGATGCCAGCATGAGGCTGGCACCGAGCATCTTGCCCTCGGTCTGCGCTGACTCGGCCAGTTGGATTGCGGGAAGGCTGGCCTCCTGGAGCACCTCGACCTGTGGGTCGGTGGGCCCGGTGGCGTTGGGGTCGATGACGAAGGTGCCCCGCGCCACCCTCACCTGGTCGCCGGACGCGGTGGCGGGTGACAGGGCGCGGGTGATGACGGCTCCGGCGCGCACGGCGTCCGCCTGAGCGGCGTCGAGGCCGAGGCGTCGCACGATCTCCTCGGCAGGGAGCAGCAAGGTGGAGCCCGTGCCGCCGTATGTTGTTCCGCCAGTCGAGCAGGGCGCAGTGCCGAACACGAAGGAATCGGTGGTGCCAGCCTCCTCAGCAGCCAGGTATCGCGCATTCTCGGCAGCGTCCCACTCGGGGTCCGAGATGGTGCGGGCTGCGGTGCACCCGGGCGGGACGATGGAGACGAACTCGAGCCGGTAGGGCTCGGTCGGGACGGCGTCTAAACCGTTCATCGGGTCCACAGCGCCGGCTGCGACGTTCTCGGTGACGATCAGGCCCGGTGCCGCGGCGCGAATGGCGTCGGCGGTGATCGGTTCGGCCCATGCTCGCACCACCACTTCGCCGGGAAGGGTGACCGGGATGTACGTGCGCCGACTTTCCTCGGTGTCGCTCGCGAGCCCAGTAAGCCCAAAGCTCAGTCCGGCGACCGCCGCCAGGACCGCCGCGACCGAGGGTGCGCTGCGCGAACGATGGCGCGCGAGGTCCCGGGCCGCTATCCGCAGCGTCGTCGGGAGGTGCGCGCCGAGCCGACCGATCCCTGCCAACGCGACCGGTACGAGGAAGAGTGACCCGACGATGAGCACGATGGCACCGACGGTGACGGCGAAGTCGTCCCCGGTCTGGATGCCGAGCAGCTGGGTCACGCTCGGCAGGCCCGCGACGCCCGTGGACCCGAGGATGACCAGGGCGCCCAGGGCGCTCAGGACGGCACCGACGGCGAGCACCACCTTGCTCGGGGGAGGCGAGACCGCCTGACCTCGCATGACGCCGACGATGTCGAGGCGCCCGAGTCGCCGTGCGGGCAAGAGGGCCGCGATGAGGGTGCTAACAACCGCGCAGAGGGCGATGCCACCGAGCAGCACCCATCGAATGTCCAGCGGCGCGTCGACGCCGTAGTCGGCCCAGCGGTTCAGGCCGCGGATGAGCAGCGGGGTCAGGGCCACCCCGAGAGCCGTTCCGGCGAGGGCGGACGTGGCCCCGAGCACGAGCGCAGAGGCCAGCACGGTTCGGCGCAGCACTGCGGTGGTCGCGCCGTTGCTCGCCGCGAGCGCCAACGTGCGGCGCTGGCGCGCGGCACTGACGGCGAATGCCGGCCCGACGAGCAGGGTGGTGATGATGAGCAGCATCGCGCCACCCATCCCGGCGATGAGTCGCATCTGGCTGTCCTCGCCGGAGGCCGACTCCTGCACCTCTGCTGGCAACTCACTGATCGCCGGCGGATCGCGAAGGACGGATGCGGACGAGACGCGCAGGCCGTATTCGTTGAGGGTGCGCACATCCGCCCAGGTCACCGGGTCCGTGCCGCGCACGATCCACCCGCCGTAGGACTGTTCCAGATCAGGTGGCTCGACAGCCGTCACGAGCCCCACGGTGTCGTACAGGCTCGCTGCCCGGGCCACGCCGACGATCGCGAGCGTGCGGTCAGACCCCGCGATGGAGAGCGTCTGCTGCCCGGTGGAGGGCAGGCCGCTGTCGACTCCGGATGCCGTGACGAGTGCCTCGTCGGCTCCCGCCGGCCAGCGCCCGGAGACCAGCTCGAGCTTGTCGCCGAGCCCGACACGACCGTCCAGCGCGAGTGCGCTCACGCGGACACGGCGCTCGTCGACGGTCAGCCGGGCGTCGAAGTGCCGCACGGCAGAGACTGGTGCTCCCCCGATGAGTGCCGCGATGGCCTCGGAGTTCTCCTCGCCGGATCTCTCCGGGTCGTACCCGGGGATGGGTCGCGCCGCACCCTCGGACCCGCCGAACCCCCTGGCGGGATCTGGGCCCTGGAGGACACGGCTGGAGTCCGGGCCTTCGATGAGCGCCTGCCCGTTGCCCATGAGCATCGGGATGGTCTCGGCGCCGCGGATGTCGGACGTCAGGGCGAGAGTCAGCACCAGGCTCAGCAGGGCCGTTGGCACGGTGACCATGACGATGATCAGGGCGCTACGGCCCTTGTGGCGGCGCACGTCGCGCCGGGCCATACGCAGGGCAACCGCCCAGCTTGCCCGCCAGGCGGCGAACCGGCTGATCTCGGCAGGTGCCTCGGCGCCGTGGCGAGGCGCATCGGGGTGCTCGTCCGCGCCGCTGCTCGGAGCGCCCCCCGGGCGGGCCAGCGTGGTCATCGCGCTGCCTCGCCCGCGACGAGCAGGTCCTCCGGGGTCTCGCGATGGCCGGTGCTGTCGACGATGACCCCGTCCCGCAGGAACACGACCCGATCGGCCCAGGCGGCGTGCCGCGCCTCGTGGGTGACGAGCAGGCCGGCCACGCCCTCGTCGCACCGCTCGCGCAGCACCCGCAGCACCTCCTCGCCGGTGTGGCTGTCGAGGGCTCCGGTCGGTTCGTCGGCGAGCACGAAGCGGCGGCTGCCGACCAGTGCCCGTGCGATTGCGACGCGCTGTTGCTGCCCACCGGACATCTGGTCGGGGAAGCGGTCGGAGAGCTCCATCAGGTTCATCAGGTCGAGGGTCCGGCGGGCCTGCCGCCTGGCTTGGCCGGCGCGGGTGCCGTCGAGCTCGAGCGGCAGGGCGACGTTCTCCGCCGCGGTCAGGCTCGGGATGAGGTTGTAGTCCTGGAAGATGAAGCCCATGCGCCGACGCCGCAGCTTGGCGAGGTCGCGCGGCGCGAGGTCGGTCAGCCGGTCGCCGGCGATGGTGACGGTCCCGCTCGTCGGTCGGTCGAGGCCGCCCGCGACGTTGAGCAAGGTCGACTTGCCCGAACCGCTCGGCCCCATGACGGCGACGAGTTCGCCGAGGTGGATGTCGAGGCTGACCCCGGCGAGCGCGACGACCGCCATGTTCCGGTCGCCGTGGATGCGCGTGACGTCCGTGAGGACGACGTGTGGTGTGCTCATGACTGGTTTCCCCCGGTGTGCGTGTGGTGAGTCGCGCTGGCGTGGTGATGGGTGGGGCCGGATGCCGTGGTGTCGGATGCCGGGTCGGCACCGCGCGGGTGGGCCGGGTGCTGGTGGTCCGGCGTCCTGTGCGGATCGGCGTACTCAGGCCGAGGGCGCCGTCGGGCGATGACCGTCTCGACGTGGTCGAGCCATCGGGCCTCGCCCTCGGCCGCGAAGATCAGGTTCTCCAGCACGAGGAGCCAAGCGATGGGATCCTCCACGGCCCTCGGGCCCTCGGCAGCCCCCTCCGTACTGCCGAGGGCCTCTCGCTTGAGGCGGGTGAGGTCTCGCAGGTGCTGCAGCGTGGCCGTGCGCTGGGCCTGGACAACCCGGGGCACGTCGACCCCGGGGGCGGTCACGGCGAGGGCGAGCTTGATCGTCAGCTCGTCGCGAGGAGTGTTGGTGCGGTCGACCGGGGTGGTCCACCAGGCGTCGAGAACCTGCCGGCCTGTGGAGGTGAGTCGGTACGCGATGCGCCCCTCGGCATCCGGCTCACTCGCCTGTGCCACGAGGCCATCGCGCACGAGTCGGTCGAGCGTGGTGTAGACCTGTCCGACGTTGAGCGGCCAGGTGCCGCCGGTGCGTGCCTCGAACTCGGTGCGCAGTTGAGCGCCGTACTTCTCCCCCTCGGACAACAAGGCCATGAGCCCAGATCTGACGGACATCGCCGCCCCCTCCCTGCCGCGGAATACTCGGTATGCACCCCGCCGTGGGACATGTATACCGAGTATTCACGCCCCCGTCAACACGCCGGCCCCATCCCGAAGTCGAGCAGTGGGGGAGGTGGCTGGAGTGCAATCAGTGCGGGGGTGTGGTGGTCAGCGGGCGAGGAACTGCGCCGCAAGGGCCAGGGCTGCGGGCACCGTCTGCACGAACAGGATCTTGCGGCTGGCCGTCGCGGCCCCGTACAGGCCGGCGACGATCACACAGCCCAGGCTGAACACCGCGAACGCGAACCGGTGCTCGCTCGGCCCCACCATCGCCAGCAGCAGGCCCGCGACGAGGAACCCGTTGTACAGGCCCTGGTTGGCGGCGAGCACCTTCGTCTGAGAGGCGAGCTCGCGGCTCGTGCCGAAGGCAGCACGGCCGCGGGGGGTGTCCCACCAGAGCATCTCGAGCAGCACGATGTAGACGTGGATCAGGGCCACGAGGCCCGTCAGGACCAGGGCGACGGTGCTCATGCCCTGATGTCTACC
>JAGNQK010000046.1:0-11054 GCA_017989115.1 Dermatophilaceae bacterium | reverse complement strand
AGCAGGATCTTGCCGATGTGGGCGCTCGCCTCGAGCTCGCGGTGCGCGGCCGCGGCATCAGCGAGTGGATGCCGCGACATCACCACCGGGCGCACCTCACCTGCCTCGATGAGCGGCCACACGTGCTCGCGCACGGCCGCGACGATCGTGGCCTTCTCGCCGAGGGGCCTGGCCCGCAGCGAGGTCGCGATGACCGCGGCCCGCTTGCGCAGCAGCACGCCGAGGTCGAGTTCTGCGCGAGTGCCGCCCTGCATCCCGATGACCACGAGCCGGCCACCCGTGGCGAGCACCGAGACGTTGCGGGCCAGGTACTTGGCCCCCATGTTGTCGAGGACGACGTCGGCGCCCGCTCCGTCCGTCGCGGCCATCACCCGGTCGACGAAGTCCTCCTCGCGGTAGTTGACGAGCACCTCGGCGCCGAGGTCGGCGCAGGCCGCCAGCTTCTCCGGTGACCCGGCCGTCACGGCCACGACGGCGCCGATCGCCCGACCGAGCTGGATGGCCATCGTCCCGATTCCCGAGGAGCCACCGTGCACGAGCAGGGTCTCGCCGGGCTGGAGGTTGGCGGTGAGGAACACGTTGGACCACACGGTGCACGTGACCTCGGGAAGCGCCGCCGCCTCGATGAGCGAGACCCCGGTCGGCACCGGCAACAGCTGACCAGCGGGCACGCGCACCAGCTCGGCGTACCCCCCGCCCGAGAGCAGCGCACAGACCTCGTCGCCGACCGACCAGCCCTCGACCCCGTCGCCCAGGGCCTCGATCGTGCCGCTGACCTCGAGCCCGGGCACGTCGGATTCGCCGGGCGGCGGGGGGTAGTGGCCCTGCCGTTGCAGCACGTCGGCACGGTTGACCCCGGCGGCGGCGACCCGCACCAGGACCTCGCCGGTGGCGGGCTCGGGGTCGGGCACCTCGCTGAGCACCAGGGCCTCGGGGCCGCCGAACTCGGGGATCGTGATCGCCTTCATGCCTTCAACCTATGCCGTGGCGCGCCCGACGCCGGCTCCGCTGGAGAGGGCGATGGCTCCATCAGGCCATTGCCTCCCACCCGCCGGCCGCGGACCATGGGAGCACCCTCGATGACCTGGGAGGTATGACATGCGCGACGTCCGGTGCTTGGCGGGTCTGCGCCAGTGGGTGCACCACGTGAACCGCGAGAAGAGCGGCAAGGGAGGCGGATTCGACCTGTGCTCACGGTGTGGCCGGGAGAAGAAGGACTATGACGGCAGCGGCAACCCGTCGTTCAAGGGCCCGCTCATCGGCTGACGCGGGGCTCGGTGGGCCGTCCCTCACCGGCCTCGACGAGCGGCCAGACGTGCTCGCGCACGGCCGCCACGCTCGACGCCTTCTCGGCAGCGGTTCGCACCGTCGTGCCCAGTCGCCCTCAGCCGAGGTCGAACGCGTACAGCCGGTTCTTCGCGGTGCCGAAGCCGAAGTTGCTGTACCCGGTGCCCCAGTAGACCGACCCGTTGGAGATCGCGGCCCCGGACAGGCACGAGCCGCCGCTCTCGAACTCCCAGAGCACCTCGCCGGTCGCGGCGTCGAGGGCGTACATCCACCCGGAGGGGTCGAGGGAGCAGCCGAAGACCACACCGTTGGCGGTGGTCACCGGGCCCGAGGTGGCGCCACCGTGGGGTGGCCTGGTCTCCCAGATCAGCTGGCCCGTTCCGGCGTCGAGGGCGCTCCAGACCCCCGTGGTCGCTCCTCCGGGACCGGGCCACGGGATGCCGTTGCTGTTGGCGTTGGCCGTGTAGACCCGCCGGCCGTCGACCGCCGAGCCCCACTGGAGGCCTCCGGCGGTCCCACCGGGCCCGGCCTGGGTGACCCACTTCTTCGCGCCGGTGTCGGGGTCGAGCGCCCAGTACTGGCCGCTCTTCTGGCCGGCGCCGACGAACTGGCTGCCCTTGGCGGGGCCGCTCTTGACCGTGTACAGCGCGGGCGCCTGACCGAAGTCGAAGTCCGGGCCGGACGGCTCGGGGCAGTTCGCGCCGTCGCCGATGAAGGGGATGCAGTCCACCGTCCACGCGTCGAAGTCGAGGGCGCGGGTGGCCCACTTCACGGCCCCGGTGCGCATGTCGAGCGAGAGGATCGAGTCGAAGTGGTTGTCCGCCGGCAGGCACGCCTGCTTCTGCCCGGTGGTCGTCGCGGCGTCGACGCAGACCAGGGCCTCGGGCGGCGCGTCGTAGTTGTTGCCCGTCGCGACGTAGACCGAGCCGCGCTTGGTGTCGATCGCCGGCGAGCTGCCCCAGACCGCATTGCCGGGGTAATCGGCCGGGGTCATCAGGGTCTTCCACAGCAGCTTGCCCGTCTCGAGGTCGAGGGCTGCCACCGCTCCCCGGAACGTGCAGCAGTCGTAGCCGGGGACGACCGCCGACAGCAGCTCCTCCTGCGACGCGGTGCCGACGTAGACCACGCCGTCGAAGACGGTGGCCGACTGGGTGATGATCGCCGCCGGGTGGTCGTCCAGCTGGGTCTTCCAGAGCAGGTCGCCGGTGTTCTTGTCGACCGCGAAGACCATGCCGCCGCCGCCGAAGGGTCCCTGGTTGCCGAGCACGAGGCGGTCCTGCGTGACGGCCGGGGTCACCCGGGCCTTGTCGTTGGGCACGCCCGTGTACGAGGAGATGGTCCGCTGCCAGTCCACGGAGCCACTGCGCCGGTCCACGGCGTAGAGGTTCCCGGCCCAGTCGGGGGCGTACACCCGCTGGCCGTCCACCGCCGGGGTCGCGGACACGTCACCCCCGGTGACCAGGTGCCACCGCTCGGTGAGGTTGCCCACGGTGGCGGGCGAGATCTTGCTCTCGCTCGCCTGCGACCGGGTGTTCTGCCGGTCGCCGCCGGCGGACGTCCAGCCGTTGCCGCCGGGCGCCGCCATCGCCTGGCCCGCGAGCAGGAGCGAGCCGATCGCTCCCACCACGGCCACGTACCGCATCCGCCGTCGCCATGTCGTCGCCATGTCGGTTCCTCTCCAGAAGGGGCTGGCCCGGGCGTCGCGCGGGGACCACCCATCACCGTATGGCGGGCGTCACACCGCCTACATGGCTCGATCGGGTGGTTGGCGCCCGGGAGGCGACCCTCAGCGGGCCGCGCGACCGAGCCGGGCGCTCAGGGTGTCCGCGGCGCGGCGGACCGCGGCGACGAGCCGGTCGCGAGCGGCGGCGTCGACGTCGGCCTGCGGGTAGGTCACCGCCACCCCCGCCACCGGGTAGTCGTTGTGGTCGAGCACGGCAACCGCGACCGACCCGAGACCGGGTGTCACGAGGCCGTCCTCGACCGCGTGACCCCGCTGGCGCACCGCCTGCAGCTCGGCGCGCAGGCGGGTCGTGGATGCCGGGCCGCGCCCGTCGCGCTGGACGAGCGCCGTGCGGTCGGGGAACAGTGCCCGCACCTGGGCCGCGGGCAGCGCCGCGAGCATCGCGAGCCCCGATGCCGTGAGCACCGCCGGCAGCCGGACCCCCACATCGGTGACGAGCAGCGGCCGGCCGGTGGCCCGCTGCTCGATGACGTAGAGCACGTCGCGCCCGTGGAGGACGGCGAGGTGGGCGTTGTGGCCGGTCTGGTCGACGAGGCGGTCCATCACCGCACGCGCCATTCGCTCCAGCGGGGCCTGCCGCTGGTAGGCCGAGCCCAGCTCGTACGCCGCGAGCCCCAACCCGTAACGACGCGCCTCGGGCAGGTGGCGCACGTACCCGCGGTCCACGAGCACCGTGAGCAGGTGGTAGACGGTTGACCGGGGCAGCCCGAGGTCACGCGCGATGGCTGCTGCGGGCACCGGCTCGCCGCGCCGGGCGATGAGCCCGAGCACGTCGAGGGCCTGTCCGGCGGCCGGTGCGTTGGCCACGTCAGGCCACCCACCGGTAGCGGCGCTCCGGCCGGCCGGTCGCGCCGTAGCGCAGCCGCACGTGGGCTTGGCCGACCGAGACGAAGTGCTCGAGGTAGCGCCGGGCGCTGACCCGGGACAGGCCGACGAGGTCGGCGACCTCGGTCGCGGACAGGGTCTCCGGCGCAGCGGTGAGGGCGTCCTCGACGAGCCGCGCGGTCTCGGTGCTCATCCCCTTGGTGAGGGCGACGGCCGTCCCCGCCGTGCCCGCCGCCCGCACGAAGACGCGGTCGACGTCCTCCTGCCCGTGCACCTCGGTGCCGTCGAGCAGGCGCCGCTGGGCGGCGTAGCGCACGAGGCGCTCCTCGAGGTCCGGGAAGCCGAAGGGCTTGAGGAGGTAGTCGGCGACACCGAGGCGCACGGCAGCGCGCACGGCATCCCCCTCCTTGGCGGCGGTGATGACGATGGCGTCGCAGGGGTGCTCGCCCCGGTGCAGGTCGGTGAGGAGGTCCAGGCCGAACCGGTCGGGGAGGTAGAGGTCGAGCAGGAGGAGGTCTGGGCGAAGGCGAGCCACGGCATCCGCGGCCTGGGTGCCGGTGTGGGCGACGCCGACGACCTCGAAACCGGCCACCCGCTCGACGAACCCGACGTGGATGCGGGCCACCATGAAGTCGTCGTCGACGACGAGCACCCTGATCATGAGAATGCCTCCGCAGCAACCGTATCGGCGATGGTCGACACCCCGAGTCGGGCGACGAACGACGTGGCGCCGTCCTCGCGCTCGACGGTGATCTCGCCCCCGCGCCGCCGGCAGACGAGCCGGGTCAGCGCCAGGCCCACGCCGTGCTCCATGGGGTCGACGCGCTTCGTCGTGATCCCGTGCTCGAAGATCGAGCTGACGAGCTCGTCGGGGATGCCGGGCCCGGAGTCGGTGACGACGATCTCGACGCTGCTCTGGTCCTGGCGCACCCGCACCCGAACCCACGGCGGGGATGCCGTGCCCCGCGGCGCGTGCTCGAGGGCGTTGTCGACGAGGTTGCCGAGCACCGTGGCGACGTCGGCCGCGTCGTGCGCCTCGAGGCGCTCGAGGCCGCTCTCCTCGCTGATGACCAGGTCGACCCGGCGCTCGTTGGCCGCCGCGACCTTGGCCATGAGCAGTGCCGCGATCGTCGGGTCGCGCACGAGGCTGCTCAGGGTGAGGTCGAGCGCGTGCCGCCGCTCGGTGACGGTGTCGACATAGCGCACCACCTCGTCGATCTCCCCGATCTGGATGAGGCCGCTGATGGTGTGCAGCTGGTTGGCGAACTCGTGGGCCTGGGCGCGCAGCACGTGCGACGTCGAGCGGAACGAGCCGATCTCGCGCTCGAGGTCGGCCAGTGCGGTGCGGTCCCTCATCGTCGTGACGGTACCGAGCACGCGGTCCCCACTCACCACGCGCATGGTGTTCATCACGAGCACGCGCCCGCGCCGGATCACCACCTCGTCGCGCGCCGCGGTGACGTGGTCCTCGGGGTCGAGGCCGGGGGTGTTGCGGGTGTTCTCCCCTGCCAGCACCTCGCGCAGCCGGCCCTCGATGCGCAGGTCCTCGATCGAGGTGCCGATGGCGTGCTCGGGCAGGTCGAGCAGCTGGCGGGCCACCTCGTTGACCAGGGTGATGCGGTGCTGGGGGTCCAGGGCGATGACACCCTCGGCGATGCCGCGCAGCATGGCCTCGCGGTGCTCGGCGAGCCCGGCGATCTCGCCCGGCTCCAGCCCCCGGGTCTGGCGCTTGATGCGCCTGGACAGCAGCCACGACCCGACGAGCCCGACGAGGAGGGCGATCCCGAGATAGGTCAGCAGGTACGAGGACGTGCCCTGCAACCGCTCCCACGTCGAGGGCGCCCGCTCGGCGACCATGACCGACCCGAGGTGGGCGCCGACGGCATCCGACGACTCGCCGAGGACGGGTACCTGGGAGACCAGGTGCGCGGCCCCGTCGAGCTCGAGGGTGCCCGACCAGCTCGCTCCGGACGCCACACGCGGGTCCCCCAGCGGCATCGGCGCCCCCTCGAGCGAGGGGTCCGTGGACACGCGGACGTCGAGGTCGGTCTCGGCGAAGCTCACCGAGGACACCGAGGTCTGCGTCACGAGGCTCTGGGCGAGGGTGGCCAGGCCGGTGCGGGTCTCGGTCTCGGCGAGGCTGGCCCGCACGAGGGGGCTGCTCGCGACCTGCTCGGCGAGGGCGGCCACCCGCCGCCCCTCGACGCGCTCGAACGTCGCCGCCGACTGGGCGAGGGACACGGCGGCCACGGCCACGAGGACGACGGCGATGATCGCGAGCTGCAGGGCGAACAGCTGCCCGGCCAGCGTCGATCGAGGCCGCCTCCGCATGACCACTATGAACTCAACCTTCTCTGCCGACACAAGCGCGACAGCAGCAACTGCGCGCCCCCACGATCATGGCGTCCGACTCTCCCAGACGAAAGCGATCTCAACGATGAGACTCCACCACATCGCCCTCGGCGCCATCCTCGCGTCCGCCCTCGCCGTCTCCGGCTGCGGGGCGACCAAGGACCAGGGTGCCGGCGACTCGTCCTCGGCAGCGGCCGGCAGTGCAGCCCCCGCCACCGGCCTGCAGTACATGGTTCCGAACTCCCCGGGCGGCGGCTACGACACCACCGCACGCGCCGCGGCCCAGGTCATGGAGAAGGAGGGCATCACCGGCACGGTGCAGGTCTTCAACCTCCCGGGGGCCGGTGGCACCGTCGGCCTCCAGCGGGTCGTCAACGAGAAGGGCAACGGCAAGCTGGCCATGCAGATGGGGCTCGGCGTCGTCGGCGCGGCCTACACGCAGAAGACCGAGGCCTCGCTGAACGACACCACCCCGATCGCCAAGCTCATCGAGGAGGCCGGCGCGATCGTCGTGCCCAAGGACTCCCCGTACCAGGACATCAACCAGCTGGTCGAGGCGTGGAAGAAGGACCCCAAGGGCCTCGCGGTCGGTGGCGGCTCCTCCCCGGGTGGGCCGGACCACCTGCTGCCGATGCAGCTCGCGCAGGCGGTCGGAATCGACCCCAAGGCCGTGAGCTTCGTGTCCTACGACGGCGGCGGTGAGCTGCTGCCGGCGCTGCTCGGCAGCAAGATCGCCTTCGGCGCCAGCGGGTTCGGCGAGTTCCTCGACCAGGTCGAGGCCGGTGACGTGCGGGTCCTCGCCGTGACCAGCGCCGAGCGCGTCGACGCCCTCAAGGACGTGCCCACGCTCAAGGAGAGCGGCATCGACCTCGAGTTCACGAACTGGCGCGGGGTCGTGGCACCTCCCGGCATCTCCGAGGAGGACAAGGCGGTCTGGATCGACGCGTTCACGAAGATGCACGCCTCGGCGGGCTGGAAGGCCGAGCTCGAGAAGCGCGGCTGGGTCGACGCCTTCGCCACCGGTGAGGAGTTCGGGACCTTCCTCAAGGCTCAGGACACCGAGGTCGCCGAGATCCTGAAGACGCTCGGCCTGGCATGAGCGTCCAGGACATCGCTCCTGCGACGGGGGTCGGCGACCGCGCGCAGTACGGCGTGTGCGCGGCGCTGGCCCTCCTCGGGGTGGTCGTCATCGTCGACGCCACCCGCATCGGGGCAGCCACGAGCAGCAACGACCCGGTCGGGCCGAAGGCCCTGCCGTTCATCATCGGCGCCGCGCTGGTCCTCATCTCGGTGTTCTACGCGCTCGACGTCGCCCGTGGTGGCGTCGGTGAGGCCGAGGGCGGTGAGGACGTCGAGCTCGGCGCCCCCGCCGACTGGCGCACCGTCGGCCTTCTCGCCGGTGCCTTCGTGCTCAACGCCCTGCTCATCGAGCGGCTCGGCTGGGTCATCAGCGGAGCGCTGCTGTTCGCGATGTCGGCCTACGCGCTCGGCAACCGCCACCACGCCCGCGGCCTGGCCGTCGGGATCGTCATGAGCCTGACGACCTTCTACGCGTTCGCGATCGGTCTCGGCGTGAGCCTGCCGGCCGGCATCCTGCAGGGAATCCTGTGATGGACAACATCAACGGCCTGCTCGGCGGCTTCGCCGACGTCATCACCCCGATGAACCTCCTCATCGCCCTCCTCGGCGTGCTCATCGGCACGGCCGTGGGCGTGCTGCCCGGTATCGGCCCCGCCATGACGGTCGCGCTGCTGCTGCCACTCACCTACGGCCTGCCCGTCGAGCAGTCGCTCATCCTGTTCGCCGGCATCTTCTACGGCGGCATGTACGGCGGCTCGACGACGTCGATCCTGCTCAACACCCCCGGTGAATCGGCATCGGTCGTCACCGCCCTCGAGGGCAACAAGATGGCCAAGTCGGGCCGGGCCGCGCAGGCCCTGGCCACGGCGGCCATCGGCTCGTTCGTCGCCGGCACCATCGGCACGGCGCTCATCGTGCTCGTCATGCCGCAGGTCGTCGACTTCGCCATCACCCTCGGCTCGCCCGAGTTCCTCGCGATCATCCTCGTGGCCTTCGTCGGCACGGCGGCCATCCTCGGCTCCTCCCGGGTGCGCGGCTTCGCAGCCCTGCTCGTCGGGCTCACCCTCGGTCTCGTCGGCACCGACTTCGTCACCGGCCAGCAGCGGTTGACGTTCGGCAGTCCGTTCCTCGCCGACAACATCGACGTCGTCGTCATCGCGGTCGGCATCTTCGCCGTCGGCGAGGCCCTGTGGGTCGCGGCCCACCTGCGGCGCAAGGCGGCCACGGTGATCCCCGTTGGTCGTCCGTGGCTCTCGCGCGAGGACTGGGGTCGCTCGTGGAAGCCCTGGCTTCGCGGCACCGCCCTCGGCTTCCCGTTCGGGGCCATCCCCGCCGGTGGTGCCGAGATCCCGACGTTCCTGTCCTACCTCACCGAGCGCAAGCTCTCGAAGAACCCTGAGGAGTTCGGCAAGGGCGCCATCGAGGGTGTCGCCGGCCCGGAGGCCGCGAACAACGCGTCCGCCGCCGGCACGATGGTGCCGCTGCTCGCCCTCGGACTGCCGACGAACGCGACGGCCGCCATCATCATCGCGGTCTTCATGAGCTACGGCATCGAGCCCGGCCCCCTCCTGCTCACCAAGGAGCCGGACCTGGTGTGGATGCTCATCGCCAGCCTGTTCATCGGCAACTTCTTCCTGCTCGTGCTGAACCTGCCGCTCGCGCCGACCTGGGCCAAGCTGCTGCGCATCCCGCGTCCGTACCTCTACGCGGGGATCCTCTTCTTCGCGTCGATGGGTGCGTATGCCGTCAACGGCCAGCCGTTCGACCTCTACCTGCTGCTGGCGCTGGGTTTCCTCGGCTTCGCGATGCGTCGCTTCGGGATCCCGGTGCTGCCGCTGATCGTCGGGGCCATCCTCGGGCCGTTGTTCGAGCGGCACCTGCGGCGCTCGCTGCAGACCTCCGGTGGTGACCTGTCCGGCCTGTTCGGTGGGCCGGTCGCCTGGGTCTGCTACGCCCTGATCATCGCGGTGCTGCTCTGGCCGCTGCTCGCACGCCTTCGCCCGTCGCGCCAGGAAGGAATCGCGTCATGACCGTCCTCGTCGGCTACATCCCGAACCCGTTGGGAGAGGCCACCATCCGCGCCGGGGTCGAGGAGGCCCGACGCCGGGCCGAGCCCCTCGTCGTCGTCAACATGTCGCGCGACGACGTGCTCGTCGACGCCCACCGGGCGGCATCCGACGACCTCGCCCGGGTGGAGCGCGACGTCGCCGAGCTCGGGGTCGAGGTCGAGGTGGTGCGCATCGAGCAGGGCAGCGACCCCGCGACGGCGATCGTCGAGGCCGCCGCCGAGCGCGGCGCCTCGGTCATCGTCATCGGGCTGCGGCACCGCACCCCGGTGGGCAAGCTCATCATGGGCTCGGTGGCGCAGCGCATCCTGATCGATGCCGCGTGTCCCGTCCTGGCCGTCAAGGAGGGGTCGGCGTGAGCGTCTCGACGGCGGACCTCTGGGACGAGCGCGGCGACGAGCTGCAGTCCTGCTCAGTGCAGTTGCGGCACTTCGGCGGGCGCACTTCCTTCACCGGGGTGATCAGCACGGTGCGCTGCCACCGGGACAACGCGCTCGTGAAGTCGGCCCTGGCAGAGCCCGCGGAGGGGCGGGTTCTCGTCGTCGACGGCGGCGGGTCGCTCGAGTCGGCGCTCATGGGTGACCTCATCGCGGCATCCGCGGTGGACAACGGGTGGGCGGGCGTCGTCATCCACGGCGTCGTGCGTGACGTCGTGGCGCTGCGCTCGCTGGATCTCGGCGCCGTCGCGCTGGGGTCGAACCCGCGCAAGAGCGCCAAGGACGGGGTCGGCGAGCGTGACGCGCCCGTGTCGTTCGGAGGTGTCGAGTTCGTGCCCGGGCAGCAGATCTGGGTCGACGAGGACGGTGTGGTCGCCACCCACCCCTGACGGCCCCCACCCCCGTCCGGAACCCATCCCGGTCGGAACTTTCCCGCCCGATGCCAGAAGGTTCACCTTCGCCCCACTTCTTAGCTGGGGCGAAGGTGAACCTTCTGATGTCAAGCAGGGTCCGGCCGGTCGTCCAGGGTGCGCAGGATGCGCTCGAGGTCCGCGCGGTCGGTGGCGCTGAGGCGGGCGAAGTAGGTGTCGGCGTCAGCACGCCGGGCCTGCCCGATCTCGTGCACCAACTGACGTCCGGATGCCGTGAGCACCAACACCGTCGCCCGCCGGTCGCCGGGGTCGGGTTCTCGGGCGAGCAGCCCGCGCGCCTCCAGGGCGTCGACCACGTCGGTCACCGACCGGGGTGCGACCCGCAGGTGCCCGGCCAGCTCCCCGGGCCGGATGCCCTCGTGGCGGCTGATGACCTTCAGGGCGCGAGCGTGGTGCGGGGCGATCTCCCACGGGGCCATGGCCTCGGCGCCGCGTCGGCGCAGGATGCGCGCCACCCGCATGACGAGGTCACCGAGGTCGGGGGTCTCGGACGAGGCGGGCCGGGTCATGCGGGGAATGGTAGCGCGAAGTCGTGTGTTTGACTCATTGTGAGGTAACCTCACGACTACTTCGTCCGAGAGGAGGACGCCCATGACGGCGACCCTCACTGAAACCCGATCCCCGCACGCCGGCGCGGCCCACGGCCCCGGCGCCGCGGCATCCACCCCCATGTTCGATCGCGCAGAACGCGGCGGCCGAGGCGGCGGCGGTGGTCGCGGCGGCCCGATGACCATCGACCCCCGCGACAAGGCCCAGCTCGCCGACGCCCCCGTGCCGTTGTCCCGAGTGCTCGCGCTCTTCCGCCCGCACCGCGGCCGGGTGGCCGTCGTCG
>JAGNQK010000195.1 GCA_017989115.1 Dermatophilaceae bacterium | reverse complement strand
TCGGCACGGCATCCGCCCGTCGCTAGAGTCGAGCACGATCCCCGACCTGTTCGACACCCCGACACCGGAGGCCCCTGCATGTCCACTGACCCGACCGTCATCGTCGCCGGCTCCCGCACCCCCATGGGGCGGATGAGCGGTTCACTCAAGGGCTTCAGCGGCTCCGACCTCGGCGGCTTCGCCATCAAGGGCGCCCTCGACAAGGCGGGGGTCAACCCGCAGGACGTCGACTACGTGATCATGGGCCAGGTCCTCTACGCCGGTGAGGGGCAGATCCCGGCACGGCAGGCGGCGGTCAAGGCCGGCATCCCCATGACCGTCCCGGCGCTGAGCATCAACAAGGTCTGCCTCTCCGGCATCGACGCCATCGCGCTCGCCGACCAGCTCATCCGCGCGGGTGAGTTCGAGATCATCGTCGCCGGTGGCCAGGAGTCGATGACCAACGCGCCCCACCTGCTCGAGAAGAGCCGTGACGGCTTCAAGTACGGCAACGTCACGCTGCGCGACCACATGGACTACGACGCGCTCTCCGACGTGTTCACCGCGCAGGGCATGGGTGGCCTGACCGAGTCGGCCAACCACGGCGAGCGAGCCGTGACCCGCGAGGAGCAGGACGAGTTCGCCGCACGCAGCCACCAGCGGGCCGCCCGCGCGTGGAAGGACGGGCTCTTCGACGACGAGGTCGTCACCGTGCAGATCCCGCAGCGCAAGGGTGACTCCATCGAGTTCCGCACCGACGAGGGCATCCGCGCCGACACCACCGCCCAGTCGCTCGCCGGCCTGCGCCCGGCCTTCGCCAAGGACGGCACCATCACCGCCGGGTCGGCCTCCCAGATCTCCGACGGCGCCGCCGCGGTCGTCGTCATGCGCAAGTCCAAGGCCGAGGAACTGGGCCTGACCTGGCTCGCCGAGATCGGCGCCCACGGCGTCGTCGCCGGCCCGGACTCGACGCTGCAGAGCCAGCCCGCCGAGGCGATCAAGGCGGCCTGCGCCAAGGAGGGCATCACGCCCGCCGACCTCGACCTCGTCGAGATCAACGAGGCCTTCGCCGCGGTCGGCCTCGTCTCCGCCAAGGAGCTCGGCGTCTCCGAGGAGCAGGTCAACCCCAACGGTGGGGCCATCGCCCTCGGCCACCCCCTCGGCATGTCTGGCGCCCGCATCACCCTGCACCTCGCCCTGGAACTCCAGCGGCGTGGCGGTGGGGTCGGCGCCGCGGCCCTGTGCGGTGGCGGCGGTCAGGGTGACGCCCTCATCGTCCGCGTCGCCGCGCAGGCCTGAGCCGGACTGACACCCGATCACGCCACGCACCGTCGACGTCCCCTCCCTCGTCGCGCAGGCGAGGCAGGGGCGTCCGCGTGCCGTCGCCCGGCTGATCTCGCTCGTCGAGGACGGCCACCCCGCGCTTCGTGAGGTCATGCGTGCGCTGGCGTCGGATGCCGGTCGCGCCCACGTCATCGGCGTCACCGGGGCGCCGGGCGTGGGCAAGTCGACGACGACCAACGCGCTCGTGACCCGCTACCGCGAGCGGGGTGCCCGGGTCGGGGTGCTGGCCGTCGACCCGTCGTCGCCGTTCTCGGGCGGAGCGCTGCTCGGCGACCGGATCCGGATGTCCGAGCACGCCGCGGACCCCGGGGTCTTCATCCGCTCGATGGCCTCCCGTGGTCATCTCGGCGGGCTGTCGTGGGCCGCCCCGCAGGCGCTGCGCGTGTTGGATGCCGCGGGGTGCGACGTCGTCCTCCTCGAGACGGTCGGGGTCGGGCAGTCCGAGGTCGAGGTGGCCGCCACGGCGGACACGACGCTCGTCCTCGTCGCCCCAGGCATGGGTGACGGCATCCAGGCGGCCAAGGCCGGCATCCTCGAGGTTGCCGACGTCCTCGTCGTCAACAAGGGGGACCGCGAGGGTGCCGACCGGGCCGTGCGGGACCTGCGCCACGCGGTGGACCTCGGGGACCGCTCGGACCCGGGGGCGTGGCGGACCCCCGTCGTGCGAGCCGTCGCCACCACCGGTGACGGAGTGGTCGACGTCGTCTCAGCCATCGAGGACCACCGCGCCTGGCTCGGCACGGACGGCCTCACCGCGCGCAGGGTGCGCCGGGCCGGCCACGAGATCGAGGGACTGGCCCTGGCGACGCTGCGGGCCAGGGTCGGCGGGCTCTCCGGCGACACGCGCCTGGAGGTGCTCGCCGGTGAGGTCGTCGCCGGCCGCAGCGACCCGTACGCCGCGGCCGACGCGCTGGTGCGCTCGCTCACGTGAGCCCTGCCCCTGCCCCTGCTTCTTGCGTCCGGCACTTTGGTGGTTCTGGCCACCACCTTGCCGGACGCAAGCGAGACCCTGCTCCTGACGTCCGGCACGTTGGGCCCTGCAACGACCAACCTGCCGGACGCAACGGGATCCGGTCGGGCAGGATGTCGGGTGCCCCGCACGTCCGACTCCGTCAGCGACCCTGACCCCGCCCCCGACTTCGCCACGAAGCCGACGTTGCGGGGCCAGTACGTGACGTTGCGCGCCCTCGACATGGCGGTCGACGCCGACACCTGGCCCGGTTCCACGACGTGAGGACCGGGCTCCGGCAGACGTGGGCGGCGTACCGTTGTTCGACCGGCCTGCGCGTGGTGACGCGCGGCCTCGTGCACATCTACCACGCCGACGGGCACGATGTCGCCGCCCTGTCGGGCATCGACCTCGTCGTGGCGGCGGGGGAGCGGTTGGCGCTCCTCGGCCCGTCCGGTGCTGGGAAGTCAACGTTGCTCATCCTGTTCGGCGGCCTGCTGCGCCCGAGCGCCGGACGCCTGCTCGTCGGCGACCGGGAGCTCAGCCAGCTCACCGAAGCCGAGCTCGACGAGGTACGCGGCACCGAGGTCGCGATGGTCCTGCAGGGGGCGGCACGCAACCTGCTGCCCTACCTCTCGGCACGGGGCAACGTCGCGTTCGCCCAGGGTGCGGCGCGCCAGCGCGGCCGTGACGTGCCCACCCCCGACGAGGTCCTCGACCTCGTCGGGTTCCCCGCGGCATCCGCCGACGGCCCGCTGGACCACCTGACCCCCGGCGCCCTCCAGCTGCTCGCCGTGGCGGTCGCCGTCTCGTGCCGACCGGGGCTGTTGCTCGGTGACGAACCGACGAGCCAGCTCGACCACGGCGCGCGCGACGTCGTGCTCGAGGCGTTGGCGCAGGTCAACCGCCAGTGGGGCACCACCGTCATCATCGTGACGCACGACCCCGACGTCGCCGCAGCGATGCCGCGCACGATCACCATTCGCGACGGCCGGGTCGGTGCCGAGGGCCGCGAGGGTGAGGAGTTCGCCGTGGTCTCGGCCGACGGCTCGGTGCCGCTGCCGCCCCACGCCCTGGCCGCCATCCCACCGGGATCCCTGGTGCGACTGCACGAGGAGGACGGCCGCTGGGTGCTCGTCGTCGAGGAGGAGAGTCCATGACCGTGTCCGCTCACGCCGTTTCCCCGGATGCCGCGCCCGCCGTCGCGTGCACCGGCCTGGTCGTGCGCTTCGGCGCCACCACGGCGCTCGACGCGGTTGACCTCGTGGTGCACCCCGGTGAGCTCGTCGCCGTCACCGGCCACTCCGGGGCGGGCAAGAGCACCCTGCTCTCGGTCGTGGCCGGCATCGTCACACCCGATGCCGGGGATGTGCTCGTGGGCGGGCGCCCGGTGGCCGGGGTGGCCGAGGCCGTCGAGGCCGGGTGGCGCTCATCCCGCAGGGCAACGGGCTCGCAGCGATGCTGACGGCACGGGAGAACGTCCTGGTCCCGCTGCTTGCCCGTGGAGTGGCTCCCGAGGACGCGCCTGCTCGAGCGGCCGCCGCGCTGGATTCCGTCGGGCTGGGTGAGGTGTTCTCGCACCTCGTCGAGGAGCTGTCCGGCGGGCAGCGCGTGGCCGTGGCGCGTGCGCTGGCCTTGGACTGCCTCGTGCTGCTGGCTGACGAGCCGACCTCGGAACTGGATCACACGAACCGCGAGGTCGTGCTGCGACGGCTGCGCGCGCGGGCCTCACAGGGGGCAGCGGTCGTCATGGCCACGCACGACCCGGAGGCGGCCGCAGCGGCCGACCGCGTGGTGCACCTCGACGACGGCGCCCTCACCACCCCTGACGTCGTGCATTCCAGCCACCTGAGAACCACCCAACCGGCCTCCCGAGGGTGGCTGGAATGCACGAAGTCGTCTAGAGCGTGTCTGCTAAAGATCTGAGGCCGGGCCCGGCATCGTGGCTCTTCGAACTTGACCGGGCACGGGTGCCCTGCGTGGTGACGCGGTAGGGCCCGTGACCTCGGTGATCATGGCTGTTGTCAAGGCAGTTCATGGTCACGAAGGTGAGGTCACGGGCTTGGTTCAG
>JAGNQK010000045.1:3349-16337 GCA_017989115.1 Dermatophilaceae bacterium | reverse complement strand
CGCGACCACGCCGTCGGGGGAGCTGCGCGTGGAGCGGCTGGCCGCGGTGGTGGCCGTGGCGGCGGTCGTGGGCAGCTGGCTGATCGTGCGCCGGCTGCGTCGCGGCTGAGCGTGGTCGTGGCCTCGACGGTGGCCACGGGGCGGCTGCCCGTCCGCATGCTGCACGACCGGGAGGCGAGTCGGTCTCCGCGACGGGCAGACGTCCGGGAGCAGCGAACGAGGCCCCCCGGTGTCGGGGAGCCTCGTTCGGTCCAGCGTGGTGCGCCATCAGGGACTCGAACCCCGAACCCGCTGATTAAGAGTCAGCTGCTCTGCCAATTGAGCTAATGGCGCGCGTCGCAGACATTAGCAGGATGGCCCGCGACCCGCGAAATCGCGGTGGCGAAGCGGTGCCCGGCTCAGTCCCGCAGGTCATCCGGCCGGCTGCGGCGGCGGTGCCACACGAGTCCCAGGACGGCGGCGAGGGCGGCGACACCCACGGCGATGCCGACCCCGACCCACGGCGACGTGCCCGCCTCGTCGGCCACGGGCTCGGGGGTGGTTGTGGGGGAGTCCGATGGCATGGGCGTCGCGGATGCCGTGGGGACGGTGGGCGTCGGGCTCGCCTCCGGGGTGCTCGTCGGGGTGCTCGCCGTCGGGGAGGCAGTGGCCGCGACCGCCATCGACGTGAACGTCACCGTCCCGGAGATCGGGTGCCCGTCGTTGCTCACCACCCGGTAGGTCACCGTGTGCTCGCCCGCCGCCAGTGGCGCCGCGAGGGGCTGCGTCACGGTGGCGCCCTCGACGCTCGGCGCCCCGTCGACCTCGGCTCCGACGGGTCCGCTCACCCGGACGGCGACGAAGTCGGGGTTGATGCTCTCGTTGAAGGTCAGCACCACCCGGTCCGCGGTCTCGACGCTCGTCCGGTCGGCCGGCTCCGAGGACACCAGGCGCGCGTGGAACGGCAGGGTTCCGGGCGCAGGGGAGGCGAAGGCGGGCGCGATGGCGACGAGGAAGAACGCGACCACGATGACGAGTGTGACCACGGTGGCGAAGCGACGGGATTGCATGGGGCCCATCCTCCCAAAGGCTGCGCCCGGATCCGGTCGCAGGTCCGGTGACATCCCCGAGGGCTGCAAAAACCCCGACCCGCGGTAGCGGATCGGGGCCTCGCAGTGCCTGGGGTGAGTAACGGGACTTGAACCCGCGACCCTCGCGACCACAACGCGATGCTCTACCAGCTGAGCTATACCCACCACGACGGGCGCGACGGCATCCGAAGACCCTGTGCGCCCGTAGCGCGCACAATCGTACCTGTTACGAGAGGGTGCTCTCGACCACGGTCCCATCCGTCGGGGCAGCTGCCGTCGAGGCGGCCTCGTGGTCGACGACGTGGCGCGCCGCCAGGGCGCGCGCCTGGTCGGTCGAGGGCCCCGGCTTCGCCACGAACACCGCCTCGCGGTAGTACCGCAGCTCGGCGATGGACTCGCGGATGTCGGCCAGAGCCCGGTGCCCTCCGGACTTGCTCGGCGCCGCGAAGTAGGCCCGGGGGTACCAGCGGCGCGACAGCTCCTTGATCGAGGAGACGTCGATGATCCGGTAGTGCAGGTGGCTCTCGAGCTCGGGCATGTCGCGGGCCAGGAAGGCCCGGTCAGTGGCGACGGTGTTGCCACCCAGTGGTGACTTGCGCGCTTCGGGAGCCCACTCGCGCACGTAGTCGAGCACCATCTCCTGCGCCCGCTCCAGCGTCGTGCCAGCGGCGAGCACGTCGAGCAGCCCGGACGTCGTGTGCATGTCCCGCACGAAGTCATCCATCTGGTCCAGTGCCTCGTCGGGGGGCCGGATGACGACGTCGATGCCGTCACCGAGCACCGTCAGCTCGTAGTCGGTGACGAGGGCAGCGACCTCGATGAGGGCGTCACTGGTGAGGGACAGACCGGTCATCTCGCAGTCGATCCAGACGATGCGGTCGCTCAGGGCTCGGTCTGTGCCTGGGGTTGCCATGACCGCCATGCTAGGCGCGCCTGTTGCACGCCGCTGCCCGATCGTCCCAGCCCATCCTCGGCTAGGGTCGCGTGCCATGAGCGGTGACCTGTCGACGAGGCCGCCCGACCTGCGGGTGCGCCGCAACCCGACGGCGCGCGGTGCCCTGCGCGGTTGGGTGCTCACCGGCATCGCCGGACTGGGGTTCCTGATCGTGGCCCTGGTCGTCGCCGCGTACTTCGATGCCGCCTTCGGCGTCCAGGCCAGCCTCCTGGCGCTCGCGGCTGCGGTCGTGCCCCTCGGCATCGTGATCCCGACCTTCCTGTGGCTCGACCGCTTCGAGTCCGAGCCCAACCGTCTCCTCGTCGGCGCATTCCTGTGGGGTGCCCTCGTCGCCGCGGTGGTGTCGGCCCTGCTCAACACCACCGCCATGTCCCTCATCGAGGCCATGTCCACCGCCGACCCGGACGCCGCGCTGACCACGACGGCGGTGGTCGTGGCTCCGTTCGTCGAGGAGGCCGCCAAGGGAGTGCTCGTCCTGTTCGTCTGGTGGTTCCTGCACCACGAGTTCGACGGCATCACCGACGGCATGGTCTACGCCGGCATCTGCGCGGCCGGCTTCGCCTTCACCGAGAACATCCAGTACCTCGCGCAGGCCTGGACCGAGGGCGGAAGCGAACTGCTCACCGGCACCTTCATCGCCCGCTGCCTGTTCTCACCCTTCGCACACCCGATGTTCACCGTGCTCACCGGCATCGGCATCGGGATCGCGGCGACGAGCCGGTCGTGGATGCTCCGCCTGCTCGCGCCCGTCGCCGGCTTCCTGCTCGCCGTGCTCAGCCACGGGCTGTGGAACCTCGCCGCCGTCACGGGGGGCGAGGGCATGGTCGTCATCTACCTGTTCGTCCAGGTGCCGATCTTCCTCGCCTTCCTCGCCTTCGTCGCGTGGGTGCGTCGTACGGAGGGACACCTCATCGGACAGTTCCTGCGGCCCTACGCCGACGTCGGATGGCTCTCGCCGGCGGAGGTCGCCATGCTCTCCTCGATGCCGCACCGCCGCGAGGCGCGTGCCTGGGCGCGGGCCAACACCGGTCGCGAGGGGCTGAAGGCGATGCGGGCGTTCCAGGATGCCGCGAGCGAGCTCGCGCTGTTGCGTCGCCGGATGAGCCACCGGGCAGCCGATGCCCATGCCATCGAGCAGGAGCACGAACTGCTGCTCGCCCTGCGCGACCGGCGGGCGGAGTTCATCGGCCTGCCGGCTTCCTGATCCCTGCCCCGAAAGGTCGACGTGACTGACACCCTGCGCATTGCTGCCCGCCTGGCCCCGGAACTGGTGGCGCTGCGGCGCCACCTCCACGGCATCCCCGAACTGGGCCTGGACCTGCCCGACACCCAGGCCGCCGTGCTCGAGGCGTTGGCGGGGCTCGACCTCGAGGTGACCTTGGGGGAGTCGCTCAGTTCTGTCGTCGCGGTGCTGCGCGGCCGTGCACCGGTCACGGGGGAGCGGCCCGTCGTGCTCCTGCGCGGAGACATGGACGCCCTGCCCGTGGCCGAGGGGGTCGACGTCGACTACGTCTCGACCCGCCCCGGGATGATGCACGCATGCGGCCACGACCTGCACATGGCCGGGCTCGTCGGCGCGGCCCGCATCCTGCACGAACTGCGCGACGAGCTCGTCGGTGACGTGGTGCTGATGTTCCAGCCTGCCGAGGAGGGGCCGGGCGGGGCCGAGCCGATGATCCGCGAAGGTCTGCTCGAGGCAGCCGGACGCCGCGTCGATGTTGCCTACGCCGTGCACGTCTACTCGGCTGACCACCCCTTCGGGACGTGGTTCGGGCGGCCGGGCACGCTCATGGCGGCTGCGGACGAGGTGCACGTGGTCGTGCGCGGGGTGGGTGGCCACGGGTCGGCCCCGGACCGCGCCAAGGACCCCGTGCCCGTGGCGTGCGAGATCGTGCTGGCCTACCAGAGTGCGGTCACCCGCCAGTTCAGCGTGTGGGACCCCGTGGTGCTGACGGTGGGGAGGATCGCAGCCGGGACGAAGGACAACATCATCCCGGACGACGCCTTCGTCGACGCGACGTTGCGGACCTTCTCGGCCGAGAACCGAGCCCGCGCCCATGACGTCGTCACCCGGGTCGCCGAGCACGTCGCCCAGGCCCACGGGATGACCGCCGAGGTCACCATCGGCAACGGCTACCCCGTGACCGTCAACGACGTCGACGAGTTCGCGTTCTCCCAGGGCGTCGTCGTCGACCTGTTCGGTGCCGACCGCTGGGTCGACATGGCCAACCCCGAAGCCGGGTCGGAGGACATGTCGTTCGTCCTCGACGAGGTGCCCGGTGCCTACCTCAACGTCAGCGCGTGCGCCTTCCCGGACGTGGCCGACGCGGAGGACAACCACTCGCCGCGAGCGGCGTTCGACGACTCGGTGGTGCCGGACATCGCGGCAGCCCTGGCCGAGATGGCGCTGCGCCGGACACGTGAGCTCTCCCGGGGCGTCGTCGCTGACGCGTGACGCCCCAAAGGCGCACCCCGGGGAGGCCGTGAGGCCTCAACCCGGGGTGCTGGGCCCTCGCGCACTGGGGGGAGAGAACGAGGGCCTGCTCGAAGTCAACCATGCTTGCGGCGATTGCAGCCACTCCCGTCCCGGAACTGTCCAACTGAGCGCCCCCGGCAGGACTCGAACCTGCGACCTCGAGATTAGAAGGCTCTTGCTCTATCCGCTGAGCTACGGGGGCCGAGCGATCATCCCGACCGCCGAAGGTCAGTGTAGGTCTGGCACGGCACCATCGCGGTGGGCGCCCGGGGGTCGTGCACCGCCGAGGCCACAGCGTGCCAGGACCTCGTGGCGTGGACGGTGCCCACGCTCCCGGGGGAGGTGCGAGGCGACGACCACGACCTCGGATGCCGTCCACGCGGGCCCGTCGTAGGAGTCCAGGACCCGGACCCACCGGGTTGCCTCCGTGGGTCGCCCGAATCGGCCCAAGGTGAGGTGGGGACGAAACGGCCCGCCCTCGGGGGCTGCGCCGACCACGGCGGCGGCGCTGCGCACCGAGCGTGCCAACGGTGCCAAGGCCTCCCCGCCGGCCAGCCCGGCCCACAGCACCCGGGCTGCCGTCACGTCCGGGAAGCAGCCCCCACCGGTGATGCCCAGGTCCATCGGAGCGCACCGCTCGGCAGCGGCAGCGACACCGTTGACCAGGTCCTCCACCACGCGCTCGGGCGCTGACCCCATGAAGGCGAGCGTCACGTGCCACTGCGCCGGCGAGGCCCACCTCAGGTCGGGGTCGGCTCCCTCCCGGGCGTCGAGGAAGTCCTCGAGGTGCTCGGCCGCCTCCAGGCTCGGGTGCAGTGCCACGAACAGTCGCATACTGAACATCATCCGGCGCGCCCGAGGCAATCGCCTGTCGACCTGCACAAAGTCGTTAGGGTTGGCGTCGTGATCGTGGACAGTGACGTGGAGGCGCTCGCCTCTGTCGTCGAGGCCCTGCGCGACGAGGTCGGTCAGACGTCACTGCCGCTCGAGGTGCCGAGCCGAGCAGCCGCCGAGGCTTCGCGCACGGCCCTGCTGCACCAGCTCGATGACTACGTGCTCCCCCGGCTGCGCGCGATCGACGCACCCCTGCTCGCTGTCGTGGGTGGATCGACGGGCGCGGGCAAGTCGACCCTGGTCAACTCCATCGTCGGCGCCCGGGTGAGCCGTCCGGGCGTTCTGCGGCCGACGACGACGTCGCCCGTCCTGGTGCACCACCCGGATGATCGCGGCTGGTTCGCCGACGCACGCATCCTGCCCGGCCTCGCGCGGGTCACCGGGGACGGCAACCCCGACCAGGCGGGGCTCGACCAGCCGGGCACGGTGCGCCTCGTCGAGTCCTCGACGTTGCCCGCCGGGATGGCCCTGCTCGACGCCCCGGACATCGACTCGGTCGTCTCGGCCAACCGCGCCATTGCCGCTCAGCTGCTCTCGGCGGCCGACCTCTGGCTGTTCGTCACCACGGCGGCACGGTATGCGGATGCCGTGCCGTGGGACCTGCTGCGCACGGCCGCCGACCGCGGCACGTCCGTTGCCATCGTCCTCGACCGGATCCCCGCCGAGGCCATCGACGAGATCCGCCCCCACCTGGCGACCATGCTGCGCGAGCAGGGGCTGCCCACCGCACCCATCTTCACCGTCCCCGAAGCACCCCTGGATGCTGACGGCCAGCTGCCGCCCGAGGCCGTGGAGCGGCTCAGCGCGTGGCTGCACGCCCTGGCCAGCGATTCCCGGGCGCGCTCCATCGTCGTCGGCCAGACCCTTCGCGGTGCCGTCGACTCGCTGTCCGGGCGAACGAGTGACCTCGTCGTGGCCAGCCGTGACCAGCACGATGCCGCCACGGCTCTGCTCCGGGCCGTCGACGAGAGCTACGACGAGGCCCACCGTCGCGTTGACGACGGCATGACCGACGGCACCCTGCTTCGCGGCGAGGTCCTGGCCCGCTGGCAGGAGTTCGTCGGCACCGGTGAGTTCTTCCGCCAGGTGGAGACGACCGTCTCCCGCTGGCGCGACAAGCTCACCGCCGCCGTCAAGGGCAGCACGCCCCCGGCCGACGGTCTGGGTGAGGCCCTGCAGAGCGGGGTCGCCACCCTGATCCTCGCCAATGCGGAGACCGCGGCCTCGCAGTCGGCTCGCGCCTGGCGCCGCCTGCCGGGTGGGGAACCGGTGCTCGCGCGGCATCCCGATCTCGCCAAGCCGAGCCCGGGGCTGCCTGCTGACGTCGAGCGACTCGTGCGTCAGTGGCAGGGCGAGGTGCTCGACCTCGTTCGCAGCGAGGGGCAGGGCCGTCGAACCAATGCGCGCATCGCCGCCTACGGCGTCAACGCCATCGGCCTGTTCCTGATGTTGGTCGCGTTCAGCAGCACCGGTGGGTTGATCGGTGCCGAGGTCGGGATCGCCGGTGGTACCGCGGTGCTGGCCCAGCGGGTGCTCGAGGCGATCTTCGGTGACCAGGCCGTGCGCACGATGGCGACCAAGGCGCGTCGCCGCCTTCTCGAACTCGCTGACGAACTCTACGAGGGGGAGCAGCAGCGGTACGCCGTCGCGCTCCCCGAGACGCCCGCTCTCGCCGACCAGGCCGGACGCCTCAGCGCTGTCGCCGCTGACCTGCGGAAGGTCGTGCGGTGAGCCCGCTGCGCATGGGACGTGCCCGCGGCGTCGTGATCTCCGCGGATGAGTTGTCGGCTGCGGCCGCGGCCCTCGCAGCGGCGGCAGATGCCGGTGGCGCCCAGCTGCCAGCCGACGAACGCGGGCGGGCGGATGCCGTGGTGGCCAAGGTGGCCGAGCGCACCGCGCTGGTCGGGGACCACACCATCGTCGCGCTCGCCGGTGCCACGGGCAGTGGAAAGTCCTCGCTGTTCAACGCGCTCGTGGGGACCGATGTCGCCGTCACCGGCGTGCGCCGACCGACGACGGCGACGCCGACAGCGGCGATCTGGGGCGCGCAGCCGGCCGGGGAGCTCCTCGACTGGCTGGGTGTGGGCGCCCGGCACGTGGTCGGAGACCAGCGCGACGATGAGCCCGAGGTGCTCGGGTCGCTCGACGGTCTGGTGCTGCTCGACCTGCCCGACTTCGACTCCCGTGAGGTCACGAACCGGGTCGAGGCCGAGCGTGTGCTCGACCTGGTGGATCTCTTCGTGTGGGTCACCGACCCGCAGAAGTACGCGGACGCACGGTTGCACGACGACTACGTCTCGGCGCTCGCCACCCACGAGGCCGTGACCATGGTCGTCCTCAACCAGAGTGATCGGCTCAGCGACGCCGAAGTCGACCAGTGCCGCACCGACCTGGTCCGGCTGATGGAGCGCGACGGGGTCCCTGGTGCGACCGTGCTCGCGACGTCGGTCGCCACCGGTCACGGCATCGACGTCCTGCGCCAACGGTTGGCCAACGCCGTGGCTGGGCGCACGATGGCGCGCTCACGCCTGGCCGCGGACGTCCGGGCCGCTGCTGGTGCCCTCACCAGCCACGTGGCCGAGGGTGAGCCCGTGCTCGACGACGCGGCGCGGTCCGACCTCGTCGACGCCCTCGCGCGAAGCGCTGGCGTTCCCACGGTGGTCGAGGCCGTGGCCCGCGACTACCGGATGGAGGCGGTGTCCCACACCGGGTGGCCATTCACCCGGTGGGCGCAGTCCCTTCGCCCGCGACCCCTGCGGCGCTTGCGCCTGGATGGTCGGGACATCAGCGTCTCCGAGGCCGACGTCCGGTCCGTCCTCGGGCGCTCCTCGCTTCCCCCGGCAAGCCCGGCAGCACGCTCGGCCGTCGAGATCGCCACCCGTCGTCTCGTGGACCGCGCGGCCGAGGGGCTGCCGGCGCCGTGGGCCGAAGCCGTCGAGACCGCCGCCGCACCCTCGGGCCCAGCCCTGGGGGACGCCCTCGACCAAGCGGTCGTCGGCACCCCCCTGCACGCCCGATCGCCGGTGTGGTGGCGAGCATTCGGGGTCGGCCAGCTGGTGCTGGCCGCCGCCGCCGTCGTCGGATTCCTCTGGCTCGCCCTGTATGTCGTGCTCGGGTGGCTCCAGATGGATGCCGTGATCGGTGCGCCCCCCAGCATCGGGATCCTCCCGGTGCCGCTCGTCCTGTTCCTCGGTGGGCTGGTGGCTGGTGTGCTCCTGGCGCTGGTCGCCCGCCCGTTGGCCCGTGTCGGGTCACAGCGACGAGCCCAGGTGATCGATCGTCGACTGCGTGAGTCGATCGACGAGGTGGCCCGTGAGGAGATCGTCCGCCCGGTCGAGCGGGTCCTCGAGCGCCACGCTGCCACCCGGCTCGCTCTCTCCCGAGCCGCGGGAAACTGAGCCCTCTCGTCCACAGGGTGGGTGCCCGGCCGAGGTTGTCCACAGGTTGGCCGCACCAGTGGTGGCACCTCCACGTTCGGGAGCAGTCTCAGGGGAGTCCCGAGATGCGGGGCACCAAAGGAGGGGTTCGCGATGAACGAGACCTATGTGACCATCCGGGGGCGGCTCGTGGCCGACCCCACGGTCCGCACGACCAAGACGGGGTCGCCGATGGCGACGTTCCGCGTCGCGACGTCGGCGCGCAAGCAGGTGCAGGGCCAGCCGGGGGTGTGGGAGGACACCCCGACGAGCTTCTACAGCGTCACCACCTTCCGGGCACTCGCCGCGAACGTCGGGGTCTCGCTGCGCAAGGGGCAGCCGGTGACGATCCACGGCCGGCAGCACATCACGTCGTACGTCCGGGAGGACGGCACGACGTGGTGGGACGTCGAGATCGTCGCTGATGCGGCCGGTCACGACCTGACCTACGGCACCGCGGCGTTCGCCAAGGTCGGCCGCCCCGGCGAGGTCGAGGGGGCTGCGGCGCGCCCCGAGAGCATCGCCGACGAGCCCGTGGGCGATGACGGCGAGGACACCTACCTCAACGGGGGGCCGCTGGTGGTGCCTGCGGACGAGTTCGCGGCCTGAGGGGTCGCCGAGGCCTCGGATTCGGGCCGGGGCACTGGTGGTCGATAGCCTGTGCCCCATGCCCGAGTTCATCTACGTCATGTCCCGTGCCCGCAAGGCACACGGCGACAAGGTCATCCTCGACGACGTCACCCTGTCCTTCCTCCCCGGCGCCAAGATCGGCGTGGTCGGCCCGAACGGCGCAGGCAAGTCCTCGGTGCTGAAGATCATGGCGGGGCTGGACCAGCCGTCGAACGGCGAGGCGCGGCTCACCCCCGGGTACTCGGTCGGGATCCTCATGCAGGAGCCCGAGCTGAACGAGGGCAAGACCGTTCTCGGCAACGTCGAGGAGGGCGCTGGCGAGATCAAGGCCAAGCTCGACCGGTACAACGAGATCTCGGTGCTGATGGCCGACCCCGACGCCGACTTCGACGCCCTCATGGCCGAGATGGGCCAGCTCCAGGAGGCCATCGACGCCGCTGACGCCTGGGACCTCGACTCCCAGCTGGAGCAGGCGATGGACGCGCTGCGCTGCCCGCCGCCGGACGCTGACGTGACGGTGCTCTCCGGCGGTGAGCGTCGCCGCGTCGCCCTGTGCAAGCTGCTGCTGCAGAAGCCCGACCTGCTGCTCCTCGACGAGCCGACGAACCACCTCGACGCCGAGTCGGTGCTGTGGCTCGAGCAGCACCTCGCTGCCTACCACGGTGCCGTCGTCGCCGTGACCCACGACCGGTACTTCATGGACAACGTCGCCCAGTGGATCCTCGAGCTCGACCGCGGCCGCGCCTACCCGTACGAGGGCAACTACTCCACGTACCTGGAGAAGAAGCAGGCCCGACTCGAGGTGCAGGGCAAGAAGGACGCCAAGCTCTCCAAGCGACTGGCGCAGGAACTGGAGTGGGTGCGCAGCAACGCCAAGGCCCGCCAGACCAAGTCCAAGGCCCGCCTCGCCCGCTACGAGGAGATGGCCGCTGAGGCGGATCGCACCCGAAAGCTCGACTTCGAGGAGATCGCGATCCCCCCGGGCCCCCGGTTGGGCAGCAAGGTCATCGAGGTGAAGAACCTGCGCAAGGGGTTCGGTGACCGGGTGCTCATCGACGGGCTGTCCTTCACACTGCCGCGCAACGGCATCGTCGGAGTGATCGGCGCGAACGGCGTCGGCAAGACCACGCTGTTCAAGACGATCGTCGGGCTCGAGGAGCCCGACGGGGGAGTGGTCGACGTCGGTGAGACGGTCAAGATCTCCTACGTCGACCAGAGCCGCGGCGGTCTCGACCCGGAGAAGTCGCTGTGGGAGACCGTCTCCGGTGGGCACGACTACATCAACGTCGGTCAGGTCGAGATCCCCTCGCGCGCCTACGTCAGCCAGTTCGGCTTCAAGGGCCCGGACCAGCAGAAGAAGGCCGGCATCCTCTCCGGTGGCGAGCGCAACCGCCTCAACCTCGCACTGACCCTCAAGGAGGGCGGCAACCTCCTGCTCCTCGACGAGCCCACCAACGACCTCGACGTCGAGACGCTGGGATCCCTGGAGAACGCGCTGCTCGACTTCCCGGGCTGCGCCGTGGTCATCAGCCACGACCGGTGGTTCCTCGACCGGGTCGCGACGCACATCCTCGCCTACGAAGGTGACGACGAGAACCCCGCCAAGTGGTACTGGTTCGAGGGCAACTTCCAGGCCTACGAGGAGAACAAGATCGAGCGACTCGGAGCCAACGCCGCCCGCCCGCACCGGGTGACCTACCGCAAGCTCACCCGCGAGTGACCGGACCGCACCAGGTCTCCGTCGTCATCCCCGTCTACCAGGGGGAGCGGACGCTGGCCGCTGTCGTCGAGGAACTGGCGGCATCGGTCGCGGTACGGGTATCGCCCGGTGGCCGTGAGTACCAGGTGGCCGAGGTGCTTCTGGTCCACGACTGTGGTCCGGATGCCTCTGACGACACGATCAGACACCTGTGTGCGGCGCACGACTGGGTTCGCCCCGTGTGGCTGAGCCGCAACTTCGGCCAGCACGCCGCGACCCTGGCGGGAATCGCCGCCTCGGGTGGCGAGTGGGTCGCGACCCTGGACGAGGACGGCCAGCACGACCCGGAGGCACTCGGGTCGCTGCTGGACACGGCCATGGACCAGCAGGCTGACGTCGCCTACGCCAAGCCGACCAACGAACCGCCCCACGGACCGGTTCGCAACCTTGCCTCCCGCGGGGCCAAGGCGGTCGTCGAGCGCCTCACCAAGGGTGCTCAGGCCTCGGACTTCAACAGCTATCGGCTGATCCTCGGGGAGGTGGCCCGCTCGGTCGCCGCGTACGCAGGCCCGGGCATCTACCTCGACGTGGCGATCTCGTGGGTTGCCCGGCGAGCAGTCACCTCGCCCGTCGAGATGCGCCGTGAGGGGGATCGGCCGTCGGGGTACTCGATGCGAACGTTGGTCTCGCACTTCTGGCGGCTGGTGCTCTCGAGCGGAACTCGACCGCTGCGCTGGGTCAGTGTCCTCGGTGCCACCGCGGTGCTGCTCGCCCCGGTCATCGCGCTGGTGCTGCTCATCGGCAAGGCGCTGGGCTCGTGGGACGCACCCGGGTGGACGTCCACGATGATCCTGCTCATGGTGGCGACAGGCGTCATCCTCTTCTCACTCGGGGTGATCGCCGAGTACGTCGGGATGGCGGTCAACATGGCGATGGGCAAGCCCCTCTACCTGCCGGTTCGCGATCGGCGCGACGGGCCCCTCGGCCGCGACGCGAGATGACGACACGCCCGACACAGCCGCTCACGCTGGTCGTGGGGGCGGGCGGTCTCGTCGGTCGGCACCTCGTCACGGCCCTTGGACGGGCGCGCCACGAGGTGCGGGTGGCCGCGGTCCCCTGGGGCGACGAGGGCGAGAGCATCTCGGCTCTCCTCCTCGCTCTCGACGACTTCAGCCAGGCGCGGCAGGGCCGCCCGTGGTCGGTCGCCTGGTGCGCTGGCGCAGGAGTCGTCGCGACGGCGGAGGATGCCCTCGCCGCGGAGGTGAGGGTCTTCGACCGTGTCATGGGCGCGTTGGCAGCGTCGGTGGGCCCGGACGAGGACGGCGTCGTCTTCCTCGCGTCATCAGCCGGCGGCGTCTACGCCGGGGCGACAGGTGCTCCTTTCGACGAGCGCACCGACGCGGCACCCCTCGTTCCCTACGGCCGGTCGAAGCTGGCCATGGAGGACACGGTTCAGCGGGTGGCGTCCGAGACCGGCGTGCAGGCAGTCATCGGGCGCCTCGCCAATGTCTACGGGCCCGGCCAGACCCTCGGCAAACCGCAGGGCCTGTTGTCGCAGCTCTGCCTCGCCGACGCCACTGGGCGCCCACTCCCGCTCTACGTGTCCATGGACACGATTCGTGACTACCTGTACGTGGGCGACGCGGCGACCATGATCGTCCGGTGTCTCGAGCTGGTCCGCGGGGAGCCACGCGGTGCGGTGGTGACGAAGGTGCTGTCATCGGGGAGGCCGGTGACCGTCGGGTACCTGGTCTCCGAGGCGCGCCGGGTGTTCCACCGGCCGTTGCGGACCATTGCGGTGGGGGGCGCCGGAACGGGGCAGGTGCTCGACCTTCGGCTGGCCTCACG
>JAGNQK010000045.1:0-3249 GCA_017989115.1 Dermatophilaceae bacterium | reverse complement strand
CGGGGAGGCCGGTGACCGTCGGGTACCTGGTCTCCGAGGCGCGCCGGGTGTTCCACCGGCCGTTGCGGACCATTGCGGTGGGGGGCGCCGGAACGGGGCAGGTGCTCGACCTTCGGCTGGCCTCACGGGTGTGGCCCGACGTCGATGCCCTCGCGTCCACGCCGTTGGCCGCCGGCCTGTCGCGCACGGCCGCCGATGTCAGGGCCCGCGTGGTGAGCGGTGGACCGCTCGATCCCTGACGTGACCCCGCCGGATGCGAGGGCCGGTGGCCTGGGCTCAGCCGACCCGGGTGGCGGCGAGGAAGACCGATGATCCGAAGGGCAGGTCAGCACGCGACAGGATGTGCCGGTCGAAGCGTGACAGGGACAGCAGCGCGTCGTTGAGCGGCTTCGGAACCGTCGGGACCTCGACGATGTCGACGGCGCCCTGGGCCCTCCTCCCTCGCAGCTTCCGCGCGGCCCGCTCGGCCGCGAACATCGGGAAGACCGAGGCGAACCCGTGGGTGACGCGCTGAACGCTGAAGCCGGCCGCTTCCACGGCTGACCGTGCGCGCTGGCGGGTGTAGCGCCGGTGGTGACCGTTGGCGACGTCGAAGTCGCTCCATGCCCAGGTGTACGCGGGCACGGACATGACAAAGCGCCCACCGGGCTTCAGCACCCGGCGAACCTCGGCCAGCGCCTGGCTCTCGGGGTCGCAGTGCTCGATGACGTCGAACGCCGAGACCACCTCGAAGGTCTCGTCCGCGAAGGGGAGCGCGAGCGCAGAGCCACACACCCCGTCGCTTCCCAGGCCGCGTGGGTCGATGTCGAGCGCCACGGTTCGTGAGACGGCATCACGAAGCCAGGAGGCGCTGGGGCCGTCTGCGCTGCCGAGGTCGAGCGTGAGGCCAGACCCCTGCACGTGAGATCGCAGCGCGGTCTCGAGAAGGTCGGCCCGTGCGACGTACCACCAGTAGTCGGGCACCTCGATGGAGGGGGACCCCCCGTGTCCGTGGGCCGACCGTGCGTGGCTTTTCACTGACTCACCCTATCTACGGGCGCACCAGTCCTCACAGCCGCACTCGGCGCCGGGTGACCGGCTGCAGCCCATCGTTCACGGCAGGGCCGAGGCCGCGAGCGCCTCACCGGGACGCACGAGCCGAACCGCGAGCTCGCCGTACGTGGCCTCGATCGCGGCGGGGGTGCGGCGCACGTCGGGGGTGTACCAGCGAGCCACGTCGATGGCCATCGACAGCAGCGCGAGTGCGGTCGCGGGCACGTCGGTCACCGCGAACTCCCCGGTCTCGACACCGTCGCGCAGCACACCGGCGACGACCTGGTCGATCTCCTTGCGCAGCCCGAGCACGGCATCCCGGTGCTCTGATCGCAGGTGACGGAACTCGAACTGGACGATCCGACCGAGCTCGTAGTGCTCGGCGTGCCACCGCGAGAAGCCGCCGATGATGGCGCGCAGCGCCTCGGTGGGGTTGGCAGCCGCGGCGGCCGCCTCGACGAGCAGGTCACGGGCTCGCTCGTGACCGCGCCGGCTCAGCTCGAACAGCAGCACCTCCTTGGAGGCGAAGTGCACGTAGACCCCGGCGGGGGACAGGCCGGCGCGGGATGCGATGTCCCGCGTCGTGGTCGCGTGGAAGCCGCGCTGCGCGAAGGCATCAGCGGCGGCGAGCATGATGCGCACCGCGGTGTCACTGACGTCGCCAACGGCACTCTGGCGCCCACCTGCGGGCGCGAGGGAATCGAGGAGGGCGCTCTCGCTCAGGGGTGTGGTGCTCGGCACGGTTGACAGCATGCCGTACCCACGCGAAACTAAGCAAGCGCTTAGTCAACGTCGATCCGGATCTGTGATCCGCCCGGAGGAGCCAGCATGCCCCGCAACATCTACGGTCCCGAGCACGAGGACTTCCGAGCCTCGGTGAGCGAGTTCGTCGAGCGCACGCTCAAGCCGCGCGCCGAGCAGATGCTCGAGGTCAAGTCGATCGACCGCGACATCTGGAAGGAAGCCGGCAGCCAGGGGCTCTTCGGCCTGGACATCCCCGAGGAGTTCGGTGGCATGGGCGCCGAGGACTACCGCTTCAACGCGGTCTCCGCCGAGGTGATCAACGGCTTCAACGCCGCCGTCGGCTCGTGCTTCGGCATCCACAGCGACGTCTGCCCCCCGTACATCGTCGACCTCGGCACCCAGGAGCAGAAGGAGCGTTGGCTGCCCGCCATGGCCGCCGGCGAGAAGATCTGCGCGATCGCGATGACCGAGCCCGGGGGTGGGTCGGACCTCGCAGCCCTGAAGACCAATGCCGTGCGCGATGGTGACGACTGGATCCTCAACGGCAGCAAGACCTTCATCACCAACGGCTACCAGGCCGACCTGGTCATCGTCGCGACCCGCACCGACCCGACCAAGGGCGCCAAGGGCATCACCTTGTTCATGGTCGAGGACGGCATGGAGGGCTTCACCCGCGGCCGCAAGCTCGACAAGGTCGGCCAGGAGGAGTCCGACACCGCCGAGCTGTTCTTCCAGGACGTTCGGGTGCCCGACAGCAACCGCATCGGCGACGAGGGCATGGGCTTCATCGCGATGATGCAGCGCCTGCCGCAGGAGCGCGTCGGTGCCGCCGCCGCCAACGTCGCCCACGCCAAGCAGATCCTCCTGGAGACCATCGAGTACGCCAAGGAGCGCAAGGCCTTCGGCCAGGCGATCGGCTCCTTCCAGCACAACAAGTTCAAGCTCGCCGAGATGGTCACCGCGATCGAGGTCGCCGAGGCCTACGTCGACGACTGCATCGAGGCGCACGCGAAGGGTGAGCTGACCGCGGTCGACGCCGCCAAGGCCAAGTGGTGGAGCGCGCAGGTGCAGAACGACGTGCTCGACGAGTGCGTCCAGCTCTACGGCGGCTACGGCTTCATGAACGAGTACCGCGTCGCCCGCGCCTGGCGCGACGCCCGCGTGACGAAGATCTGGGCCGGCTCCAACGAGATCATGAAGGAGCTCATCGGGCGCGACCTCGGCCTCTGAGGCCGGGCCACACGCCCCCCGGATGCCGTCCGCTCACCGTGAGCGGGCGGCATCCCTCGTCGTGAGCACCCCGACGACGATGAGCGACTGCGCCGCCAGGTAGGTGGCCATCACCCAGAAGCCCTGGCCGGGGAGGTCGAACCCCTCGGCGAAGGCGTTGAGCGCGATCAACCCGTCAGAGACGAGGAAGAGCGCGCCGCCGATCGCGGTCGGCAGGTTCACGCCGGTCGCGAGCACCGCCAT
>JAGNQK010000194.1 GCA_017989115.1 Dermatophilaceae bacterium | reverse complement strand
TCGAGGCCACGACCACGCTCAGCCGCGACGCAGCCGGCGCACGATCAGCCAGCTGCCCACGACCGCCGCCACGGCCACCACCGCGGCCAGCCGCTCCACGCGCAGCTCCCCCGACGGCGTGGTCGCGACGTCGGCGAACCGCTGCTTGGCGACGTCGGTCTGGCGCTGGATGATCGAGGACGGGCGCACGCGCTCGGCGAGCTCGTCGATGGTTTGCGCGAGCCGGTCACGACGCGCGGTGATCTCGGCCTCGAGGTCGGCGATGGTCACCGGTGCGGGTGCCGCGGCCCCGGTCGAGGGCCCCGTGGCCGCAGGCTGGACGTTGCTCATGGGTTCCTCACTGCAGTCCGAGGTCGCGCCGCAGCTTGGCGACGTGTCCGGTGGCCTTGACGTTGTAGAACGCGTGCGTCACGATGCCCTGCTCATCGAGGACGACGGTGCTGCGGATGACACCCTGGACCGTCTTGCCGTAGAGCTTCTTCTCGCCGAAGGCACCCCACGCCGTCATGACGGCCCGGTCCGCGTCGGACAGCAGGGTGATCGTCAGGGCGTCCTTCTCGCGGAAGCGGGCCAGCTTCTCCGGCGTGTCCGGAGAGATGCCGAGCACCGTGTAGCCGTGCGCGCCCAAGGACTCCAGGGACTCGCTGAAGTCGCACGCCTGGGTGGTGCACCCCGGCGTCATCGCCGCCGGGTAGAAGTAGACGATGACCTTGCCGCCGCGCAGCGCGCTCAGCATCACCGGCGTGCCGGTGTCATCGGGCAGGGTGAAGTCGGGCGCGCTGTCGCCGGGGCTGAGCCGGTCACCCACGGTGCCTCCTCGTCGTGTCGTGCATCGGTGGTGCCAACCTACATCGGCCCCGGGACAACGGAACCGCGGGCCGACGAACCACACGGGACCTGGTGCGCAAGGCGGGACTCGAACCCGCACACCCGAAGGCACCAGAACCTAAATCTGGCGCGTCTACCAGTTCCGCCACTCGCGCGCGGTCGACAGCCTACGACGAACGGCGCTCAGCCGCCGAGGAGTTCTCGCAGCACCGGCTCGAGGGCGCGGAAGGCCCGTCCCCGGTGGGAGATCGCGTTCTTCTCCTCGTCGGTGTGCTCGGCGAGCGTGCGCTGCTGCCCGGTCGGGACGAACACGGGGTCGTAGCCGAAGCCGTGGTGGCCTTCGGGGGCGCGGGCGAGCCGGCCCTCCACGCGTCCCTCGACCCCGTGGACCCGACCGTCGGGCATCGCGAGGACGGCGGCGCACACGAAGGCCGCGGCCCGGTGCTCGTCGGGGACGTCGCCGAGCTGCTCCAGCAGCAGGTGCAGGTTGGCCCTGTCGACCTCCGCCCGCGTGGCCCCCGGCCCGGCTGCCGAGCCCGACCATCGGGCCGAGAACACGCCTGGGGACCCACCGAGGACCTCGACGGCGAGGCCGGAGTCATCGGCGAGCGCAGGCAGGCCGGTGGCCTCGGCCAGGGCCACGGCCTTGAGCCGGGCGTTGCCGAGGAACGTCACCTCGGTCTCGGCGACGTCCGGGGCGCCCTCCACGTCGCCGGCCCCGATGATCTCGAGGTCGAGGTCGGTGACCAGGCTGCCGAGGATCTGGCGCAGCTCGTGCACCTTGTGCTCGTTGCGGGTGGCCAGCACCAGCCGACGGCTCACGCGCGTCGCTCCCGCGGCGTCGCCGCCAGGGCTGCCTGCTGGAGGAGGGTGAGCTCCGCGCAGCCGACGGTCGCGAGGTCGAGCAGGTCGCCGAGCACGGCGCGGTCGAACGGCTCCCCCTCGGCGGTGCCCTGCACCTCCACGAACCGCCCGTCCCCGGTCATGACGACGTTCATGTCGGTCTGCGCCGTCGAGTCCTCCGGGTAGTCGAGGTCGAGCACGGGGAGCCCGTCGACGAGCCCGACGCTCACCGCCGCGATCGACCCGGTGAGCGGCTGGGCGGACGGTGGGATCAGGCCCCGGGACCGGGCATCGGACACGGCGTCCGCCAGGGCCACCCACGCCCCGGTGATCGCGGCCGTGCGGGTGCCTCCGTCGGCCTGGAGGACGTCGCAGTCCAGGACGATGGTGTTCTCGCCGAGGCCCTTGGTGTCGATGACCGCGCGCAGGCTGCGGCCGACGAGCCGGCTGATCTCGTGGGTGCGTCCGCCGACCTTCCCCCGGCGTGACTCCCGGTCCGAGCGGGTGTTGGTCGACCTGGGCAGCATCTCGTACTCAGCGGTGACCCAGCCGGTGCCCCGGCCCTTGAGCCACCGAGGAACCCCTGCGGTGAACGAGGCCGCGCACAGGACGCGGGTTCGCCCGAACTCGACGAGCACGCTGCCCTCGGCGTGGTCGAGCCAGTTGCGGGTGATCCGCACCTCACGAAGTTGATCCGGGGCACGACCATCATGGCGAATTGAGTCAGAAGGCATGGACCCAAGGCTATGGCGTCACGGGGGGCAGATCAGCCACCGCGGGCGGTGTCGAGCCGCGGGCGGCCGCACGGTTGCCCGTGAGGTCCGCGCGCACAGGGGACGCTCAGATCTCGTAGACCGCATCCGCAGCGGCGAGCCCCACGGCAGAGGGCCAGTGCATGGCCGCTTGAGCACGGCAGACCTCGGGGTCGTTCCAGGACGGGATGTGCGTCAGCACCAGGCTCTGCACACCACCCGCGCGCAGTGCGGCCCTGGCGGCGCGGGACCCCGACAGGTGGATGTCGACGACGTCGTCGCGCCCATCGATGAAGGCCGAGTCCATCAACGCAAGATCGACACCGCGCAGCAGGGGGTCGAGATTGGGGCAGTCGTCCGTGTCGCCGGTGTAGGCCAGGAGTGCGCCCCCCGCCTCGACCCGGTAGCCGTACGCCTCGACGGGGTGGTTCACGCGATAGGGAGTCACGGTGAACGGCCCGATCAGGATCGGTGCTGCATCCACCACGGTGTGGATGTCGAACTCGGCCTCCATCCCACCGGGCTCGAGGCCGTGGTACATCAGCTGCAGCCGTCGTGCCGTTCCGGTCGGCCCGAAGACGGGTAGGCGTGCCGGCAACGGGCCGAAGGGCCGGTAGCGACGCGAGACATAGAGGCCGCAGAGGTCGACGCAGTGATCAGGGTGAAGGTGCGTGATGAGCACGGCGTCGAGGTCGTCAGGGGACATCTGACGCTGCAGCGCCCCGAGCGCTCCGCTCCCGAGATCCAACAGGATGCTCCACGTCCGCCCACCGAACTCCGCCTGCACCAGGTAGGAGGACGCTGGGGAGCTCGGGCCGGCGAATGAGCCCGAGCACCCGATGACGGTGACTCTCACTCGGGCCCCTCGACGTCGAGGGGCAGCGGGGCGGTGAACACCGGGCCCAAGCGTGAGCCGACACCCAGGAAACGGGCGGCCAGGCGGCGGAACTCGTCCGGATCCCCCGTGGTCGTGAACCCGTGGTCGGGTGGCGGGAGTCCATCGGGTCGCAGGAGGTCTGCGTCGGCAAGGACGCGATAGACGTCCTTGGCGGTCTCCTCTGCCGACGAGACCAACGTGATGCCGTCGCCCATGACATAGGTGATCACCGCCGCGAGCAGCGGATAGTGCGTGCACCCGAGCACGAGGGTGTCGACACCCTGCTCACGCAACGGGTCAAGGTAGGTGTGCGCGACCGCGACCAGCTCCGAGCCACCGGTGATGCCCCGCTCGACGAACTCGACGAAGCGCGGGCACGGCGTGCTCACGACGTCGAGGTGCGGAGCTGCGGCGAACGCGTCGAGGTAGGCACCCGACTGGTGGGTGCCGACGGTCGAGATGACACCGATCCGACCATTGCGCGTGGCAGAGGCCGCGCGGCGCACCGCGGGTCGGATCACTTCGATGACCGGGACGTCGTAGCGTTCACGGGCATCGTGCAACACCGCTGCACTCGCCGTGTTGCAGGCAATGACGAGCGCCTTGACACCGTGGTCGACGAGCCGGTCCAGGCACTCCAGCGCGAGCTCACGAGTCTGGGCGATGGGACGAGGGCCGTAGGGGGCGCGCGCCGTGTCCCCGAAGTAGGCCACCGACTCGTGTGGCAACTGGTCGAGGACCGCCCGCATGACGGTCAGCCCGCCATAGCCGGAGTCGAACACCCCAATCGGTTGGTCAGCCACCCGCAAAGGGTATGCGCCCACGCCCACCGGCACATCGCCGTCGGCACGTCGCACGCGTCACAGCGCCCTCGCAGTCGCCCGGTGACGGGCGGGTACGCACGACCGAGGCGGGCGGGACCCGGCCGCTCAGGCCGTCAGCATGGCCGAGGCCAGGGTCTCCTGTAACCAGGTGAGGAAGTCGTACACGGCCAGGGCGTACCCGAGCGGGTCGTCCGGGTCGAGCTCGCCGGCCGCCGCCTCGAGGGCCTCGAGGTCCTCGTCGGTGCGCAGGCCCATCCGCTCGCCGAGGACGAGCCGGACATCGGTGAG
>JAGNQK010000193.1 GCA_017989115.1 Dermatophilaceae bacterium | reverse complement strand
GGTTTTCCCTTCAGGTCGTTGCGGATATCATCCGCGGCACGTAGCAACATGCCGCGGACAATTTAGCAGCGCATTCCCAGAAGTGGGAATTGCCCTGTGGACAACATTCCTCGGACAATTGAATGCGTCCAGGAATCAGGGGGTCTCGTCGCCCGACGTCGACGGGGTGCCAGGCGTCGTTCCCGGGGCCTTGGGTGGGGGTACGGAATCCGAAGGTGAATTCGCATCGCTCCGCCCCGCACGGTCCAGTTCGGCCTCGAAGCGGTTCTGCGCGAGGCGCTCCCGACGATCGCCCTCAAGCATGCTCTTGATCAGGAAGTAGAACATCGTGGCGACGACAATCGTCGGCACGATTGCGGCGAGATAGGGCCAGATCGAGGACATGTCAGGCCTCCGGCTTGAGGTGCGGAAAGAGAATGGTCTCGCGAATATTGGACCCGGTGAAGAGCATGATGAGGCGGTCGACGCCCAGGCCCAGGCCACCCATGGGCGGTGCCCCGTACTCGAGCGCGCGCAGGAAGTCCTCGTCAATCTGCATCGCCTCGGGGTCGCCCCCGGCGGCGAGCAGCGACTGGTTGGTCAGCACCTCGCGCTGGATGACGGGATCGATGAGCTCGGAGAAGCCGGTGCCGCGCTCGACGCCGGCGATGATGAGGTCCCAGGCCTCGATCAGGCCCTCCTTCTCGCGGTGCGGGCGAGCCAGGGGCTGGGCGATCGCCGGGTAGTCGCACAGGAAGGTCGGCTGGAGCAGGTCGGGCTCGACGAGCTCGCCGACCAGCTCGAGGAACACCTTGTCCTTGGTCAGCCCCGGGTCGACCTCGACCCCGTGGGCCGCGGCGTACCCGAGCAGGGTCTCCTTGGGGGTGTCGATCGTGACGGTCTCCCCGACGACCTCGCTGACGGCGTCGTAGACCGGCAGCCAGCGCCACTCACCGTCGAGGTCGATCGTGCCGGCGGGCGTCTCGATCTGCCGTGATCCCACGGCGTCGGCGACGCCGAGGTAGAGGTCGCGCATGAGGGCGCCGATCGAGGTCTGGTCGCCCCACGCCTGGTAGACCTCGAGCATCGTGAACTCGGGCGAGTGGGTGGCGTCGACGCCTTCGTTGCGGAAGATGCGCCCCATCTCGTAGACCCGGTCGACCCCGCCGACCACGGCCTTCTTGAGGTTCAGCTCCAGGGCGATGCGCAGCACCATCTCCTGGTCGAAGGCGTTGAGGTGGGTGCGGAAGGGGCGAGCGGCCGCGCCCCCGTGGATCAGCTGGAGCACGGGCGTCTCGACCTCGACGTAGCCCTGCTCGTCGAGCACCCCGCGGATCGCCCGCAGGGCCGCAGCCTTGGTGCGCACCATGTCGCGGGCCTCCTGGCGCACGACGAGGTCGGCGTAGCGCTGGCGAACCCGGCTCTCCTCGGACAGCTCCTTGTGCAGCACCGGAAGCGGGCGAAGGGCCTTGCTCGCCATCTCCCAGCGGCTGGCCATCACCGACAGCTCACCGCGCCGGGAGCTGATGACCCGACCCTCGACGAACACGTGGTCGCCGAGGTCGACGTGCGCCTTCCAGTCGGCCAGGGCCTCTTCGCCGACCTCGGCCAGGCTCAGCATGACCTGCAGGCGCGTGCCGACCCCCTCCTGGAGCGTCGCGAAAGCGAGCTTGCCGGTGTTGCGGATGAAGACCACGCGGCCGGCGATGCCGACGACGTCCTGGGTCTCCTCGCCCTGCTCGAGGTGGCCCCACTGCTCGCGGACCTCGGCCAGCGAGTGCGTGCGCGGCACGGCGACGGGGTGCGCGTGCTTTCCGGCGGCGAGCAGACGGTCGCGCTTGTCGCGGCGGACCCGCATCTGCTCGGGCAGGTCGATCTCGGGGAGGGCGGGGGTCGGGCTCTCGGTCACGATCCACAAGCCTACGGGCCGCCCTCGGTTTCCCCACCTTCCCTCCCACGGGTGCGGTCCGTGGTGTGGGTGGTCGGGGCTAGCGTGGCCGGATGCCGTCCGCTCGCCGCCCGTGGACCGAAGGGCTTCCAGCGCGCCGCCTCGAGCGAGCGCGCGATGCCGAGCTGCCGGCATCCGACGTCTGGCCCCTGACGATCCCCGCGGTGGCGCAGGTCCTGGCCCACGGCATCGACCTGGCCGCCTGCACGGTGCTCGTCGGGGAGAACTGCTCGGGCAAGTCCACCCTCGTCGAGGCGCTCGCGATGGCGGCGGGCATGAACGCCGAGGGCGGGTCGACCGGGGCCACCCACCGCACCCACGCCAGCGAGTCGCCGCTGCACGAGTGGGTCACCGTCGTACGCGACCCAGGGGCGCCGCGGTGGGGCTACTTCGTGCGGGCCGAGACGATGCACGGGCTGTTCACCTGGCTCGACACCAACCCCGGACCGACCGACCCCGCCTTCCACGCGATGTCGCACGGGGAGTCGTTCGTGACGCTGCTCGGCACCCGGCGCTTTCGCGGCGAGGGGCTGTTCGTGCTCGACGAACCGGAGGCCGGGCTGTCGTTCGCGGCGCAGCTGCACCTCGTCGCCGAGCTCGCCGAGATGGCCCGGCGGCCGCGCACCCAGGTCGTGCTGGCCACCCACTCCCCGGTGCTGGCCGCCATCCCGGGGGCGAGCGTGCTGGAACTGGGGGAGCACGGCATCCGCCCGACGACGTGGGACGAGCTCGACGTGGTCACGCACCACCGCAGCTTCCTCGCGGAGCCGCGTCGGTACCTGCGGCACGTCATCGACGACCTCGACGACTGACGGGCCACATCGAGGGCTGCCGACCCGAGCTGCTGATCCCACAGGGACGACCGGCATCCTCCGGTGCATTCCGTCAGCAGGCGAGGCTCTGACACACTGATTCCACTCCACTGGCATGACAAGGACCGATAACCGTGAGCACGACCCCCACTCGCATCACCCACCTCATCGGCGGCACCCCCTGGCAGGGCAGCGCCGCGCGCACCAGCCCGGTGTTCAACCCCGCCACCGGCGAGCAGACCGGCGTGCTCGACCTCGCCTCCTCCGAGCTCGTGGGCGAGGTCGTCACCTCCGCGAAGGCCGCATGGGAGTCGTCGTGGCAGCGGGCCTCGCTGACCCAGCGCACCCAGGTGCTCTTCCGTTTCCGGGAACTGCTCAACGAGCGCAAGGCCGAGATCGCCGAGCTCATCACGGCCGAGCACGGCAAGGTCGTCTCCGACGCGATCGGTGAGGTCACCCGAGGGCTCGAGGTCGCCGAGTTCGCCTGCGGCATCCCGCACCTGCTCAAGGGCGGCTTCTCCGAGAACGTCTCGACCAAGGTCGACGTCTACTCGATCCGTCAGAGCCTGGGTGTCGTCGCCGTCATCAGCCCGTTCAACTTCCCGGCGATGGTGCCGCTGTGGTTCGTCCCCGTGGCGATCGCCTGCGGGAACGCCGTCGTCATCAAGCCGAGCGAGAAGGACCCGTCGGCGGTCAACGCGGTGGCGGCGCTGTGGAAGGAAGCCGGTCTGCCCGACGGCATCCTCAACGTCGTGCACGGCGACAAGGAAGCCGTCGACGCGCTGTTGACCCACCCCGACGTCAAGGCCATCTCGTTCGTCGGGTCCACCCCGATCGCGAAGTACGTCTACGAGACCGGCACGGCGCACGGCAAGCGCGTCCAGGCCCTCGGCGGGGCGAAGAACCACATGCTCGTGCTGCCCGACGCCGACCTGGACCTCGCGGCCGACGCCGCCGTCAACGCCGGCTTCGGCTCGGCCGGTGAGCGCTGCATGGCGATCTCGGCCCTGCTCGCTGTCGAGCCCATCGCTGACGACCTCGTCGCCAAGATCACCGACCGCATGGGCAAGCTCGTCACCGGTGACGGCACCCGCGGCTGCGACATGGGCCCGCTGGTCACGGCGCAGCACCGCGACAAGGTGACGTCCTACCTCGACGCCGGCACGCAGGCTGGTGCCACCCTGGTCGTCGACGGTCGCGAAGGTGACGTCGACGCCGATGGTGAGGGCTACTTCCTCAAGCCGACCCTGTTCGACCACGTCACCAAGGACATGTCGATCTACCAGGACGAGATCTTCGGCCCGGTGATGTCCGTGGTGCGCGTCGCGAGCTACGACGAGGGGTTGAAGCTCATCAACGACAACCCCTACGGCAACGGCACGGCGATCTTCACCAACGACGGTGGCGCCGCGCGGCGCTTCCAGAACGAGGTGGAGGTCGGCATGGTCGGGGTCAACGTGCCGATCCCCGTGCCCATGGCGTACTACTCCTTCGGTGGGTGGAAGAACTCCCTGTTCGGCGACAGCCACGCGCACGGCATGGAGGGGGTCAACTTCTTCACCCGCGGCAAGGTCGTCACGTCACGCTGGCTCGACCCGAGCCACGGCGGCATCGAGCTCGGCTTCCCGCAGAACACCTGATCCCGACTTCTTGCACGGCAGCCACCCGGATCAGGGTGGCTGC
>JAGNQK010000192.1 GCA_017989115.1 Dermatophilaceae bacterium | reverse complement strand
GAGTTCATCATCCACGCGCAGTACGCCACTGCGGGCTGCAGCGGCCACCGCATCGACACCGGCAGTTACTCTGGCCAGCAAAGGCTTCAAGAAAGTGGCAGCCTTGCTGGGTAACGATAGACGGGCTCGCCGGTTGCGTCGGGAGCTGTTCACCGACGAGATGCTGGACCAGTTGATGGCTGCCACGGATGAGCGTGGCCTGTCGCTGACCGGTGAGGGCGGGTTCCTGCCGGAGATGATCAAGGCCGTTCTCGAGCGGGGGATGGAGGCCGAGCTGACCGGCCACCTCGGGTACGACAAGGGCGACCCGGCCGGGCAAGGGGTCGGGCAACTCGCGCAACGGGAGCACCCCGAAGACGGTGGGCACCGAGGTCGGCGACATCACGTTGGACCAGCCGCGGGACCGCAACTCCACGTTCGCGTCGTCGTTAGTGCCCAAGGGCGCCCGCCGCTTGGGTGGGCTCGAGGACATGATCGTCTCCTTGTACGCCGGCGGGATGACGATCCGCGACATCCAGCACCACCTCGCGTCCACGCTGGGAACTGAGCTCTCCCACGAGACGATAAGCAAGGTCACCGACGCCGTCGCCGAGGAAGTGTCACCGCCTGGCAGACCCGCCCGTTGGAGGCGATCTACCCGGTGATCTACCTCGACGCCCTCGTGGTCAAGATCCGCGACGGCGCGCACGTGGCCAACCGGGCCGCGCACATCGCCGTCGGGGTCGACATGGACGGGGTACTGATCCACCGATCGGTTAGGAACGGACGATCGCGGCCGCTACGGCTTGGTAGATCCAGCCCGACACGCTGAGCTCCCGGCCCATCTCGAGGTCCTCGGCGCGGGCCCGCTCGAGCAGCTCGCGGGTACTCGCGCGTAGCGGATGCGCACGACGGAGCCCGTCGCGTTCAGAGGTCACTGGCCGGTCCGGGATCTGCAGGACGGCTCGCCCGGTGGGGCCGCGGCCGGCGTGCTGCTCGATCGCCTGGTGAATCCACTCGATGAAGGACCGGGGGCCTCCCCCGCTGAGCCGCTCGCCCTCGTAGGCATCCTTGGCCGCGGCCCACGTCTGCGGGTCCCACCAGGCGCTCGTGGCGATCCTCGGTTCGCTCACGACCTAACACCCACCCGGCTGCACTCACGGTCGGCTCCGGTTCCAAACCCGGCTTGAGAGAGGGCGATCCGCCCCCGCCTGTCCACACCCGCGACGTCAGCGACGGGCCACCCACAGGCGGCGCGACGGGACAGCGCGGAACCAGGCACGCGAGGAGGATATCTCTCATCACCTTACTTAGTCGACTAAAGGAGTCGAGACCATGAACACCAAGACCGCCACCGCCTACGAGGTCGGCCACCTCTACGAGGTCGCCCCGGACGAGCTGAAGATCGGCACCAACGTGCGCACCGACACCCGCCCCGACGCCAAGGACTTCGCCGCGTCGATCAGGGCGCGCGGGGTGTTGGAGGTCATCAGCGTGTACATCGACGCCGAGGGCGCCCTGACCGTGCTCCGCGGCCAGCGCCGCACGGTGGTCGCCGTCAAGGTCGGCACCCCGACCGTGCCCGTGCGCGTCGTGCCCTCCCCCGCCGAGGCCGACCGGATCGTCGACCAGGTCAGCGAGAACGCCCACCGCCAGGACATGCACGCGAGAGAGACCCGCGACGCCATCGAGCAGCTGGCCATGATCGGCGTCTCGGCAGCGCAGATCGCCAAGCGCGTGGCCCTCCCCCGACGCACCGTCGACAGCGCACTGACCGTCGCAGCGAACCCCGCGACCAAGGAGCGGATGGACGCCGCCGGGATGACGCTGGAGGACGCGGCGGCCTTCGCCGAGTTCGAGGACGACCAGGGCGCGATCGCCACCCTCACGCAGGCGTGGGAGTCGCCCTACCAGCGGCCCCGGATCGCCCACATCGTGCAGCGGCTGCGCAACGAGCGAGCCGAAGCACGGGCGCTGCAGGCCGAGGTCGACCGGCTGCGCACCGAGGGCCTGCCCGTGCTCGACCCCCAGGACGTTCCGGACGACCTCCACCGGCACCGCCTGGCCCACCTGCGCGACGCCGACGGACAGCACGTCCCGGAAGAGCAGTGGCCCGCCGTCACCGGGGCTGCCGTGGTCGTCACCGTCGAGTGGTCCGAGCAGGACGAGGACAAGGACGACGTCGAGCCCAGCGAGCCCGAGCAGGTTTACGTGCCGGTGTGGGTCTGCACCGACCCACAGGCGGCAGGCCTGCACTACGGCACCACCGGCCCACAATCCGATGCCCCCACGGGCCAGGAGACCGACGAGGAGCTGGCCGCACGCGAGGCTGAGGTGGAGGCGCGACGTGAGGCCGAGAGCGCGCAGCGTCGCCGGGTGATCGCCAACAACAAGGCGTGGAAGGCCGCCGAGGTCGTGCGCCGGGAGTGGCTGGTCGGATTCCTCACCCGACGCAGCGTCCCTGCCGGGGCCGAGTCGCTGATCGCCCGGGCCGTGATCGGCAGCGAGTACAGCCTCAGCTACGCCCTGCAGCACGGGCACGCTCTGCTGCCCGGCCTGCTCGGCATCAAGCCCGTGGAGGACTCCACCCCCGCCTACTACGGCAACCGTGCGACGTGCGCCCGCATCGTCGAGCAAGCCACCACACCCAAAGCGGCCACGATGCGCACCCTCGCCGCCGTCATCGCCGCCTGGGAGGGCCGCAGCGGCACACACACCTGGCGCAACCCCTCCGCCTGGGACGCCGCCGTCATGGGCGCACTCGTCGGCTGGGGGTACCCCGCCAGCGAGGTCGAGCAGCTGCTCATCGCCGGCGACGACGCCGCGACCGAGCAGAACTGATCCACACCCCTCCCCCATCGACCGAGTGTGATCGCCCATCTGTGGACAATCATACTTAGTCGACTAAGTCGCCTAGTGTGGTCACCAGCAAGCCAGAGACCGCCACCGAAAGGAAGCACCATGAGTCACCAGATCGAAACCCACGAAGGCGCAGCTGCCGCCCTCTTCGCCCGCACCGACCCGTGGCACCGCCTGGGCACCACCGTCGCCGGTGAGGCCTTCACCGCGCAGGACGCGATGGCCTTGGGCCACCTCGGGGGGTGGAACGTGCGCAAGGTGCCGCTGACCGCGACCGAGCTCTGCGAGGACGGCGTGACCACCCTCGACGTTCCCGGTGCGTTCGCCACCGTCCGGACCAACCCCTTCACCGGCACCACCGACCCCCTCGGCGTCGTCGGCACCGGGTACCACCCTCTGCAGAACGAGGAGCACGCGCAGTTCCTCAACCAGCTGGCCGATGAGTCCGGCGCGATCTTCGATACGGCTGGCAGCCTGCGTGGAGGGCGTCAGGTGTTCGTCACAATGCGTCTGCCCAAGCACCTGAGGATCGGCGGCACGGACCGCGTGGACCTGAACATTGCCGCCCTCAACAGCCATGACGGCAACAGCGCGTTCAGGCTCCTGGTGACCCCGGTGCGGGTCGTGTGCGCCAACACCCAGCACGCCGCCCTGCGTGACCACGTGTCCTCGTGGTCGATCCGGCACACCCGCAACGCCAAGGCCGCCGTGCAGGCCGCGCGCGACTCGCTCGGGCTGACGTTCGCCTACGTCGCGGCCTTCGAGGACGAGGCCGAGCGGATGATCAACACCTCGGTGACCGACGCCGAGTTCTTCGCGCTCGTCGGCTCCCTGTTCGGCACACCCGAGCCAGACGCCCCGACCCGCACCCGCAACGCCGCCCGGCGACGCGAGGCCAACCTCTCCCACCTATGGCACGACGCCGCCACCCAGCACGGCATCCGGGGCACCGCCTGGGCCGCGTACCAGAGCGTCGTGGAGTACGTCGACCACTACGCCCCGGTGCGCGACAAGAGCAACGCCGCCACGGCCCGCGCGGTGCGACTGCTCACCACCGAGGAACCCGCCCGTATCAAAGCCCGGGCGTGGACCGCCCTGGCACCCGCGTGAGCCCAACCACCAAGAGGAGGAGCCCTGCCATGACTGCACAGCAGCCGCGCACCCGCGACCTCGACCTGTGGCTCGTCGACAAGGACGCCGACGGCGTCATCCATCCCGGCCCCGGCGTCGTCTACGACCGGGCCGGGCTGGGCATCGCCGTCATGGACGAGCACGGCCGCGACTTCACGTTGACCGACACCGGCCACGCCCTCGAGGCGCGGGCCGGTCAGCGGGCGCGCCTGTCCCCCGCGCTGGCCCGTGACCTCGCCGCCGCGCTCGAGCGGTTCGCGGACTACGCCGAGGGCCTGACGGCGTACGTCCCCGCCGACCGCGCGGAGCCCTGACCACCCCGCCCCAACGCACGGCGCCCGGCACGTGGCTCGACTCCGTGCCGGGCGCAGTCACGCCTGGAGGTCCCACAGCGGCAACTGCTCGCCGAACAGGGCGCGCAGCCGGGCCAGATCAGCAGCCACCAGCGCCGGATCCTCGCGCGCCAGGTCTCGCAGCTCGCGCGCTCGTTGACGCGACCCGCGCGGATCTCCCAGCGGCGAACC
>JAGNQK010000191.1 GCA_017989115.1 Dermatophilaceae bacterium | reverse complement strand
TGAGGTCGCGCACGGCCCGCTGCGAGCTGCGCCGCACCGTGTCGGCCACCGTGAGCGAGGCGTGGGCGCGCCCGCCCCAGCCGACCCAGACCGTCGTGCCGTCGACGGTGGGACGGGCGAGCTCCTGCGGCACGTCGTCGAACAGGTCGGCGCGCCCGACGGTGACCTCGGTGCCCTTGATGATCGCCCGTGCTCCGGCTCCCGGCAGCGACACGAAGTCGGTGGCGCGCGGAACGTCGATCGCACGACTGGCAGCGGCGGTGACGACTGCTCGGGCGACGGGGTGCTCGCTGCCCGCCTCGACGGCGGCTGCTGCTCGCAGTGCCTGGTCCTTGGGCAGGCGCCCGGCGGTTGCGACGTCGACGAGGGTCATCTCGCCGCTGGTGACCGTGCCGGTCTTGTCGAGCACGACGGTGTCGATGCGGCGGGTGTCCTCGAGGACGTCGGCACCCTTGATGAGGATGCCGAGGCGAGCGCCTCGCCCGGTGCCGACGAGGAGTGCGGTGGGCGTGGCCAACCCCAGGGCGCAGGGGCAGGCGATGACGAGCACGGCGATCGCGATCTCGAGGGCGCGTGCGGGGTCGCCGGTGCCGATCCACCAGCCGAGGAACGTCAGTACCGCGAGCACGAGCACGATCGGCACGAAGATCGCCGAGACCCGGTCGGCCAGGCGCTGGATGGGTGCCTTGGTCGTCTGCGCCCGCTCCACGAGCCGGGCGATGCCGGCCAGGGTGGTGTCGGCGCCGACCCGGGTGGCCTCGACGACGAGCCGGCCGGTGGTGTTGATGCTGCCGCCGACGAGGTCGTCGCCGATGGCGACGTCGACCGGCAGCGACTCGCCGGTGACGAGGGAGGCGTCGACGGCGCTGGAGCCCTCGACGACCCTGCCGTCGGTCGCGACCTTCTCGCCCGGGCGAACGACGAAGCGGTCACCGACGCCGAGCTGGTCGACGGGGATCCGCACCTCGGTCGTCGCCCGGGTCGTGGGGTCGACCCGCTCGACCGCGACGTCCTTGGCGCCGAGCGACATCAGGCCGCGCAGGGCATCGCGGGTGCGGTCCGTGGCGCGGGCCTCCATCCAGCGTCCGATGAGCAGGAAGGTGGTGACCACGGTGGCGGTCTCGAACCACAGGTGGGTGGTGCCAGCGGCATCCACGCCGTTTGTCGTGCCCATGTCGGCCATGGTGCTGGCGCGACCGGTGAGGACGACGACTGCCGACCACAGGTAGGCGGTGAGCACGCCGATCGACACGAGGGTGTCCATCGTCGAGGCGCCGTGGCGCGCGTTGAGGGCGGCTGCGCGGTGGAAGGGCCAGCCGGCCCACAGCACGACGGGGGTCGCGAGGACGAGCTGCACCCACGGGCTGGAGTCGAGGTGGATGCCGGGGACCATCGCCAGGATGACCACCGGGACGGTGAGCACCGCCGCGACGAAGGTACGCCGCTTCAGGGCGTCCTCGGGGGCGACGGCGTGGTCGAGCTGGTTCTCGTGCGTCCCCGAATCGACCAATAGGTCACTCGGGGTACGGGTCGATCCGCCGCCGGGCGTACCTGTACCGACCAATAGGGCACTCGGGGTACGGACCGACCCGGAGGCCTCCGGCTGGGGACCGCCGCGCACGACCTCGGCGCCGTAGCCGGTGGCGCGCACGGTGCGCAACAGGTCCTCGACGGTGACCGCCCCGGCGTAGCGCACGGTGGCCTTCTCGGTCGCGAGGTTCACCACGGCATCCACGCCGTCGAGCTTGCCGAGCTTCTTCTCGATGCGGGCCGAGCACGACGCGCAGGTCATGCCGGTGATGGCGAGGTCGACCTCGCGCACCTCGTCGTGGTCGTGCTGCGGGCGGTCGGTGGTCTGGGTCATGTCAGCTCCTCACCAGTCGCGCGATCGCGGCGGTGGCCTCGGCGACCTTGGCGGCGGCGGCCTCGTCGGACTCACGAGCGGCGTCGACGACGCAGTGCTCGATGTGCTCCTCGAGCAGGCCGAGGCTGACCGCCTGGAGGGCTCGGGTCACGGCGCTCACCTGGGTCAGGACGTCGATGCAGTACGCGTCGGACTCCACCATCCGCGCGATGCCGCGCACCTGCCCCTCGATGCGGCGCAGCCTCTTGAGATGGTCGTCCTTGTGACCCGCGTAGCCGGGCGTGCCGGTGGCGGTGTGCTCGGTCATGTCCACCGCAACATGATACCCCTAGGGGGTATTCCCGGACGCCGCGTGGGCGAGGCAGGCCGTGCCGACGAGGGCGGTTCTCGCCTCGACGAGCCGGAGGCGACCGAGGTCACCGCAGGTGGTCGACGAGCTCGGGTGCCAGCCCCACGTAGGTCGCCGGCGTCATCGCCGCCAAGCGCTCCTCGACCTCGGCCGGCAGCCCCAGTCCACGGACGAACTCCACGAGCTCGGCCTGCCCGATGCGCCGCCCGCGGGTCAGCTCCTTCAGCCGCTCGTACGGCTCCTCCATGCCGGGCACGCCCTGCGCCCCGAGGGCCCGCATCGCCGACTGGATCGGCTCGCCGAGCACCTCCCAGTTCGCGTCGAGGTCGGCGGCCATGGCGGCGGGTACGGCATCCAACCCCGCGAGCCCACGGGTGGCGTTGTCGATGGCGAGCAGGCTGTGCCCGAAGGCGGTGCCGATGTTGCGCTGCATCGAGGAGTCGGTGAGGTCGCGCTGGAGGCGGCTCTGCACGAGCGTGGCGCCGAGCACGTCGAAGAGCGCGTTGCTCACCTCGAGGTTGGCCTCGGCGTTCTCGAAGCGGATCGGGTTGACCTTGTGCGGCATCGTCGACGAGCCGACCGTGCCCTGGCCGCGCACCTGGGCGAAGTAGCCCATCGAGATGTAGGTCCACACGTCGGTGCACAGGTTGTGCAGCACGCGGTTGAACCGGGCGATGTCGGCGTAGAGCTCGCTCTGCCAGTCGTGGCTCTCGATCTGCGTCGTGAGCGGGTTCCACGTCAGGCCCAGGTGCTCGACGAACTCGCGGCTCACAGACTGCCAGTCGGCACCCGGCACCGCGGCGACGTGCGCCCCGTAGGTGCCGGTGGCGCCGTTGAGCTTGCCGAGGAACTCGGCGTCCTCGATGCGCGCGAGCTGGCGCTGGAGCCGCCACGCGAGCACGGCGAGCTCCTTGCCCATCGTCGTCGGCGTCGCGGGCTGGCCGTGGGTGTGGGCGAGCAGCGGCACGTCGCGCAGGTCAGAAGCCATCGTCGCGATCGCCTCGACGAGCGCCGTCGCCCGCGGCAGCCAGACCTCGGTCACCGCCCCCTTGACCATCACGGCGTACGACAGGTTGTTGACGTCCTCGCTCGTGCACGCGAAGTGGATCAGCTCGGCCAGACCGCGGTCGGCGTCATCGGGCGCGATCTGGGTGAGCCGCTTCTTCACGAAGTACTCGACGGCCTTCACGTCGTGCTGGGTGACCCGCTCGGTGGCGGCCATCTCGTCAATCTCGGCCGCACCGAACGTGCGCACCATCTCGCGCAGGCTCTCGATCTCGGATGCCGTGAGTCGCCGCACGCCGGGAACCACCTCACGCTCGGTGAGGTGGACCAACCACTCGACCTCCACGTGCACGCGGGCCCGGTTCAGGGCGGGCTCACTGAGGTGGTCGACGAGGGCGGCGACCGTCCCGCGGTAGCGCCCGTCGAGCGCGCCGAGCGCGATCGGGGGCTGGGCGTCGGCGAGCGAGGTCGAGGCGGCGAGGCTGCTCATGCGCTCAGTCTCCCAGAGCGGCGCGCACGTGCTCGACGATGCCCGAGACCACGGCCGCCCCCGCTCGGAACTTTCTCGCCCGATGCCGGAACCTTCACCATGACACCACTTCGGATGTGGTGTCGAGGTGAAGGTTCCGCGGTGAAGGCCGTCCCGATCGGCGTCCGCAGTCTCAGGAGTGTCAGAAGTGGTCGCTGTGTCAGAAGTGGTCGCGGGCCGCGAGCTCAGCGCGCACGTGCTCGACGATGCCCGGGATGGCGGCCGTGATCTCGGCGTAGGTCTGGTCGTACGCCGGGTCGGTGCCGTACCAGGGGTCCTCCATACCCACGTCACCCGACGCGACGGCATCCGGGTCGAAGGAGCGGAAGAGCCGCACGGTGGCACGCGGTGAGCCGCCGCCGGTGCTGGCTCCGCGGGCCAGATGCTCGAGGCGGTCGACGTGGACGTGGTCGACGGGCAGCACGAGGTCGTAGCGGTCGAACCACGAGGTGTCGAAGCGGCGGGCTCGGTGGCTGCTCCAGCCGGTGTCGGGGTGGCCGTTGCGCCGCATGACGGCGGCCGTGCGCGGGTGCATCCCGTTGCCGAGCTCCTCGGCCGAGGTCCCCGCGGAGTCGACGACGACGCGGTCGGCCAACCCGGCATCCGCGAACGCCTCGCGCAGCAGGTACTCACCCATGGGGGAGCGGCAGATGTTGCCCCAGCACACGACACACACGCGATACGGCTCGGATGCTTCGCTCATGCCCCCATCCTCTCAACCGACTTCGTGCGACGTGCGTGCGGTTCAGCGGGCCCAAACGGCGTC
>JAGNQK010000190.1 GCA_017989115.1 Dermatophilaceae bacterium | reverse complement strand
GCACGGCTTCCGCCAGGCGTCGACGATCATCGACTCCCTCGAGCGGGAGCTGGCGTTCTACCTGCGGGTATTCGAGGGCTGACCCCAACTTCGAGGGCGGACCTCAGATACTCATCGACACCTCCCGCAGGGCCGCGCGCACGGCATCCACGGCGGGCGACTCCCCCATCGACGCGCGCCAGTGCACGTCGACCCGCCTGGTCGGCACGGGGTCGAGCACGGGCACCGCGACGACGGTGGAGGGCAGGTGCCCCCGACCCAGCCTGGGCACCAGGGCCACCGCCAGACCGTGGGCCACGAGCTCGACCTGCGAGGCGAACTCCACACACCGAAAACCCACCCGCGGCGCCTGCGGGGTTGCCGCGAACATGTGGCTGAACCACTCGTGACAGATCGTTCCCTCCGGGGTGGAGACCCAGAGGTGGGTCATGAGGTCGGCCGGGGTCACCGACTCCTGCGACGCGAGGGGGTCGTCGACGTGCACGAGCACATCGGCGACGTCGGTGAGCACCGGCTCTCCCCGCACCGTCGGCGGCACGTGGAAGCGCATGCCCTCCCAGCGGTGCACGATCGCCATGTCGGTGCGTCCCGCCGCGACCTCGGCGACGGCATCCCACGGTTCCACCTCGTGCACGATGACGTCGAGGTCGGGAGCGCTGGCGCGCAGGGCGTCGAGCATCGGGGGCACGATGCCACGCACCGCGGTGGAGAAGGCCGCGAGCCTCAGCAGCCCCGAAGGTCGCCCGCCCTCTCCCTGCAGCCGTGAGCGCAGGCCCTCGACGGCCACGCGCAGCGATCGCCCCTCGTCGACGAGCCGCCGCCCGGCAGCGGTGAGCACGACCCCGCGCCCGGCCCGGTCGAGCAACGGCACCCCGACCTGGCGTTCGAGGCGTTTGACCTGCTGCGAGACGGCGGACGGGGTGAACCCCAGCTCGTCCGCGGCCCCGACGACGCTGCCGCACCGCTCCACCGCCACGAGCGACTCCACGGCCACCAGATCGATCATGCAGCGATGCTACCGAGATCGCCTCATATTTCGTTGCTGGTGCTTCATGGTCCATCCCGGCAGGATGAACAGGTGCCTCGCCGTCATGTCGCCCTCGCCGTGCTCGTCACCGTCATCTGGGGCGCCAACTTCGTCGTCATCGACGAGGGCCTGGGCGACATCCCCCCGACGCTGTTCGTCGCGATGCGCTTCGTCGTCGTGCTGATCCCGGCGATCTTCCTCGTCCCGAGGCCGGCCATGCCGTGGCGCGACGTGGTGACGATCGGCGCGTTCATGAGCCTGGGTCAGTTCGGCCTGCTCTACACCGGCCTGGCGGTCGGGATGCCGGCCGGGCTCGCGTCGCTGGTGCTCCAGGCCCAGGTCGTCGCCACCGTGATCATCGCGTCGCTGGTCCTGCACGAGCGACCGAGCCGGACCCAGGTGATCGGGGTGGGCATCGGCCTCCTCGGGCTCGTCGTCGTCGGCGTCGGCCGGTCGGCGGCGACTGCGGCCCTGGGCCTGCTGTTCGTCATCGCCGCCGCCCTGTCGTGGGCGATCGGCAACGTCGCCGCCCGGCGCGCCGCCGCGCACACCCCGCCCACGGCATCCCGGTCCGGCGGGCTCGCCGCGGGACTGTCCCTCACGGTGTGGTCCGCCACCGTGGTCCCGCTGCCCCTGTTCGCGCTCTCGCTCGCCCTTGACGGCCCGGATGCCGTGGCGCAGGCCCTCACCCACCCGACGGTGCCCGCGGTGCTCTCCACGATCTACACCGCGTGGCTGGCCTCGCTCGTCGGGTACGGCATCTGGAACACGCTCCTGGCGCACCACCCGGCAGCGGCCGTGGTGCCGTTCACCATGCTCGTCCCGGTCGTCGGACTCACCACGGCGTGGCTCGTGCAGGGTGAGGTGCCGAACGGGTGGGAGAGCGTGGGCGGCGCGCTGCTGCTGCTCGGGGTGGCCGTCACGACCGGGGTGCTGGGCCCTCGCAGTCGGCTGGGGCCGAGGGTCGGACCGGGGGTGGAGCCGCCGGGCCGGGAGCCTGCGGGGGGCGACCCGACACCTGCTCGATGATCCGGGGAAGGTGCTCGCCCACGAGGGGCACCTGCTCGATCTGCTGCTGGAGCTGAGCCACCGCGGGCACCGTCTCGGCGAGCGGCGTGCGGATCGGGCCGGTGTCGGTGGGCACGGACGCGTCGGAGTTGCTCTCGCGCAGCTCTCGCGCCAGGCGCTCCGCCTCGAGGACGAGGGCGCCGTAGGTAGGCCAGGCCCGAGGGTCGTCCAGCGGAGTCACCCGCACCTGCTCGCTGAGGTCGTTGAGGGTGTCCAGGGCGCGCTGCACGTGCTGCTCCACGGCCTCACGGCACGGCTCGGTCCACACCCCGAAGTCGGAGATCGCGTCGCCGATCTCGTCGAGCACCCCGGCGTAGTCCTCGAGCCAACCCGCCGACGGTGCGGGATGCCGGGCCGCCTCGTCCGCGGCGTCGACGAGGGTGCGCGCGATGCTGCCCACCTGCCACTGGGCCCGCCGCACGGCCTCCACCGTGCGCGTGTAGCCGTCCCAGTCGATGCGCGCCGGGCGCAGGCGGTGCCGCCAGTTGAACCGGGTGCTCTCCCGCCCGGTCTCCACGACGCCGAGCACCTCGGGAACCCGGTCGCCGAGGTCGGTCGCGGTGTCGTACCACCGGCGGGCCCGGTCGGCGTCGAAGCCCTCGCGCAGGCCCGACGCCATGTCCTTGAGCAGGTCCTGCACCCGGGTGGTCAGGTCGCGCAGCGCGTCACGCGGCTCGTCCAGGTGCATGGGAGCGAGCACGACCGCATTGACGGCGACACCGACGATGCCGCCGAGCACGGTCTCCACGATGGTGAGGTAGGTGAAGTCGGTGTCGGTGCCCTTGACCGTGAGCAGCGACAGCAGCGCCATGGTCGGCACCTGGATGCCGTGGTCCCCGAGGAGAGGCCAGCGTGCGATGAGGAGCGCGGCCATCATCACCGGGACCATCGACCACCACGTCACCCCGACGAGCGACCCGACGAGCCAGGCGATGCTCATCCCGAGGACGACGGCGGCCACGCGCCGGGCGCTGGCCCCGATCGAGCGGACCATGGTGCGGTCGACGACGAGCAGGGCAGCCATCGGGGCGTAGAAGGGGGTGGGGCTGTCGAGCAGGTGCACGGCGAGCTGCCAGGCCAGCACGGTCGCGACCGCCGCCTTGAGCATGAGCAGGCCCTCGGCCCGCTCCACGCCGGGCGTGGTCAGGGCAGCCCGAACGGCCGAGGCCCACCCCCCGAGGGTCGCGCGAACCCGGCTCGGCAGTCCGCGCGGCTCGACGAGCTCATCCTCACGGCTGACCACCACCCGACCATAGCGAGGCGGCGGCCTCCGAGACGAGGGTCAACCGAACGCGGCCCGGTCTGCTCAGACCTCGAGGGTCAGCACGAGGTGCGTGGTCTCCGGCGACTTCGCCGAGCGCAGGGCGGCGACCGTGCGTGCCGGCTCGCGGTCGACGACGAGCTCGACCGTGCTCGGCAGGAAGACCGGCTTGGTGAACCACACGTGGCTCGTCGACGGCCCGAGCGAGGTGCGGCCGAGCGCGGCGAGGGTGCGGGCGCAGGTCCACATGCCGTGGGCGATGTGCCGCGGGAACCCCATGGCCTTGGCGGTCAGGGGATGCAGGTGGATCGGGTTCACGTCCCCCGACACCGACGCGTAGGACCGGCCGAGGTCCTCGGGCAGGCGCCACTGCGCCACGGGCTGGCCCCCGGGCGGCGGCGGGGGCCCGTCACCGCGCGGGGCGTCCTGCGTGCCGCGGCCACGGCTGAGGTAGACGCTGTCGCACTCCCACACGAGCTCGCCGCCCACGCGTGCCTCGAGCCGGACGTCGAGCGTTCGCCCGCGTCGGTGCGGGCGGATCTGCCCGGCCGACACCGACAGCGTGAGCGGGTCACCGGCATCCATCGCCCGGTGGGTGGTGACCCGGTTCTCCAGGTGCACCATGCCGGGAAGGGGCATCGGAAAGTCCGGCCGAGCCATCAGGGCGGTCTGCACCGGGAACGCGAGCACCCACGGGTAGGGCTGGGGCACGGTGTCGTCGACGGCGTAGCCGGTGAGCCGCTGGTAGGCGGCCAGCTTGGCCCGGTCGATCCGGACGTCCTCCACGACGAGGGTGCGATCGGGCACCGCGTCGCCGCGCCGCCCGCGCGACGTCAGGGCGGCACGCACGAGCAGTGGTGCCGTGGACGGCACCCCCGACAGGATCTCGGTCGCCACGTCAGGCGCCGAGCAGGCTCTGCCCGCACACGCGGACGACGTTGCCGTTGACCCCGGACTGCGCGTCGGAGGCGAAGTGGGCGATCGTCTCGGCGACGTCGATCGGCAGCCCGCCCTGCGCGAGGCTGTTCAGGCGGCGGCCGAGCTCCCTGGTGGCGAACGGGATCCGCGCCGTCATCTCGGTCTCGATGAACCCCGGCGCGACGGCGTTGGCGGTGATCCCCCGCTTGCGCAGCCCCTTGTCGGCGGCGTACGCGTCAACCAGTCCGATGACCCCCGCCTTGGAGGCCGCGTAGT
>JAGNQK010000189.1 GCA_017989115.1 Dermatophilaceae bacterium | reverse complement strand
TTCTTCTGCAGCAGGGCGAACCAGCTCTCCATGGCGGCGTTGTCCGCGCTCGAGCCGACCTGGCCCATGGATCCGAGCAGGTTGTGCCGGGACAGCGCGCGCAGGTACTTCCTCGATCGGAATTGGGACCCTCTGTCGCTGTGGACGATGCACCCGGCCACGTCGACGCCTTGACGGGCTCTGGTGTCCACGGCGTGTTCCAACGCTTGCACGGCCAGGCGGGCCTTCATCCGCGAGCTGATCGAGTACCCGACGAGCCGGTTGGACCACACGTCTTTGACGGCGCACATGTACACCTTGCCCTCACGGGTGCGGTGCTCCGTGATGTCGGTCAGCCACAGCTGGTTCGGCCCGGTCGCGGTGAAGTCCCGTTGGACGCGGTCATCGTGCGCCGGCGGGCCCGGACGATTCTTCGTCGAGCGTTTCTTGCCGAACACGCTCCACCACTGGTTGGACGAGCACAAGCGCCACGCCGTCCGGTCAGCCATCGGTTGTCCGGCGTCGCGGGCCTCATCGACCAGAAGGCGGTACCCGAACTCCGGGTCGTCACGGTGCGCGTCGAACAACGCGTTCGCGCGGTGCGCCGCGACCCACTCGGCGTCGGTCACCGGGTTGGCCAACCACCGGTAGTACGGCGCTCTGGCAAGGTTCAGCACCCGGCACGTCACCGCCACAGGAACCCTGATCGGGGTCTCCTGGGCGGCCAACTCACGGACGAGCGGGTACATCATTTTCCCGGCAGGTTCGCCTGCGAGAGGTACGCCGCTGCGCGGCGCAACACCTCGTTCTCCTGCTCGAGCAACCGGATCCGACGACGAGCGTCACGCAGCTCACCGGAGTCGCTCACGGCCGCGGCAGGCTTGGACCCGTCCTGGCGGTCAGCGATCGCGATCCAGTTCGTCAGACACGACTGCGAGATCCCGAAATCCTTCGCGATCTCCTTCAACGTCGTCCCTGCCTCACGAGCGCGAGCGACCTCGATCACGTTCTGTCGGAACTCCTTCGGGTACGGCTTGGGCATGGTGCACATCCTCTCCTGCGGCACCCCACGGCACCACAGAGTCGTTGTCACCTATCCGTGCAGCAGTCCCCTTCTGGGCGGTGAGCGATGAGGGGACGCTGGCGATGATCACGAGATCCTCACCAAGCTCGTGATGGTCTTCGAGCAGGCCCCCAAGACCGGCCAGGACAGACGCGGTCAGTTCCGTGACGTCATCAGCCTTGGCGAGCCAAGCGGGACGGCTGCCAGCGTTCGGTCTGATCGTCACGTCCTGCAGCGCGGGCACGTCAATGTCGGGGTCCTGCTGGGGCGGCCACGGCAACGACTCCTGCCCAGACATGATGCGCTGACGCACCGCGTCTGTTGTTCGGTCGTGCTCGTCTGCCGCCGCGGCGTGGGCAGCCGCGGCGTCCCCGAAGGTGGGTTGCCGTAGAGCCTCGGCCATGAGGTCTTCCTCGGTCAGCCAGAGTGGGTCGGGTGTGATGCCACCTGCTGTTGACTCCCTAGTGGCGGCTGCGATTCCTCGCACGTCCTCATCGGGGTCCACGTCCAGTGCCCGTCGCACCTGCGGGAGCAGGAACAGCGACCCCGCAAGCGCGGCCCGCACCTGGTGCGCGGGCTCGCGACTCAGCTGTGCCAGGGCAGACAGCCACGGCGTGCTGAAGGCCAACTGCTCCCGGACCGAGACGTTCCGATGGCGGGCCAGGCGCAAGGCCCACCCCTCGGTCAGCTCACCGCACATCGGCGGTCAGGGCGAGTGGCGCGTGCGCACCGGCGACTACCGCATCGTCTACGAGGTCAACGACGACGTGCTGGTCGTCCTGGTGGTCGCCGTTGGCCACCGGGGCGAGATCAACCAACGTCGCTGACGAACGCCCTGTCCTGTCGCGGGCGGGGTGATCGATCCTGCCGACAGTCGGACCTCAGCCGGACCGCGCCGCTGGACGTGCAAAAGGCACTTGGACCCAGCTGGTCGAATGGATCGCTGAGGCGCTACCACGTCCGATGGAGTGAAACGGACGCAATCCAACTCTGCTCTGACTTCACCCGCCTACCGGCCGTCAACGAGGACGACGTCGTACTCGGTGTCGGGGGTGGGGGGAGTGGTGAAGCGGGCGTTGACGGCATACAGCCGCGACCCCTGGAGCGCGACCGTCGTCGGCACGTCGAAGTCGGGGTCGGTGATCGTTGCGACCGGGGTCGCGGACTGCCAGTCGGGGGCCATCTGCAGTTCGACGATCTCGTTGGACCGGTTGCGCACCACCCACAGCGTCGTGCCCCGGAGCAGGATGCCGTCGCCCTGGGTCAGCAGCGCGCCGCCGGCATCCACCGCGGTCGCCTCTCCGGTAGCCGCGTCGACGGCGTACAGGATGCCGGTCGTGCTGTTGATGACGAGCAGCGTCTGCCCGTCGGGCGTGGCCGCGATCCCGTTCGCGTTGAAGCCGGCCACCTGCTGCCAGTCCCCGGTCAGGGGGATCGTCTGCACGGCGCCGGTCGGAACACCTCCGGCGCCCAGGGCGACCCGGTAGAGCTCGGCCGCCTGGGAGTTGGTGAACCAGGCCACGTCCCGCGTCACCGTCACGTCGTTGATGAAGGCCGGCCCGTCCGTGAGGTCGAACGCCGCGACCTCGGCACCCGAGTCCGCGTCGTACACGTAGGCGGCTCCCGTCGCGCCACCGGAGACGAACAACAGCCCGCGGTCGACCTTGATCCCGACGGCCGCGCGGCCGTCGACGTCGACGAGCACCTCGCCCTCACCGGTGCGCAGGTCGGCCTTCCACACCGAGCCGTCAGTGCGCGAACCCGAGTAGATCGACGTCCCCGCGCCGGTGGCGATGCCCTCGGGGAGCCACCCGTTGGGTAGGGCCAGGGTGTCGGGGAAGGGGGCGGCGGAGGCCGAACCCGTCGGGGCCAGCGCGAAGGCGGCGGCCAGGGCCGTGGTCAGCAGCACTCCTGAGGTCCTCATTGCGCTACGCTACGACGCGATTATTGACGATTCAATGACAGGCCTGGTGCTGTCGAACCTTGTCGTGCCCGCGCAGACCGTGCCAACGGCCCACGCGCCACCGTTCAGGGCTGCAAGACTCGGAGGATGACCACGTCGGCCATGACCGTGGAGCGGTGGGAGCGGCGCGCGGAGGTGCCACTCATCCTGCTGGCGCTGGCCTTCCTCGTCGCCTACGCGTGGCCCGTGCTCGACCCCCGGCTCGATCCCGATGCCCGCACCGTGCTCAACGCGGTGTCCTGGACGGTCTGGGCGGCCTTCGCCGTCGACCTGCTGATCCGCCTCGCCCTCGCCGAGGACCGGTGGCGCTACGCCCTCAGCCACTGGTACGACGTAGCCCTCGTCGCGCTGCCCCTGCTGCGACCGTTGCGGCTTCTGCGTCTGCTGGCCCTCGTGCGCATCCTCGACAGGTCCGCCTCGGCCAACCTGGCCGGGCGGGTGCTGGTCTACGTCGGGGGAGCCGCCGGACGGCCGTCGGCCTGGGCGCCCTGGCCGTGCTCGATGCCGAACGCGATGCCCCCGAGGCCAACATCACGACCTCCGGTGACGCACTGTGGTGGGCCTGCACGACGGTCACGACGGTCGGCTACGGCGTCCACTGCCCCGTGAGCGGCGAAGGCAGGGTCGTCGCCGTCGTGCTCATGGTCGTCGGTATCGGGGTCGTCGGGGCGGTGACCGCGTCGGTCGCGACGTGGATCCTCGGACGGGTCGAGGCCGAGCGTGCCGAGCGCCAGGTCCAGCCCTCAGACGGTGTGTCTCCAGACATGCCGTGAGGCCAGATCGCTGCCACTCTGGGGTTCAGTCCGGCACAGACCGGACATTCGGAAGTAAAACAACACAAACGGGTGCCCGAATCTCTTTACATTGGTGCCCGAGTAATGGTTGGATACCTCCAATGGCCCACAACGGGCCACCCGGTGGACGAAGGAGTCCGATGGACGCAGCGCAGTGTCACCACCGCTCGGACGAGCGCGGGACGGTGTCCCGATGATCGTCAGCCTCACCCCCAACCCGAGCATCGACCGCGCCATCGTCATCGATGCCCTCCTGCGCGGAGAGGTCCACCGCGCGACCTCGAGCCGCATCGACCCGGGCGGCAAGGGCGTCAACGTCAGCCGGGCGCTCGCGGCCCAGGGCACCGCCACCATCGCGGTCCTGCCCTCCGGTGGCCCGGAGGGCCACCTCATGGATGAGCTCCTCGACACCGCCGGCGTCGCGCGCCGCAGCGTTCCCGTCTCGGGGAGCCTGCGGATGAACATCAGCGTCCTCGAGCCCGACGGCACGACGACCAAGCTCAACGAGCCCGGCCCGCAGCTCTCGCCCGCCGAGGTCGACGCACTCCTCACGGCGACGTTGGATGCCGCGGACGGCGCCTCCTGGGTCGTCGCGTGCGGCAGCCTCCCGCCTGGTGCGCCGACCACGTTCTATGCCGACCTCGTCACGCGGGTGCGTGAACGCGGCATCCGGGTCGCCGTCGACTCCTCGGGCGCCCCGATGCCGCTCGCGGTCGCCGCTCGCCCGAACCTCATCAAGCCCAACCACGAAGAGCTCGCCGA
>JAGNQK010000044.1 GCA_017989115.1 Dermatophilaceae bacterium | reverse complement strand
GTTCGGCACCCAGTTCTTCACCGGCTGGTCCGTCACCTCGCTGGAACCCGGTCGCGACGGTCAGCCGCACGTCGTGCGCACCGACGGTGGTGACGTCCGCGCGCGGGCGGTGGTCATCGCCACCGGTGTGGCCTACCGAAAGCTGGGCGTGCCGGCGGTCGAGGACTTCGTCGGCCTCGGGGTCTTCTACGGCAGCGCGATGTCGGCGGCCCGGGAGATGGAGGGCACCGACGTCGTCGTCGTGGGTGGGGGGAACTCCGCCGGACAGGCGGCCATCCACCTCGCCCGGTTCGCGCGGTCGGTGACGATCCTCGTGCGCCGCGACGGCCTGGAGGCGACGATGTCGCAGTACCTCGTCTCCGAGATCGGCCACAGCCCGCGGTTGCGGGTCCGCCCGTGCTCTGAGGTGGTCGATGCCGCCGGCGACGGCCGTCTGGAGCGCATCACCGTTCGCGACACCCGCAGCGGTGAACAGGAGGTGCTCGGCTGCCGTGGCCTGGTGCTGCTGCTCGGGGCCGAGCCGCACTGCGAGTGGCTCCCCGCTGAGGTCGCGACGGACGGCAGGGGGTTCGTGCTCACCGGACGCGACGTCCCGACCGACCGGTGGACCGACGGCATCCCCCCTGCGAGCCTCGCGACGACGGTGCCCGGGGTGTTCGCCGTCGGTGACATCCGGGCCACGTCGATGAAGCGGGTGGCGGCCGCCAGCGGCGAGGGCGCCTCCGTCGTGCCACTGGTGCACGCCTGGCTCGACCCCGACCAGGGCTGAACCCCTCAAGGTTCGGCGGCCGGAACACCGGTTTGTCGAAAACTCTCCCGTTGCAGGCGTCCCTGAACGTACTGTGAGCGCACCCCCTCTCGGGGTCTGAACTGTCACCAAGCGAAAGGAGGTCGCGTGAACATCTTTGACAGCGCCAAGGAGAAGCTCGCGGAACTGACCGAGACTCACGGCGACCAGGTCGAGAGCATCAGCGACCAGGCCATCGAGAAGGCAGGCGACGCAGCCGACCAGGCAACTGGCGGCCAGTTCGCCGAGCACGTCGACACCGCGCAGTCCGCGGCAGACGGCGCCATCGGCACCTGATCTCCCCCTGACGCGACCCGGGACCCTCGACCGAACGGTCGGGGGTCTCGGCCGTTCGGTCAGGGTTTGCCGGCCGCGAGGCGAACTGCCAGCGCAGCGTTGGTCGCGTGCCTACGCTCGGGGGAACCCGCTTCGTCTCCCAGGAAGAGAGCCGTCCATGGCGCACAACACCTCGGGACTGCCCCCGCTCGACATCGAGCCGTTCGACCCCGCCCCGCTGTATGCCGCAGCCAACTCACCCGAGCGCCGGGTGGACCCCGCTCGGGAACGCGCGCGCTCGGTGCGAGCCCTGGGGCTGGTCCTCGCCCTTGCTGCCGTGGGCGTCGTCGCCGCGGTTCTCGCGCTCGGGTAGGCCGCTCAGGTCGCGCAGGGCGCGGTGGCTGTCGGTGACGTCACGGGCTTGCCGAGCGACGGCATCCCCAGGGAGACGGCCGGCTTGCCGGGTACCGGCGCATCCTGCAGCGAGGCCCACGCGTCCCCACCCTTGGTGCGACGAACCGAGTAGGCACCGCCCTGGACCCCGCTGTCGGCCACGAGGTGGTGCGGCGCCCCGTAGGTGACCCCCACGGTCACGACGTCTCCCGGGCGAGGACGCTCACCGCCGTCGGGCACGGCGAAGTGCACGAGGCGGTTGTCGCGGGCCCGGCCGGACAGGCGCGCGGTCTCGCCGTCCTTGCGGCCTTCGCCGGGTGCGACGAGCACCTCGACATCACGGCCCTCGAGGGTGCGGTTCTCGGCCCACGAGACACGTTCCTGCAGCTCGATGAGCCGGTCGAAGCGCTCCTGGACCACGGCCTTGGGCACCTGGTTCGGCATCGTCGCCGCGGGCGTACCGGGGCGGATGGAGTACTGGAAGGTGAAGGCGCTGGAGAAGCGGGACGCCTCGACGACGCGCAGCGTCTCGGCGAAGTCGGCCTCGGTCTCACCGGGGAAGCCCACGATGATGTCGGTGGTGATCGCGGCATCCGGGATCGCGGTGCGGACCTTGTCGATGATGCCGAGGAACTTCTCGCTGCGGTACGAGCGACGCATCGCCTTGAGCACCGTGTCGGACCCGGACTGCAACGGCATGTGCAGGCTCGGCATGACGTTGGGCGTCGCGGCCATGGCCTCGATGACGTCGTCGGTGAACGCGGCCGGGTGGGGGCTGGTGAAGCGCACCCGCTCCAGTCCCTCGATCTCGCCACAGGCGCGCAGCAGCTTGCCGAAGGCGAACCGGTCGCCGAACTCGACCCCGTAGGTGTTGACGTTCTGCCCGAGCAGGGTGATCTCGATGACGCCCTGCGCGACGAGAGCCTCGATCTCGGCGAGGATCTCGCCCGGACGGCGGTCGGCCTCCTTGCCGCGAAGGCTGGGGACGATGCAGAAGGTGCAGGTGTTGTTGCACCCGACGCTGATCGACACCCAGCCGGCGAAGGCGGAGTCGCGGCGGGTCGGCAGCGTCGAGGGGAAGGTCTCGAGCGACTCGAGGATCTCGACCTCGGCGCGCTTGTTGTGCCGCGCCCGGTCGAGCAGTGCGGGGAGGCTGCCGATGTTGTGGGTGCCGAAGACGACGTCCACCCAGGGAGCGCGCTTGACGATGCTCTCGCGGTCCTTCTGGGCCATGCAGCCACCGACGGCGATCTGCAGGTCGGGGTTCGCGGTCTTGGCCGGGCGCAGCTGGCCGAGGTTGCCGTAGAGCTTGTTGTCGGCGTTCTCGCGCACGGCGCAGGTGTTGAACACGACGACGTCCGCGGTCTCCGGACGCTCGGCAGCGGGCACGCTCGCGAGGTCGACGTAGCCGGCGGTCTCGAGCAGGCCGGCGAGGCGCTCGGAGTCGTGGACGTTCATCTGGCACCCGTGGGTGCGCACGTCATAGGTCTTGGGTGTCATGGCGGGTCAAGGGTATGCCGGGTGCCCGCCACCGCGGCAATCGCGCGCGAGGTATAGTTGCAGAGTTCTGCAACTCTGCAAGAGAGCCTCACGACATGCCGGTTCCGCTGTACCAGGCCAAGGCCGAGTTCTTCCGAACGCTCGGCCACCCGGCCCGCATCCGCGTCCTCGAGCTGCTGGCCGAGCGCGACCGGGCCGTCCACGAGCTGCTCGCCGCGATCAACGTCGAGGCCCCGAGCCTGTCCCACCAGCTCGCCGTCCTGCGCCTGGGCGGCCTGGTCACCCAGCGCCGCGAGGGTGGGCAGGTGATCTACAGCCTCGCCCTGCCCGCCGTGCGCGACCTGCTCGCGAGCGCCCGCGAGATCCTCCAGACCAAGACGGCCGACCAGGGTGGACTCGTCGACGACATCACGCCAGAGCCCCGGGCATGAGCACGGACACGGCCCGCCGGGCCGTCATGCAGCGGCTGGATGCCGTCCGCCCCCGCAGCCGCGACCTGCGCGCCATGGTGGCGACCCCCCGTCAGGACGTCCTCGCGGGGGTGACCGTGGGTGTCGTGGCCCTGCCCCTGGCTCTGGCCTTCGGCATCGCCTCGGGGCTCGGCGCCACCGCCGGCCTGGTGACGGCGGTCGTCGCCGGCATCGTGGCGGCGCTGTTCGGCGGTAGTCACGTGCAGGTCTCCGGGCCCACCGGAGCGATGACCGTCATCCTCGTGCCGATCGTGGCGACCCACGGAGCCGAGGGCGTGCTCGTCGTGGGTCTCATGGCGGGCGTGATCCTCGTGGTGATGGGCCTGGCCGGTGCAGGGAGGTACGTGCGGTTCATCCCGCTGCCCGTCATCGAGGGGTTCACCCTGGGCATCGCGGCCCTCATCGCCCTCCAGCAGGTGCCCTCCGCGCTCGGCCTGTCCGCGCGCCACGAGCACGTCGTCGTGTCGGCGGTGGCCGCCGTCGTCGAGTGGTTCGGGAGCCCCGACCTCGCACCGGTGGCCATCAGCGTCGGGGTCGCCGCGGCGATCCTCGTGCTCTCCCGCCTGCGGCCGGCCGTTCCCGTGGCGCTGCTCGGGGTGGTGGTCGCGACGGTCGCCGTCCGCCTGGCCGACGTGCCGGTCGAGACGATCGGTGCCCTGCCCGAGCGGCTGTTCAGCCTGAGCGTGCCGTCGGTGTCCTGGGGTGACCTTCGGGTGCTCGCCGTGCCGGCCGTCGCCGTCGCCGCCCTGGCCGCGCTCGAGAGCCTGCTCTCGGCAACCGTCGCCGACGCGATGAGCGTGTCCTCGCGCCACGACCCCGACCGCGAGCTCTTCGGCCAGGGGCTGGCAAACCTCGCCTCACCGCTGCTCGGCGGCATCCCGGCCACCGCGGCGATCGCCCGGACCGCCGTCAACGTGCGCTCCGGGGCGCGCTCCCGACTGGCGGCGGTGGTGCACTCGCTCGTGCTGCTCGTCGTCGTGCTCGCCCTCAACGACGTCGTCGCCTGGATCCCGCTGGCCGCCCTGGCGGGGGTGCTCATCGCCACGGCCGTGCGGATGATCGAGGTGTCGAGCCTGCGCGCCCTGGCCCGGGCCTCACGCGGTGACGCCGCCGTGCTGGGGCTGACCTTCCTGGCCACCGTCGTGCTCGACCTCGCGACGGCCGTCGTGCTGGGCATCGTCACCGCCGGCGGGCTGGCCCTGCGCCAGCTCGCCCGGACGACGGCGCTGTACGAGGAGTCCCTCCCCCAGAAGTACCTCGACGAGGAGGAGCACGGCGCGCAGGAGACCGCCCTGCTGCGCGAACGGGTCGTCGCCTACCGGCTCGAGGGCCCGCTGTTCTTCGGCGGGGCCCACACGGCCCTGCTCGAACTCACCGAGGTGAGCGACGTCAAGGTCGTCATCCTGCGGATGTCCCACGTCAGCACGCTCGACGCCACCGGGGCAGCCGTGCTCGCCGACACCATCCGCTCGCTGGAGGCACGAGGGGTCACGGTCCTGCTGTCGGGGGTGCCGCAACGGTTCGTCCCACGGTTGGCCGCGACCGGCATCCACCAACACCTCGTGACGCTGAAGCACGTCTTCGACAGCACGCCCGAGGCCATCGCGCACGCCCGCCGGCACGTGGCCCGCGACCACCACCACGAGGAGGGCGTCAGGCCAGGCGGGTGATCGCCACCACGACACCCAGGGATGCCGTGGCCCGCCCCGAGTAGATACCCTTGAACGGGGGGACGTCCTCGTAGTCGCGGCCGCGCGCCACGACGACGTGGTCGACCCCGACCTCGGTGCCGTTCGTCGGATCAACGGGTGTCCAGCCACCGTCCCAGTACTCGACCCAGGCATGGCTCTCGCCCTTGCTCGTCTCACCGACGGCGGTGTCCCTGACCGGCACGAGGTACCCGGAGACGTACCGCGCGGGCAGGCCGAGGCTGCGCAGGGCGCCGACGGTGATGTGGGCGAAGTCCTGGCAGACACCGGAGCGCTCGGCCCAGGCGTCCTCGCCGCGGCTGTGCACGCTGGTGCTGCCCGGCACGTAGCTCATCTCGGCACGCACCAGGGACGCGAGCTCCTCGGCAGCCACCCGGGGGGTCTCGCGTCCGCGCACGGCATCCACCAACTCGGCGATGCCGTCACCGGGGCGGGTGCGCGCCGACAACATCAGCCACTCGTAGCTGCGGTCCTGCACGGCAGGGTCGCGCACAGCCGCCCAGTCGAGCGACGGGGTGTGCCGGGCGACGTCGGTGCGCTCGACGGTGGAGATGGCCTCGATCTCGAGCTGACCGTGGCTGGCCAGGCTCTCCATCGCCATGACGTGGGTGCCCCAGTGGTCGCGGTAGACGTGGCTCCACGTCATCGGGCGGATGCGAATGCGGTTCTCGAGGGTGGTCTGGCCGGCCTCGTTGACCGGGGTCATCCGCAGCTCGTTGTGGGCGGCACGAACCTGGCCGTCATAGGTCAGGGAGGTCGTGTGGACGATTCGCCAGCGGCGCATGTCAGACCACCCCGTCCCGGGTCCACGTCGTGACCTGTCCGGACTGGAAGTACCGGGACGCCACCGCCTGCGACGCCGCCATCACCGACCCCTGCACCCGCAGCATCTGGGCCGGGAGGTCGGCGATCACGTCGGACGTCGACCGGTACTCCAGCGACGTGCGGATGCGGCCCAGCTGACGCTGGGCCTCGTCGGAGATGCCGATGCGGTCCTCCTGGGGTGAGAGGGCGTCGAGCCGGCGCTCGGCCTCGGAGAGGGCGAAGAAGACCGACCGGGGGAACTCGCGGTCGAGCACGAGGAAGGCCGCTGCGCGGTCATCACTGAGCAGGCCGCGCTGGCTGCGCATGAAGGCCTGCTGCGCTCCACACGACGACAGCACCACCGACCACGGGGCGCCGCCTCGCGGCAGGCCGCCGGTGGCCACGAGACGCGCCGTCATGTCGGCCCGCTCGAGGCTGCGGCCGAGCACGAGGAAGTCCCAGGCCTCGTCGTGCGACATCGTCGAGTCGGCGATTCCGGACACGAGCGCCGCGCGTTCACGCACCCACGACAGGTGCCGCTCGGTCGTGACCGTCCGCCCGAAGCCGTTCCAGCGGTGCCACGTCGTGTTGATGCCCTCCCACAGCTCGGTCGACAACGTCTCGCGAGCTCGCCGGGCGTTCTCGCGGGCGGCGAAGAGGGCCCCGGTGATGGAGCTGGCATTGGACCGGTCGAAGACCAGGGCGGCACCCACGTCGGCGAACCCCGGGTCGCCCTCGAACGGCATCCCCATGATCACCGAGAGGACGGTCCTCGACGCCGTGACCTCGTCGGCCCCGGGGTCCTCGAGGAGTTGCAGGCGCAGCACGTCGACGATGCGCGCCGTGCCGTCGGCGCGCTCGGTGTAGCGCCCGATCCAGAAGAGCGACTCGGCGATCCGGCTCAGCACGACGACTCCTCGTGGCGGGTGTCAGCGTGGGCCACCGTGCGGTGACCTTGCTGCTGTTGCTGCTGCTGTTGGGCCTTCATGCTGTCCTCGTGGGATGCCGTGGGGGCACTCATGACGACGACCTCGCGGTTGTCCGGTGGCCGGCTGGAGGTGCTCGTCGCGGCCCGACGGTCCGAGAGCACCCAGGTGTCCTTGGACCCCCCGCCCTGGCTGGAGTTGACCACCAGCTCACCCTCGGGAAGGGCGACCCTGGTGAGGCCCCCCGGCAGCACCCGCACGCGCTCACCGTCGTTGACGGCGAACGGCCGCAGGTCGACGTGGCGCGGGGCGAGGCGGCCGTCGATGAACGTCGGCACGGTCGAGAGCTGCACGACGGGTTGGGCGATCCAGCCCCGCGGATCGGCGATCAGCTGGGCACGCAAGAGCTCGAGGGTCTCGGCATCGGCCTTGGGCCCGACTACCAGCCCCTTCCCGCCCGAGCCGTCGACCGGCTTGACGACCATGTCGTGCAGGTTCTCCAGGACGTGCTGGAGCGCCTTCGGCTCGTCGCAGCGGAACGTGTCGACGTTGCCGAGGATCGGGTCCTCGTCGAGGTAGAAGCGGATGAGGTCGGGCAGGTAGGAGTAGATGAGCTTGTCGTCGGCCACGCCGTTGCCGATGGCGTTGACGACCGTGACCCGCCCCGCCCGCATCGAGGAGACCAGCCCCGCGACGCCGAGGATGGAGTCGCCGCGAAAGTGCACCGGGTCGAGGAACTCGTCGTCGATGCGCCGGTAGATGACGTCGACGGGGCGGTCACCGGTCGTCGTGCGCATCCGCACCTGTCCGCCGACGCACACGAGGTCACGACCCTCGACGAGCTCGACCCCCATCATCCGCGCCAGCAGGGCGTGCTCGAAGTAGGCCGAGTTGAACACCCCGGGGGTGAGCACGACGACGGTCGGGTCGCTGGCCCCGTCGGGTGCAGCGGCCCGCAGCGCCGCGAGGAGCATGCGCGGGTAGTCGTGGACGGGCCGGATGCGCATCGTCGCGAACGCCTCCGGGAAGACGTTGGCCATGGCACGGCGGTTGGCGATGACGTAGCTGACCCCGGACGGCACGCGCACGTTGTCCTCGAGCACCCGGAAGGTGCCCACCTCGTCGCGGATGAGGTCGACGCCGGCGACGTGCACGCGCACGCCGTTGCTCGGGCGGATCCCCATGACGGCCCGGTGGTAGTGCTTCGAGCTCGCGATGAGGCGCCACGGGATGATGCCCTCGTGCACGGCGCGGGGGATCTCACCCTCGCGCGAGTAGATGTCATCGAGGAAGGACTCGAGCGCCGTGACGCGTTGCACCACACCGGACTCGATGATCTGCCACTCGTGGGCGCTGATGACGCGGGGCACGGCATCCAGGGGGAAGGGCCGCTCCTCCCCCGCGTGGTCGAAGGTCACGCCCTGGTCGAGGTAGGAGCGCGCCAGCGAGTCAGCCCGCTCCTTGAGGGCCTGCCCGTTCATCCCGCGCAGCGTGTGGAACACCGGCTTGTAGGGCGTACGGGGCGCACCGGGCTCGCTGAGCATCTCGTCCCACGCCTGGCCGAGGGCGTAGTCGTCGAACAGGCCGCCTGGGGCCTCGGCCGGCATCTGCTCGCTCACGTGACGAACCTATGGCCACGGCGTGAACCTGTCATCACACCCGTGTCACCCCCGTGTTTCGCGCACCTGTTGTCCACGGGGTGGACGGCCCTAATGTGGCGCGTATGACCCAGCCCGGCCCGTCGGTCTCCCTGCGTCCGGTGGATGCCGGGAGCTGGCGTGACGTCGCCGGGCTCACCATCGCGCCCGGCCAGGACGCCTTCGTCGCGGCCGCCACCCACTACCTCGCGTTGTGCGCCTACGAGGACGTCTGGAACCCCCTGGCCGTGCACGACGAGGAGGGCGCGGTGATCGGCTTCCTCATGTGGGGCATCGACGACGAGGACGGCAGCTGCTGGCTCGGCGGGGTGATCGTCGACGCCGCGCACCAGGGTCGCGGGGTGGGTCGGGCCGCAATGGCCCAGGCCCTTGCGACCCTTCGTCCCCGCGACGAAGACGATGGGTTCGCCCTCGCGTACCACCCGCAGAACACGGTGGCGAAGGGTCTCTACGCCAGCCTGGGGTTCGTCGAGACGGGCGAGACCGACGACGACGAGGTCGTCGCGCGGCGCCGTCCCGCCTGACCCTGGTGGGTCGGGTCGACCCCAGTCGCCGCGCGACGGTGCACGCGCATGACAGGCTGGGACACAGTTGGCTCGACCCCGAACCAGCCCACCTCGAGAGGATCCTTCGCGTGCGCACCCTGCTCAACATCATCTGGTTCGTGTTCGGCGGGTTCTGGCTCGCCGTCGGGTACGCGTTCGCCGGCCTCGTGCTGTGCCTGCTCATCGTCACGATCCCACTGGGCGTCGCCGCCTTCCGGATGGCCAGCTACGCCATCTGGCCCTTCGGGCGAGCAGTCGTGCAGCAGCCGAACGCCGGTGCCGGCTCGGTGGTGCTGAACATCCTGTGGATCGTGCTCGCCGGGTGGTGGCTCGCCCTCGAGCACGTCATCACGGCAGTGGCGCAGGCCATCACGATCATCGGCATCCCGCTGGCCATCGCCAACCTCAAGATGATCCCCATCTCGCTCTTCCCCTACGGCAAGCAGATCGTCTCGACCGATTCGCTGTCCGCAGCGCAACGACCGCTGCACTCCCTCTGAGCATCCGCCGCAGGGAGTGCGGGCACCCGTGACGGGGTTGTCTGCTCGTGACGGGGGTAGAGGCCCGTCACGAGCGGACAACCCCGTCACCGGTCGGTCACCGTGGCCGTCAGAACGTGCCGCGGTGCCTTCGCGCCTGAGCCGCCGATTTGGTCACGTCGACGCCATAGGCATCGCGTCCTGTCGACGCGAATGCGGACAGCCGGTCCCCGGCCCGTTCGAAGAGCCGCTGCGCCCCGACCTGGTTCCCTCGGGCGGCATGGGTCAGGGCCACGCAGACCTGCGCCAGTCCCTGCCACAGATCCGCCTCCTCGGCCGGCCCGGCCTTCCACCGCGCCTCCAGCACTTCGTGGGCTGCGAAGGGACGGCCGGCATCGATGAGCTCCCTGGCCTTCCTGAGCGTTTCGTGCGGCGGCAGCGGTTCCTCCGACACCGGCTCGACACCCTCGGCCCCGTAGGGCAGCGGGCGACCCAACGCGTCTCGCGGCCGTGCCTGACGCGCACGTCCCTCGGTGTCCCGGTCCCGCTCTGCTCCAGTCACACGAGAAGCGTCCCAGAGAAGTCGAGCCCGGCGCGCGACGCGGTGGTCACGTTTCACGTCTGCCTCCACGCGCCACCGCGAACTCGTGCTCAAGCACGGCCATCACCACATCGTCATACCAGCGGCCGTCAAGGAAGCAGGTTTCCCGCTCGCGTCCCTCCTCCACGAAGCCGCATGCCCGGTAGGTGGCAATCGCTCGGTGGTTGAAGTCCAGGACGCGAAGATCCACGCGGTGCAGCATCAACGTCTCGAAGGCGTGCTGGAGAACCAGGCGCGTCGCCTGCTGGCCAAGCCCTCGGCCGAAGAACGCGGGGTCGTAGAGCCCGATGGCATATCGGGCACGGCGGTCCTCGGCATTGATCGCATGGAGGAACGCTGCGCCGACGGCCTCGCCCTCGAGGTCGAGCACCCAATGGATGCGGTTCGGCTCATCTGCGGCCAGTTCCCAGTGGGCGTACCACTGCTCCACCTCGTCATCGCCCATGGCTCGCGTCACCGTGGTGGAGCCGTAGCCGCGTTCGATCTCGGCATGCCACCCATGACGCTGACGCGCCGCGCGGTCCTCGGGCCGCAGGGCCCGCAAGGTGACCGAATCCCCCACCAGTTATGGAACCCTCACTCGACGATCGTCGCGGACCGAGTCGGACGACGCAACGTGATGTGGCCACTGCCTCGAGTCACTCCCCGTCCGACCGCCGGACCGTCGGTAGGTTGCGCGCATGACCGAGCACGCGGAGGACGGCGTGGACGAGCGCGCCCTCCCCGAGGTGACGTCGCTGCCGTCGCGCTCCAGGTGCTAGGCGCTCGCGGCGGCGTCCGCGCTGGTGGTTGCCGCGACCTACTGGATGGCACTGCAACCCGGAGCCGCTGATGCCCAGACCGCGGTGGTGCGGTGGATCAACGACCCGCCGGAACCGTTCGGGACCGTGCTGGCCGTGACCAACTCGCTCCTGCGCCCGGTGCCCTTGGCGGTGGTCGCGCTCGCCCTCGTCGGCTGGATCGTGTTCACGGCCCGGGGCAGGGACCGGTGGGAGGTGCTCCGGGCGATGCTGTTGGCGTACGCGCTCTCCGAGGCCATCACCCAGATCCTCAAGCGGGAGGCCGAGCAGCCCAGGCCCACGGCGTCGATCGCCGGGCTGGACGTGCACGGCTACCCCACGGAACCGCACGGACACGCCTATCCCTCGGCCCACACGAGTGTCGCCGTCGGCCTCGTGACGGCGTTGTGGCCCTGGCCGACATGGCCGCAGCGCGCCGTGGGCGTGGCCATCGCGACCCTCGTCGCGCTGAACCGCCCGTACATCGGAGCGCACTGGCCCCTTGATGTTCTGGGGGGTGCGGCCATCGGGCTGCTCTCGTGCTCGCTGTGCTGGCTGGTGGCGGCCAGGTGGCCCATCCGGCGCAGTACGGTCACGTGAACACACGCTGAGCACCTCACGGGAGAGGACCGGGATGAGACCACTTCGATACTCGATCAACGTCACCCTCGACGGCTGCTGCCACCACGAGGCAGGGCTCCCGCCCGACGAGGAGTCGATGCGCTACTGGACCGCTGAGATGCAACGAGCCGATGCCCTGGTCTTCGGCCGGGTGACCTACGAGATGATGGAGTCGGCGTGGCGAAAGCCGGCCACGGGCACCTGGCCTGACTGGATGGGCGAGCGGGAGATCCCGTTCGCCGAGACCATCGACCGGGCAAAGAAGTACGTCGTGTCGAGCACGCTGAGCGAGGTTGACTGGAATGCCGAGCTGGTGCGGGGCGACCTGGGGCACGCCGTACAGCAGCTCAAGCACGAGCCGGGCGAGGGCCTCTTCGTGGGTGGGGTCACGCTCCCCCTGGCACTGGCCGACCTGGGACTGATCGACGAGTACGCGTTCCTGGTGCAGCCGGTCCTTGAAGGACACGGGCCGACGTTGCTCGCCGGTCTGCGCGAGCGCATCCAGCTCGAGCTCGTGGACCGCCAGGAGTTCCGTTCGGGAGCGGTCGCCCTGCGATACCGGCCCACCTGAGCCCCGAGGCCGACGATCACTCAGTCGCGCTGGTTCTCGGGCGCCTCGCGCACCGCCTCGCGCACGATGCGCATCGACACGTCCGAGGGATAACCCTTGCGAGCGAGCATCCCCGCGAGCCGCCGGGTCTGCACGAGGGGCGTCAACCCGCTTATCGAGCGCATCTTCTTCGCGACGAGCGCTCGGGCCCGGTCCTCCTCGTCGTGCGGGTCGACCTCGTCGAGCGCGGCCTGCGCCGTCTCGTCGTCGACCCCCTTGCGTCGCAGCTCCTGCGCGAGGGCCCGCCGGGCGAGCCCGCGGCCGGCCTGCTGCGAGCGGACGAGCATGCCCGCGTAGGCCGTGTCGTCGACCAGGCCGACCTCCTCCATGCGGTCGAGCACCGCGGCGGCGACGTCGTCGGGGCAGTCCTTGCGGCGCAGCACCTGCTCGAGCTGGGCGCGACTGCGTGGTGCCGCGGTCAGCTGGCGCAGCACGATCTGGCGGGCCCAGTCGAGCGGGTCGGGCTCACTGCCCCGCGTGCGGGGGTCGCTCTCAGGATCCGCGGGAGGGGGTGCACCCGCGCGTCGCGCCGCCGGTGCCGTCGGGTCGGGAACCGACGACGACCCCGCCGCCCACGGGGGCGGCGGGGTCGTCGAGTCGGCGAACGGCATCCGAGCGTCAGGAATCGAGCCGAGGATCAGAAGTCGACCGGGATGTCAGGGACCGCGGCCAGTGCCTCACCCCGAGGCACACCGATGCCGAGCTTCTCCTTGATCTTCTTCTCGAGCTCGTCGGTGAGGTCCGGGTTGTCCTTGAGGAAGTTGCGGGCGTTCTCCTTGCCCTGCCCCAGCTGGTCCCCGTCCATCGTGTACCAGGCACCCGCCTTGCGCACGAAGCCCTGCTCGACCCCCATGTCGATGAGGCCACCCTCGCGTGAGATGCCCTGCCCGTAGAGGATGTCGAACTCGGCCTGCTTGAACGGCGGGCTGACCTTGTTCTTCACGACCTTGCACCGGGTCCGGTTGCCGACCGCGTCGGTGCCGTCCTTGAGGGTCTCGATGCGTCGCACGTCCAGCCGCACCGAGGCGTAGAACTTCAGCGCCTTGCCACCGGTCGTCGTCTCGGGCGACCCGAACATCACTCCGATCTTCTCGCGCAGCTGGTTGATGAAGATCGCCGTCGTGCCAGTGGTGCTGAGGGCACCGGTGATCTTTCGCAGCGCCTGCGACATCAGGCGGGCCTGGAGGCCGACGTGGCTGTCACCCATCTCGCCCTCGATCTCGGCACGGGGCACCAGGGCCGCGACGGAGTCGATGACGATGATGTCGAGCGCGCCGGAGCGGATGAGCATGTCGGCGATCTCGAGCGCCTGCTCCCCCGTGTCGGGCTGGGACACGAGCAGCGCGTCCGTGTCGACCCCGAGGGCCTTGGCGTAGTCGGGGTCGAGCGCGTGCTCGGCGTCGATGAACGCCGCGATGCCACCGGCCTTCTGCGCGTTGGCCACAGCGTGCAGAGCCACGGTTGTGTTGTGCGACAGAACACCGTTAGCCACGAAGCTGTGAGTATCGGGGACCATCAGGTCGAACGTGGGCTGCAGGCCGCCGTCCTCGACTGCGACAACCTCTTCGTAGGTGTATCGCGCTGTCGACAGGTCGCGGAGCATGCCGACGAGATGTTGGGATCCCGTGGACAGCAGGTGGGTGCGCTGCTCGGCCCAGTCGACAATGCGACGCAACCGCGCACGTGAGCACGACAGCGCCATGTCCTGCCGCAGCATGTCACCAGCGATCCGATCAAACTCTCGGTCCCCGCCGATGGCATCGCGAAGGTCACGGACGAGGTTCCCGACAAAGGGCACATTCTCGGGCTGAGGTTCCCGAGAGGACTGGCGAAATGCCTCTTCTACCTGGCCCGCCCGGCGAGCGCTGCGGAAGCCGACGTTCTCCAGGAATCGATGGGCAGCGGCCGGGTTGATGATCACGCTGTAGTAGTCGCGCTGGTAGACCTTGTTGAACGACGTCTGCATCGTCGCCGGAACACCCAGCCCGTAGAGCAGGAGCTGCACCTGCTCGGCGAGAACACGCGATGCTGTCCCCAGACCGATGGTCGATGACTTGTCGATCCAGCCATCACCCTCGAAGAGCGCCGAGAGGAAGGCGCATTGCGCCTTGGCGCCAGCGGTTCGGATGGCATGAGGAACCGACTTCTCCGGCGCGTTGACGAACGCCAGACCGTAGTCGTCTGCCAGTCGACGTCGAAGCGCCGTGTCATGCACGACGTGCTCCTTGCCGTCGTAGTTCTTGACCTCGGCGCCGAACAGTGAGCTTGCCAGGGCCGACCACTCCGAAGCGACCTCCGGGTCCCAGTTCGTGAACCGGACTGCGTGCTTGTTGGACTCCCCGAGGGTGCCCTCGGCGACGAGATACCCGAGGAAGACAGCCTCGTCTTCGCTGATCCCCTCGCCGCAGGCAGCCTCCTCGGCCCCGAACAGCGCCGAAACCAGGACGTCACCGGTGCCGATGCGCCCGGCCTGTCGCCACACGATGTGGCCACGCTCGTTGAGCACGCGGAAGGGGTGGTTGTGAGTCGCGCTGACTGACCGGCCGGATCGAGTGACGAGCCGCACCACCGGCTTGCGGTTGTTGTGAGTCAGAGCGGCCACCTGCTCGAGCTCACCGCGCTCATTGACCACACGCAGCCCCAACTCACGGACATCGGTGACCCGTGACGTACACGAAGCAGGTTGCCCGCCTCGGGCGAACAACTCGGCCACGGTCTCCAGCCCATGGGCAGTCCAGACGTAGGTGTCTGCGGTCAGACACTTTCCCGAGCTCTCGGGGCCGTAGATCTCGACGACGCGGCCGCGCGGCAGGCCGCCGATGCCGAGCGCGATGTCGAGGGCGATGGAGCCCGTGGGGATGACCTCGATGGGGGGCCGCACGTCGTCACCGAGGCGCATGACGGCACCCTTGCCGTGCTGCTTCTCGATCTGCGCCATCACCGAGGCGATGGCCTTGTCCTTCTCCCCACCGTTGGCCGCAGCCGTCGGGTTGGGCATCACGGGTCCGCGATTTCCTGCCATGTCACACCGTCTCTTCCTGTTCGTGCAGCGAGCGCGCCCACCGGCGACCAGCTCTCGCCATCGGTCTCGTCGCGAGGTCTGGGTCAGACGCTAGGTGGCGGTACCGACAACGGTCACGGGCTGCCGTCGAGCCTGTGGACAAGTGCCGTCGGGGACACCACCTGTGGACGACCATAGACGAACACCTGTTCGATCCCACACATTGGCGGGCGACACGCCGACGTCGTGTGGTCGAATCAGCCCGTGCCCACCGCAGACGGCCATCACCGGCCACTCAACGCCCGGAGGCCCGTGACCGTCGCGACGACGTTTCCCGGGATCACGGTGTGGCGCACGTACCAGCGCGGCTGGCTACGCGGCGACCTGCTCGCCGGGGTGACCGTCGCCGCCTACCTCATCCCGCAGGTGATGGCCTACGCCCAGATCGCGGGGCTCCCGCCGGCCGCAGGCCTGCTCGCGATCATCGCGCCCACCCTCGTCTACGCCGTCCTCGGCTCCTCCCGCCAGCTCTCCGTCGGCCCCGAGTCCACGACGGCGCTGATGACCGCGACCGCCGTGGCCGCGGTCGGTGTCAGCGGCCCCGAGGCGTACGCCGCACTCGCTGCGGCGCTCGCGGTCGTCACCGGCGCCCTCTGCATCCTCGGTTGGGCCTTCGGGCTGGGCTTCCTCGCCGACCTGTTCTCCAAACCGGTGCTCGTCGGTTACCTCGCCGGGGTCGCCGTGCTCATGGTCGTCAGCCAGATCGACAGCCTCACCGGCATCGAGGTGAGCGGCGACTCGATGCCCGCCGAGGCCTGGAGCGCCCTCACCCACCTCTCGGACGTCCACGCACCCACCCTCGTGCTCTCGAGCACCCTCCTCGTGCTGCTCCTGCTGGGTGCGCACTTCTTCCCCCGCCTGCCCAACCCCCTGCTCGCGGCACTGCTCGGCGCCGCGGCCGTCATGGTGCTGGGCCTCGACGAGCTCGGTGTGGCGGTCGTCGGCCCCCTGCCGTCGGCTCTCCCCCAGCTGAGCCTGCCCGACCTGTCGCCGGATGCCGTGGCCACCATGCTGGCGCCCGCGCTCGGCATCGCCGTCGTCGCCTACTCCGACAACGTGCTGACCGCGCGAGCCTTCGCCGAGCGCTCCGACCAGCAGATCGACGCCAACCAGGAGTTCCTCGCGCTCGGCGTGGCCAACATCGCCGGCGGGTTGCTCTCCGGGTTCCCCGTGAGCAGCAGCGGAAGCCGCACGGCGATCGGGTCCTCGATGGGCAGCCGGACCCAGATGTACTCGCTGGCCACCCTGGCCACCGTGCTCGTGGCCGTGCTCGCGCTCGGCCCGGTCATCGCCGCGTTCCCGAAGGCCGCCCTCGGGGCCCTCGTCGTCTACGCCGCGATCCGGCTCGTCGACGTCGCCGAGATCCGGCGAGTGGCCCGGTTCCGCCGCAGCGAGCTCGTCCTGCTCGTCGCGACCACGCTCGGGGTGTTCGTGTTCGGGGCGCTCTACGGCATCCTGCTCGCCGTCGCGCTCTCGCTCGGCGACCTGCTGCGCCGCGTCGCCCGGCCGCACGACGGCATCCTGGGCTACGTGCGCGGCATGGCGGGCATGCACGACGTCGACGACTTCCCGGATGCCGTGCAGGTGCCGGGTCTGGTGGTCTACCGCTACGACTCGCCGCTCTTCTTCGCCAACGCCGAGGACTTCCACACCCGTGCGCTGGCCGCCGTGGACGACGCCGACGACCCGGTCGAGTGGCTCATCATCAACGCCGAGGCCAACGTCGAGGTCGACCTGACGAGCCTGGACGCCCTCGCCAGGCTGCACGACGACCTCGTCGCCCGCGGCGTCGTGCTCGCCATGGCCCGCGTCAAGCAGGACCTGCTCGACGACCTCGAGGCGGCCGGGCTGGACCATGCCATCGGCACCGAGCACTTCTACCCGACGCTGCCGACGGCCGTCACCGCGTACCTGTCATGGCACGCGCAGACCCACGGCACCACGCACCCGTTCGGCCCGGTTCCCTAGGGGCTACCCGGGTCCGGGTGCCCGGGTCGCCAGGTCGAGGAGTTCGAGAACGTGCTGGTACTGCTGGCCGGTGGCACGCGTCATGCCGAGCTCGCACGTGCGGTTGCACGAGGCGTAGGCGTCGAAGGGCCCGGCCTGCGCGATCTGCGCGGACTGCACCTGCGTGGCAG
>JAGNQK010000188.1 GCA_017989115.1 Dermatophilaceae bacterium | reverse complement strand
GACGGCAGCGCCGTTCCGCCCTCGCTTCACGCTGGCTCACGAGCTGGGTCACCTGCTGGGCGGCGACGATCAAGGGCTGCACGTCGACGCCGACATCGATCACATCGATCGGTCCGAGACCGAGGTGCGGGCCAGCTCGTTCGCCGCGGCCTTCCTCATGCCGCAGACGGTCGTGATCGACGCCATGAAGGCGGACCGGTCCTTCGAAGGCTTCTGCGCGCTGGCCATGACTCTGCGGGTGTCTCCGTCAGCGCTGGCCAACCGCCTCAAGGCCTTGCGCGCCATCGACGGGATGACCGCGTCAAGGTGGGGGCGAACGAGCGCAAAGGAGGCCGCCCAGGCATCAGGGCAGATTGAAGCCCTGCACGAGGCGACGAACTTGGCGGCCTCGACGCGCCTGCCGGGGCTGCTCACGCGAGATGCCTTCGCGGCCTACCAGGCCGGTGACACCACCCTGCGCCCCTACGCAGCCCTCATTGGTGCTGATGTCGACCGGCTTCGCGCTGCCTTGGAGGACGACGCGACGTGAGCATTGCCGTCTTCCCCGACACCACGGTCTTCTGCAACTTCGCTGCCGTGGGCAGGAGCGACCTCTTGGGCGAGTTCCTGCGTGATCGCGGTCGGTGGACGGAGGCGGTGATGAGCGAGGTCGAGCAGTCACGCGGGTACCTGCCGGACCTGCAGCGGGTGCTCGAGGGCGGCTGGATGGGCGAACCGATCGTCCTCGATTCCACCGATGAGATCGGGCAGGTGGAGCGCATCCGCCGTACGGTCTTCGGCGGCGATCTGCGCCAGCGCACCAAACATCTCGGTGAGGCCACGACCTGCCACATCGTGCGGACCCGCGATGAGTTCAAGGGAGCCTGGTGGGTCACTGATGACACCGATGCCCTTCAATACGCTCGGCGTCAGGGCATCACGACGATGGAGACCATCGACCTCTTTCGCCATGCGGTGGCGGACTACGACATCACCGCCGACGCGGCCTTCGCGCTGCTCCTTGCGATGGATGCCGCTGGCCGGAACCTCCGCCTGCCCAGCTCACCAGCCGACCTCATCTGAATGGGTGGCGCCGAGGCGCCCGAGACCGTCCCAGTGAGCTCAGGCCACGCCCCCGGCTAACAGCCCCGTTCGATTCCGTAGGACGTGTCGCAATCGGGCCGTCCTGGGGTGTCGTCCTGAATCGCACTGAACATCACGGCCAGCAGAATCGCGACGCCCACGACCCACCCAGACAACGTCACGAACGCATCCGCGACTGAGCCATCCCGGCGTACGGCATCGGCGAAGGGCGGGCCCGGAATCACGAGTGCAGCGACCCCGAGTAGGACGGCCGCCGCCATATCGAATGGTGCCCAAGCCTCTTTGGCGCCGAGATAGATCGGCACGACGGGGTTGAACATGACGGTGAGGGCCAGCAGACCTGGAAGTCCAAAGACCCACCAGAATGGAAACCTTTGACCCGAGGGCGATCCCTCGCCGGCCCCATCCGTCACGGTCCTTGCTCGCGCGTCGAGCATCGCCCTCGTGCCAGCAAGGGCGAGCGCCAAGAACGCAGCAGTGAGCAACCATCTGAGCATCGTGTAGTACCCGATGGGCATTGAAGCCAGCGCGACGAGGGCCGCGATGCCCCCGCTTGCAGCCAGTATTTTGGCGACTTGTAGCCCGGTGTCCCCGCGCATGACCTCACGCTGAGGAAGGGATGGAACCCCTCGTTCCGCGACCGGCGGCGGGCCTGCAGCAACCTCATGCGCCGGGGGCAGAAGGGTCTCAGGTTCAGCGACAAATTCGAGGGGAAAGGACGCCGGCCACCCCGGCTGCCCGGCACCCCAGCATGCCTTGGACGCCACCCGGTGATCGGGCACCATATCCACCTCGCTAGACGAGCCGATCAGCTGGTAGCAGGCCGGACAGCGGAGTTGCGCCATGCCGATCCCCCTGTGGGTGCGTCGGGCCGGAGCCACAGTGATGGCCGCAGGGCTGCTGGCCAATGTGGACGACTATGCCGTGAGTCCACACACCTCAGGGGGGCAATGGCGCCATCCGACCTGCGCATCGGCTCGTGGCAAACGCCAGTCCTGACTGCTTTGAGTGCTGAGCCGGTCGCCCTGGTGACCACTTCAGCACCCAACTCCGGTTGCGGGCGGGGACGAGGGTTCAGAGCAGCGGCGGGATGCCGATGAGGTCGCCCATCGTCGTGCTCGCCCCGGCCTCGCGCAGCGCCTGCCCCGAGAAGCTCGTCGTCACCCCGACGACCGTGCCGACGCCCGCCCCGACGGCCGAGAGCACCCCGTTGGGTGCGTCCTCGCACGCAAGTGCCGACCCGGCATCCACCCCGAGGCGATCGCACGCGAGGGCGTAGCAGGAGGGGTCCGGCTTGCCGACCGCGACGTCGTCGCGGGTGACGACGACGTCGAACCGGTCGATGCCCCCGAGCGCGGCGAGCGCCTTGTCGGCCCACCGCACCCCGGCTGACGTGACGAGCGCAAGGGGGATGCCGGCCGCGAGCGCGCGCTCGATGCTCGCCACCGCGCCCGGCACGGCATCCGGCAAGCGGTCGCGGGGCACCATGGCGACGATCTCGTGGAACATCTCCGTCGGGTCCCCGCCGCTCCACGGCCCGTCGACCGTGCGGAAGACGTCGTCGGCTCGTCGGCCGGTGAACAGCGAGGCCACCTCGCGGTCCAAGGCCCAGCCGCGATGGGCGAACCACCGCTCGAAGCCGGCCCGGTGGATGCGCTCGGAGTCCACGAGCGTGCCGTCGAGGTCGAGCAGGAGGGCGTGCGGTCGGCTCACATCAGGTCCTCGATGTCCTCGGCGAGGTTGTCGGCCTCGGGCCCGACCACGACCTGGACGACGGACCCGGCGCGGATGACGCCGTGGGCACCGGCCGCCTTGAGCGCGGCCTCGTCGACGACCGAAGGGTCGTGGACCTCGGTGCGCAGCCTGGTGATGCACGGCTCGATCTCGATGATGTTGTCCGCGCCGCCGAGGGCGATCAGGATCTGCTGGGCCTTGCTGCTCATGCCGGAGGGTCCTTTCGGGCGTTCGTCGCGCCGGTGTGATGGAGTCAGCCTCTCACCGACTTGCCTTTGAGGAGGCTCCACCGCCATGACCACGGCTGACGTCGCCGCTGCCGGCCCGGACAAGCAGCGTTTCAACCTGGCGCCGCTGCAGAAGTTCGGCCGCAGCCTCATGCTGCCGATCGCGGCCCTGCCGGTCGCCGCCCTCATGCTGCGCCTGGGTCAACCCGACCTGCTCGGGCGCGACGGCCTGGGCTGGGAGAAGGTCGCCGCCGTCGTCGGTGCCGGCGGCGGAGCCCTGTTCGCGAACCTGCCCCTGCTGTTCGCCGTCGGCGTGGCCATCGGCGTCGCGAAGAAGGCCGACGGGTCGACTGCCCTCGCCGCGGTCGTCGGTTACCTCGTCTTCAAGGGCGTCGGGGATGCCGTGTCACCCTTCATCCTCCCGGCCCCCAAACCGGGTGAGGACCAGGATCTGGTCAACTACGGCGTGCTCGGCGGCATCCTGTGCGGGCTCATCGCCGCCGTGCTGTGGCAGCGCTACTACCGGATCTCGCTGCCGCCCTACCTGGCATTCTTCGGTGGTCGCCGGTTCGTGCCGATCGTCACCGGCTTCGCGACCCTCGTGCTCGCGGTGCTGCTCGCGATCATCTACCCGGCGTTCGACGCCGTGCTGACCGGCCTCGGCGAATGGGTTGCCGCGAACTCGATCATCGGCGGGTTCATCTACGGCACCGCCAACCGGCTGCTCATCCCGCTCGGTCTGCACCACATCCTCAACTCGGTGCCGTGGTTCGTGCTCGGCGAGTACACGCCAGCCGGTGGCGACACCGTGCAGGGCGACATCGCCCGCTTCCTCAAGGGCGACCCGACGGCCGGTGCGTTCATGACCGGGTTCTTCCCGATCATGATGTTCGCGCTGCCCGCGGCCGCCCTCGCGATCTACCAAGAGGCCAAGCCCAAGGCCAAGAAGGCCGTGGGTGGGCTGATGGCGTCGGTGGCGCTCACGGCGTTCCTCACCGGGGTGACCGAGCCCATCGAGTTCGCCTTCATGTTCGTCGCCTGGCCGCTGTACGTCGTGCACGCCGTGCTCACCGGCACGTCGATGGCGCTGGCGAACGCCTTGGAGATCCGGGACGGGTTCGGCTTCAGTGCGGGGCTGTTCGACTTCCTGCTCAACTGGAACATCGCCACGAGACCGGCCCTGCTCATCGTCATGGGGTTGGGGTACGCGGTGGTCTACTACGTGCTGTTCCGCTTCGTCATCCGCCGGTGGAACCTGCGCACGCCCGGCCGTGAGGACGACGCCGACGACGCGGCGAACTGACCGGCATCCGACCTCCTCCTCCGACCCTCACACCCGACCTCCCACACCCAACCCCTGACCCCTGACCCCCGACCCGACTTCGTGCGACTTGCGTGCGACCCCGGCGCGATTCAGCCCAGAAATCCGCACCGAAGTCGCACGAAGTCGAGGCTAGGCGGGGGTCAGTGGTAGCCGGCGGCGGCGAGCTCGGCGCGCTCGAGGTGCCGGTAGCGAACCCCGATGATCGCGAAGGCGCACGCACCCGCGGCGATCGGCACGGCATACGCCGCCTGCGCGCCCCACGCCTCGATGGCCCAACC
>JAGNQK010000043.1 GCA_017989115.1 Dermatophilaceae bacterium | reverse complement strand
CTCCTCCCTGGCCGACGAGACGCCCGAGGGGCGCTCCATCGTCGACCACGCCCTCGCGTGCGGAGTCGACCCGGCGACCGGGTCCTTCGCCGAGCTGCGCCGGGCCGGCGCCGACTTCGTCCCCTTCTCGGCCTCCACCCGGATGTCCGGGGTCGACCTGCCCGACGGCACCTGCGTGCGCAAGGGAGCGGGTTCAGCAGTCGCCGCCTGGGTCGAGGCATCCGGCGGACGCGTCGCGGACGACCTCGAGGAGGCGGTGGACGGCATCAGCGCGAGCGGCGGCACCCCCCTCGTCGTGGCGCTGTCGCGACCCGGTGAACCCGCCCGCACCCTCGGCGTGATCCACCTCAAGGACGTCGTGAAGCCCGGCATGCGCGAGCGCTTCGAGCAGCTGCGGGAGATGGGCATCCGCACGGTGATGATCACGGGTGACAACCCGCGCACCGCGGCGGCCATCGCAGCCGAGGCCGGAGTCGACGACTTCCTCGCCGAGGCCACCCCCGAGGACAAGATGGCGCTGATCAAGGCCGAGCAGGAGGGCGGCAAGCTCGTCGCGATGACCGGTGACGGCACCAACGACGCCCCGGCGCTCGCCCAGGCCGACGTCGGCGTCGCCATGAACACGGGCACGTCGGCGGCCAAGGAGGCCGGCAACATGGTCGACCTCGACTCCGACCCCACCAAGCTCATCGACGTCGTGGCCATCGGCAAGCAGCTGCTCATCACCCGCGGCGCCCTGACCACCTTCTCGATCGCCAACGACGTCGCCAAGTACTTCGCGATCATCCCCGCGATGTTCGTCGGCATCTTCCCCGGCCTCGAGGCCCTCAACGTCATGAAGCTCTCGAGCCCCGAGTCGGCGATGCTCTCGGCGGTCATCTTCAACGCCCTCATCATCATCGCGCTCATCCCGCTGTCCCTTCGCGGGGTGGCCTACCGCGCGGTCTCCGCCCACCGGATGCTGCGTCGCAACCTCCTCGTCTACGGCCTCGGTGGCCTCGCGGCGCCGTTCGTCGGCATCAAGCTCATCGACCTGCTCGTCTCCCTCCTCCCCGGACTCAGGTGATAACCGTGGCCATCGCCCGCCAGCTCCTCGCCTCGGTCAAGGCGCTGCTCGTGCTGACCGTCCTCGTGGGGGTGATCTATCCCGCCGCGATCCTCGCCGTGGGCATCGCCCTGCCCCACCAGGCGGCCGGATCCCTCATCGAGGTCGACGGCGAGGTCGTCGGATCCAGCCTGCTCGGCCAGGCCGCCGAGGGGCCGCAGTGGTTCCAGGCTCGACCGTCGGTGTCCGAGCACTCCGGTGACACCAGTGGGGGTTCCAACCTCGGCCCGAACGCGCAGGCCCTGGCCGACGCCGTGGCCGAGCGGGAGACCGCCCTGCGCGCTGCCAACCCCGACGCGACCGTGGGCATCCCGCCCGACGCGCTCACGGCATCCGCGAGTGGTCTGGACCCGCACATCTCGCCCGAGTACGCCGCGTACCAGGCGCCGCGCGTCGCCGGCGCCCGCGGAATCCCGCTCGAGCAGGTGCTGGCCATGGTCGCCGACCACACCGAGGGCGCCGCGCTCGGCTTCCTCGGGCAGGACCGCGTGAACGTCACCGAACTCAACGCAGACCTGGCAGACGCGGATGCCGTCGCGCCCCGTCAGTGACAATGTCGCCATGGGACGCGGTCGGTTGCGCATCTACCTCGGGGCCGCCCCCGGGGTCGGCAAGACCGTGGCGATGCTCGACGAGGCCCACCGGCGCCTCGAGCGGGGCACCGACGTCGTCGTCGGCCTCGTCGAGACGCACGGCCGACCGCACACGGCCCAGCTGCTCGACGGCCTGGAGGTCCTGCCGCGGCGGGTGGTGACCCACCGGGGGGCGACGGTCGACGAGATGGACCTCGATGCCGTGCTGACCCGCCGGCCCGCGGTGGCGCTCGTGGACGAGCTCGCCCACACCAACGCCCCGGGGAGCCGCCACGAGAAGCGGTGGCAGGACATCGACGAGCTGCTCGACGCAGGGATCGACGTCATCTCGACCGTCAACATCCAGCACCTGGAGTCGCTCAACGATGCCGTCGAGTCGATCACGGGGATCGTCCAGCGCGAGACGGTGCCCGACGAGGTCGTCCGCCGGGCCGAGCAGATCGAGCTGGTCGACATGTCGCCCGAGGCGCTGCGGCGACGGATGGCCCACGGCAACGTGTACCGCCCCGAGAAGGTCGACGCCGCCCTCGCCAACTACTTCCGGGTCGGCAACCTCTCCGCCCTGCGCGAGCTCGCGCTGCTCTGGTTGGCCGACCGGGTCGACGAGGGGATGGGGCGCTACCGGGCCGACCACGGCATCCAGAGCACCTGGCCCACCCGGGAGCGGGTCGTGGTCGCACTGTCCGGGGGTGCCGAGGGGGAGACGCTGCTGCGCCGCGGGGCCCGGATCGCGTCCCGCGGGGCCGGCGGCGAACTGCTCGCCGTGCACGTGTCGCGCGCCGACGGACTCGCCGGGCCGGACCTTCCCCGGCTGGCCCAGCAGCGGCGGCTCACCGACGAGCTCGGTGGCAGCTTCCACACCGTGAGCGGTGACGATCTCCCGGATGCCGTGCTGGACTTCGCTCGCGGCGTCAACGCCTCACAGGTCGTCATCGGGAGCACGCGTCGCGCGCGCTGGAGCACCCTGCTCTCGCCGAGCACGACCGAGGAGGTCATCGCGCGGTCGGGGGACATCGACGTCCACGTCGTCACGCACTCGTTCGCGGCCGGTCGTGGGTGGAGGGTGCCGGCCCCGGGGTTGCCGGGGCGACGCGTGCGCCTCGGGTACGCCGCCGCGCTCATCGGCCCTGTGCTGCTCACGGCACTGCTGACGCTGCTGCCGACGGACCCGGGGCTGCCCCTCACCGTTCCGCTCTACCTGCTGCTGGCCGTGCTCGTGGCCCTGCTCGGTGGCATCGGGCCGGCCCTGGTCGGTGCGGTGTCCTCCTCGGTGCTGCTCAACTGGTTCTTCACGTCACCCGTCGGCAACCTCACCATCGCCGAGCCGGTCAACGCCGTCGCCCTCGTCGTCTTCGTGGCCGTCGCTGCCGTCGTCGCGTTCGTCGTGCACCGCAGTGCCCGGCGCGCCGAGGCGGCCATCGACGCACAGCAGGAGTCGGCGGCCCTCGCGGAGCTCACGCACACCCTGCTCGGCTCCACCGGCCAGCTGTCCCTGCTGCTCGACCGGGCCGTCGACATGTTCGGGGCAGAGGAAGCGGTCGTCGTGCGGCGCGCGAGCGCGGAGCACGCCGAGGAGGTGGTGGCGCGCTCGGGCGAGGTGGGAGCGGGAGGCGCGCTCCCGGCATCCGGTGACGTGGCTCGGGCCGAGGCCGACGACGCCCACGACCTCGTCCTCGTCGGGGTTCGCCTCCCCGCCGACCGCCGACGTTTGCTCGCCGCCTTCGCCACCCACGCGGGTGCCATCCTGCAGCGGCAGGCGCTCCAGCGGTCGGTCGGGGAAGCCACCGCTCTTGCTCGGGACAGCACGGCGCGAACGGCACTGCTGTCGGCCGTCTCGCACGACCTGCGCACACCGCTCGCGGGGATCAAGGCGGCCATCGGCAGCCTGCGGTCGACGGAGGTCATCTTCTCCGCGGAGGACGAGGCCGAGCTCGAGGCGGCGATCGAGGAGTCGGCCGACCGGCTCGACGTGCTGATCGGCAACCTGCTGGACATGTCGCGCCTGCAGGCCGGTGCGCTCGTGGCGTCGCCGCGCCCCGTCGACCTCGGCGAGATCGTCCACGCGGCGGTGGCGGGCGTTGGCGAACCCGAGCGGGTCACGTGGTCGCTGGACCCTTCGGCGCGGTTGGTCCTCGCCGACCCGGGGCTGCTCGACCGCGTCATCGGCAACATCGTCGAGAACGCGGTGCGCCACCAGCCTCGGCCGGGGACCGTCCGGGTGGCGACGAGCGGGCTCGGTGACCGGGTGCAGGTGCGGGTGGTGGACACCGGGCCAGGTGTCCCCGAGGACGGCCGCGACCGGATCTTCCTACCGTTCCAGCGATACGGCGACGCTCCCGCGGGGGACGGCGTCGGGCTGGGGCTCGCCGTCGCGCGTGGTCTCGCCGAGGCCATGGGCGGCGAGGTCTCGGCTGAACAGACCCCCGGGGGTGGCCTGACCATGGTGGTCGACCTGCCGAGCGCGGCGGCCGTTCATGACGAGGGAGGTTCGTGATGGGTGAACGGGTGCTGGTCGTGGACGACGACGAGACGATCCGGCGCACGCTGCGCATCAACCTGCGGGCCCGTGGCTACGAGGTCGAGGAGGTGGCGACCGGCCGCGACGCCTTGGCGACGCTCGACGACGCTCCTGCCGACCTGGTCATCCTCGACCTCGGGCTGCCCGACCTCGACGGTGTTGAGGTGCTGCGGCGCCTGCGGGCGCGCTCGCGGGTGCCGGTCGTCGTCCTGTCGGCGCGGCAGCAGTCCGATGACAAGGTCGAGGCGCTCGACGAGGGTGCCGACGACTACGTGACCAAGCCGTTCGGCATGGACGAGTTGATGGCTCGGGTGCGGTCGGCGCTGCGTCGTGGGGGTGGAGACGCCGATGCTCTGGGCGGCATCCCCGCGGTGGTGACCGAGTCGTTCACGGTGGACTTCGCGACCCTGACGGCGACCCGGTCGGGCGAGCCGGTGCACCTCACGCCGACGGAGTGGCGGCTGCTCGGTGAGCTGGCCCGGCACCGCGGCCGGGTGGTGACCCAGGCCGACCTGCTCAAGGCCGTCTGGGGGCCCGGGTACGGGCGGGAGTCGAACTACCTGCGGGTCTACGGCAACCAGCTGCGCCGCAAGCTGGAAGCGGACCCGTCGAGGCCCGTCCACATCGTCACGGAGCCGGGCATCGGGTACCGCCTGCTGGCCTGAGCCGGGGCTCGGCGTCGGTCGTTCGTGCAGGTCAGAGGGCCTGTCGGTGGTCGCCCGTAGTGTCAGTTCATGGACATCGACCGGTTCCCGAGCGTCACCCAGGTGCGGCAGTCGCCGCCGGGTGAACTGGCGGTCTTGTTGTCCACGATGACTGCGGATGCCGTGTCGGGGCTGGGCGTGGATGCCGCCGAGGCGGTGGTCGTGGCGACCCAGCGGGTGTCGTCGTGGGCGGTCGCGATGCAGGCGGTGGCCGTCGACCGCTTCGCCGAGCACGTGCTCGATGCGCAGGAGCACCACGCGGCCGATCTGATGAGCGCGCGTGACGCGCAGCGTGCGGAGGTCGAGGCCGCTGGTGGGGTGTGGCACGGGGATCGCGGCGCGGTAGCGCTGCCGGAACCCGAGCAGGTCGCGGCCTCGATGTTGGCTCCTGAGTTGCGGATCAGCCCGCGCACGATGCGCACGCGGTTGAACCGGGCACGATGGTTGATGGAGCTGCCGACGACGTTGGGGCTGGCGCTGGCGGGCGACCTGGAGCCGTGGCGGGTGGATGCCGTGGTGGCGGCTGCTGCTGACGTCGATGCCAAGCACCTGGTCGAGTTCGAGGCGCGGTTGTTCGCCGGCGACGTGGGGGCGTTGCCGAAGCCGCGTCTGGTCGAGCGGGCGCGGTCTGCGGCGGCCCGGGCGGACGCCGAGTCGGTCGCGCGGGGTCAGGCCCGGGCGCCGAAGCGGCGATGCCTGCGGGTCGGCGCGTCGCAGGTGGCTGGCGTGATGCGGTGGACGGCGGACCTGCCTGACGAGGTGTCGCGGCGGATGTTCGCCGCCATCGATGCCTTGGCGCAGGAGTACCTGGCTGCTGATCGCGCGAGTGGTGCTGAACGTGCGGGTGTGGCTGCTGCCGGTGGTGCTGATCATGCTGGTGCTGATCCTGCTGGTTCCGTGCGTGGAACATCTGACGGTTCGGTGGCGCCCGGGGCTCCGCGGCAGCGGCGAACGGTGGAGCAGGCGCGGGTTGATGCGTTGGCTGATCTGGTGCTGGGCAATGCCACGGTGCAGACGGTGGTCGAGCTCGTGGTGCCGGTCGCGAGCACCGTGCCGCCGTCGTTCGTCGAGCGGGTCGGGGAGCGGACTGCTGCTGAGGCAGCCATGCGTCCGCAGGGTGGTGACGAGCCTCCGCAGGGTGGTGACGCGGTCGTGATCGACCTGGTCTTGGGCTCAGTCACGCGCCACACCCTCGACGCGGGGGCGCTGGAGCGCGCCCATGGCCGATCGGTGGGGGCCTGGCTCGAGACGGAGGCCAATCCGTTCCTCTCGCACCGCCCGCCGCCACGACCACCGACGGATCCTGATCCGCAGCCCGGCGCTGAACCTGGTCCGCCGATTGCAGCAAATCCCACTGCAACGACTGGAGCTGTTCCGGCTCCGCCGCCACGGGTCACTGACCTCACCGGTGCGCCGGTGTGGTTCGTCCCGGGGCTGATCCAGACGCCGGGAGCGGGTGCGCTGCTGCCCGACCGGGTAGCCGCCTTGCTCAACGACCCCGACACGGGGGTGCGGATCATCGACGGGACACCGGGCTCGGCGGATGGGCGGCTCCCGCAGTGGCGCACCTACCGTCCGCATGCGGCGCTCGCGGCCAAGGTGCGAGCGCGCGACGGGCACTGCCGCTTCCCCGGGTGCTCGGTGCAGGCTCGGCGGTGCCACCTCGACCACGTCGTGGCCTTCCCGGCAGGGCAGACCGAGGAGGCGAACCTGCAGGCGCTCTGCCCCGCGCACCACGGCTTCAAGCACCACGCCGGCTGGGGGGTGACGATGACTCCAGACGGGGTCTGCACGTGGACCACCCCCTCTGGGCGCACGCACATCACCCGCCCGCCCGACATGCGTGACACCGCCGCGTGAGACCGCCCACCGATCTGCGCGACGCCGCTGCGTGTCACCGCCCGCCAGTCCTGCGTGACACCGCCGCGTGACCTTTCGCTCACCAATCCGTCGGGCACCAAAGCCCGACGCCGGTCGGGCCTGTGTCACGGTGAAAGGCCAACAGCGAGGAGCTACCGTGTCCGCCCGTTCTGCCGCCGTCCGATGAGCGAGCGACTTCAGGACCTGCTCGAGGAGCGCGCCGCCGAGGATCTCGGCGACGGCCCAGCCGACGACATCATCGAGGCCGTCGAGGAGATGGTGGCCCACCCCGAGTACCCCTGCCTCGGCGCTCGGTCGGTCTTCCGGCGCGATGCGGCGACCCTCGTCGTCCTCGACGACCTCTCCGACACCAGTGACGGAGGCAGCCTCGACCTGTTGGCAGCGGCCCTCGCCCGCTACGCCGACGAGGTCGACGTCGAGGGAGACCTCGTCTCGTTCGTCGCCTGCTTCCGCGAACCCGTTCCGAATGACGAGCGCGAGTTCGAGAACCTGCTCTGGGGCGCACTGCAACACCTGCACGACCAGGACGACGAGCCGTGGGCTGACGGTGTCGCCGCCGACCCCGACAGCCCCCACTTCGCGTTCAGCCTGTCCGGCACGGCGTTCTTCGTCGTCGGGCTGCACCCCAACAGCTCGCGCGTCGCTCGTCGAACGCCCCTGCCGACCCTTGTGTTCAACCTGCACGAGCAGTTCGAGCGGCTGAGAGCTGACGGCCGCTTCGAGCGCATGCGCGACACGATTCGCCGTCGCGACACCGATCTCCAGGGTTCTCTCAACCCCATGGTGAGCGACCATGGCAAGGAGTCCGAGGCTCGCCAGTACGCAGGTCGCGCCGTGCCCGACCGCTGGTCGGCGCCCTTCCACGCAACCGACGCGACCGACACACCACACGCAGACGGTCCAGCCGATGCAGCCGGCCCGGCCGAAGCATCCGCCACAACTGGTCCAACCGACACAGCCGATGCAACGGAGACGCCGCAGTGAACCCGGCACGTACCCGCTTCCCACGCAATGCGGACGCCCCGACCTACGCCGGAACCGCGTCCGGCCCTGCGCCGGGCTGGTCACGGATCGCCCCGCAGACCGGCGTCGCCGTCGAGCTCGAGCCTGGCGATCGGCTCACCGTGCTCGACCCCCTGGGTGAGCAGGTGAGCGACCTCTACCTCGTGGCGGCCGGGGACCCTGCCGAGGTGTTCTCGGCCGGCCGCACCACCGACTTCGGGAACTCGATCTACGTGTCGACCGGGTCCCAGCTGTGGTCCAACCGCAGCCAGGTCATGGCCGACGTCGTCGACGACACCGTGGGCGTGCACGACCTGACGCTCACGCCGTGCAGCCAGGCCACGTTCGACCTGCTCTACCCGGAGTTCGACGGTGCTCCCCACCCGTCGTGCTTCGCCAACCTGTGCGGGGCACTGGCCCCCTTCGGCGTCGACCCGGACTCGATCGGGTCGACCCTCAACGTCTTCATGGACGTGTGGACCGACGCCCGCGGTGAGCTGCACATCGACCCTCCGCCCACCCGTCCGGGCGATCGCTTCACCATCGAGGCGCGGATGCCGGTGGTCGTCGGGGTGACCGCGTGTTCGGCCGAGAAGTCGAACAACGGGACCTGCACGCCGATCGACTGGCTGGTCGAACGCGCCGAACTCTGACCCCAACGAGTACTGACCCTGCCGAGCACTGACCCTGCCGAAGACTGAGCCCGCCGAGCATTTTCCCGCGGCCGTGTCGGTGGGTCGAGGCAGGATGGCCGGATGGACGAGTCGCGCCCCGAGGTCATGCTCGCTGACGTCGTGGAGGCCTCCCGAGCGGTGGCCGCCACGCGCTCGCGCACGGCCAAGACCCAGGCCCTGGCGGACCTGCTGACCCGGTGCGCCCCGGCAGAGGTGGGGACGGTGGTGTCGCACCTGTCCGGCGTGCTGCCCCAGCGCCGCCTCGGCGTGGGGTTCCGTTCCCTGCGTGACCTCCCCGAGCCGGCGCCGACCCCGACGCTCACGGTGCTCGAGGTCGATGCCGCGTTCGAGCGCCTGGCAAGCGCCCACGGAACCGGCTCCACGGCATCCCGCCGCAGTGAACTGAGCACCCTGATGAGCCGCGCCATCAGCGCCGAACAACAGTTCCTGCGCGATCTCATGACCGGAAACCTGCGCCAGGGCGCGCTCGACGGCGTGGTGCTCGCCGCCATCTCGGCCGCCTACGCCGTCCCGGCCGCCACGGTCCGCCGCGCTGCCATGCTCGCCGGCACCGCCGCCGAGGTCGCGACCCTCGCCGCGACGGGAGGGTCGCGCGCTCTCGAGGACGTCTCGCTCGTCGTGGGGCGTCCCGTGCGACCGATGCTCGCGGCATCCGCCAAGACCACCCGCGAAGCGGCCGAGAGCATTGGCGAGAGCGAACTGATCGTCGACGGCAAGCTCGATGGTATCCGCGTCCAGGTGCACCGCCGTGGCGGTGAGGTGACGGTCTACACGCGCAGCCTCGACGAGATCACCGACCGCGTGCCCGAGGTCGTCGAGGCCGTCGCGGCGCTGCCGGGTGGCGACCTCGTCGTCGACGGCGAGGCCATCGTGCTGCGGGCCGACGGCAGGCCGGAGCCCTTTCAGGTCACCGGTGCGCGCACGGCGAGCTCCGCCGACCTCGCCGGTCTTCAGGCCCGGATGCCGCTCACGACGTTCCTCTTCGACGTCCTCCACGTGGGTGGTCGCGACCTGCTCGACGACAGCGCCCGGGTGCGTCACGAGGTGCTGCTCGACCTCGCGCCGCACCTGCTGGTCCCACGGCTGCTGACCGACGACCCCGCCGCCGCGGAGCAGTTCTTCGCCGACCTCGTCGCCGCCGGGCACGAAGGTGTCGTCATCAAGAACGCCGACAGCCCGTATGCCGCCGGGCGGCGAGGCAGCGGGTGGGTGAAGGTCAAGCCGGTGCACACGCTGGACCTCGTGGTGCTCGCGGTCGAGTGGGGATCAGGGCGGCGGGTGGGCAGCCTGTCGAACATCCACCTCGGGGCGCGCGACCCGGCGACCGATGAGTTCACGATGGTGGGCAAGACGTTCAAGGGCATGACCGACGAGGTGCTGGCGTGGCAGACCAAGCGCTTCACCGAGCTCGCCGTCGACGGCACCGACGGGTGGGTGGTTCCGGTGAGGCCGGTGCAGGTCGTCGAGATCGCCATCGACGGGGTGCAACGCTCCAGTCGCTACCCGGGGGGCGTGGCGCTGCGGTTCGCCCGGGTGCTGCGCTATCGCGACGACAAGGCGGCGGATGCGGCCGACACGATCGACACGGTGCGGGGCCTGCTCTGACGCGCGCCCGGCGACCGGTCGGTAGCGCCGCGGATGGGTGAGCTCACCCGGGCAGGGTGACCCACGTCCCGGCGCGCATCACCTGCACGACGTCCAGATCGGGTGAGAGCACGACGAGGTCGGCCGGGGCGCCGGGGGAGAGCCCCGGCGCCGGGAGGCCGAGGGCGCGCAACGGGTTGACGGTGACCTGACGGATGGTGGTCCGCAGGGACTCGGCGCGGTCCGCGCCCCCGTGGTTCACCGTCTGCGCCACGAGGCGCTGCATCGTCGCGGTGCTGCCGGCGATCGTGTCCGTGCCAGCCACGCGAGCGATCTGGTCGACGACGTCGACGGCCAGCGACCCCAGCCGGTAGGAGCCGTCCTGCATCCCGGCGGCAGCCATGGCGTCGGTCACCAGGGCCACCCGGTCAGGGCCGACGTCCGTGGTGACCAGCCGGTGAAGCGCCGGGTGCAGGTGCACCCCATCCGTGACGAGTTCAACCGTGACCCTGGGGTCCTCGAGGGCCGCGACGACCGGGCCGGGTTCGCGGTGGTGCACCGGGCGCATCGCGTTGAACAGGTGGGTGGCGACCGTGGCCCCGGCATCGATCGCGGCCCTGGCCTGCTCGTACGTCGCCTCGGTGTGCCCGATGGCGGCCACTGCCCCGCCGTCGACGATGCGGCGGATCGCCTCGGTCGCGCCGGGCAGCTCGGGCGCCAGGGTCACCATCCGGATCGTGCCCCGCCCGGCCTCGAGCAGCGCCGACACCTCGGCCGGGTCGGGGTCGCGCAGGGCGCTCGGTTCGTGGGCGCCGCAACGGTGCGGTGACAACCACGGGCCCTCGAGGTGGATGCCGAGCAGCTCACCCGACTCGACGTGGTCCGCGAGCGCCCTGACCTGCGCGACGAGCACGTCGTGGTGGTCGGAGACGAGGGAGGCGATCGTCGACGTGGTCCCGAAGCGGCGGTGCAACGTCACGGATGCCGCGACCGCCGTGTCGGTCGCCTCGAAGTAGGCCCCACCGCCACCACCGTGCACGTGCATGTCGACGAAGCCGGGTGTCAGCACGACATCACCCAGGTCGACGTCGGCCGGTCGCGGAGGGACGCCGGATCCGACAGCCGAGATGACGCCGTGGTCGACCTCGACCCATCCCGGGGAGTGGGAGTACTCCCCGGTGAGCACGGTGGCAGCGGTGAGGATCATCGATCAGATTCCTTGCCAGGTGGGTTTGCCCGCGAAGGTCTCGCGGTAGTAGCCCGCGAGCTGCAGCCGACCGGCGGCGGCCGGGTCGAGCAGCACGGTCGCGTGCGGGTGGTGCTGCAGGATCGTCGCCGGCCACAGGGCGCTGACCGGGCCCTCGACGAGCTGGTGCACCGCCTCGGCCTTCGACGCGCCGGTCGCCAGCAGGACGACGTGCCGGGCCGCCATGATCGTGCCGAGACCCTGGGTGAGGCAGTGGGTCGGCACCTGGCTGACGTCGCCGTCGAAGAAGCGCGCGTTGTCCAGCCGGGTCTGCTGGGTCAACGTCTTGATGCGCGTCCGTGAGGCGAACGACGATCCCGGCTCGTTGAAGGCGATGTGCCCGACCGAGCCGATGCCCAGGATCTGGAGGTCGACGCCACCGGCATCCGCGATGGCCTGCTCGTAGGCGGCGCACGATGCCGGGATGTCGTCGGCGAGCCCGTCGGGGCCCTGGACGGCATCCGGGGCGAAGTCGACCCGGGTGACGAAGTCGCGGTCGATCACCGTGCGGTAGCGCTCGGGGTGCCCGGCCGGGAGGCCCACGTACTCATCGAGCGTGAACGCCCGGGCCTGCGCGAAGGTCACCTCGCCACGCTCGTGGCGCGCCGTCAGCTCGTCGTACACGGCGAGCGGTGACGACCCGGTGGCAAGCCCGAGCACGGCATCCGGCTTCCTGGCGAGCAGCGCCGTGATGGCGTCCGCGGCGACCGACGCGAGGTCGCGTGCGTCGTCGAGGATCACGACCTCCACGTCAGCCACCGACCTTGGTCTTGGTGGCGGATGCCGTGAGGAGCAGCTCGAGGTCGCGGACCTGGTCGCCGGCCTCGAGGCCACGCAGGGTGACGTCGTGGGCCTTGCGCTCGAGGACGATCACGGGCACGACCGGGTTGCGGCCGGCGGCCTCGACCGCGGCGACGTCGTAGCGCAGGATCGGCTGGCCGAGCTCGACGGTGTCGCCCTGGGCTGCGAGGAGGTCGAAGCCCGCACCGTCGAGCTGCACCGTGTCGATGCCCAGGTGCACGAGGACACCGACGCCCTCGGGCGACTGGATGGCGTAGGCGTGCGGCCACAGCTTGACGATGGTGCCGGCGATCGGCGCCACGGCGTCGACGACCTCGCGGGGCGGGTCGATGGCGAGGCCGGGGCCGACGAGACCCTTGGCGAAGGTGGCGTCGGGGACGTCCGCCAGGTCGACCACGGTGCCGGCGATCGGCGAGAGCACGGCGACGCGGGCCCCGGGGGCCGGGGGAGAGGCGGGTGCTGCCGGTGCTGCCGGTGCTGCCGGTGCAGCTGCGGGGGCTGCGGGGGTGGCGGGTGCAGCGGCGGATGCCGGGGCGGAGCCACCCGCGAGGGCCGCGCGGATCTCCTCCTTGAGGCCGTCGGCCTGGGTGCCGAAGACGGCCTGGACGTTGTTGCCGACCTCGATGACCCCAGCGGCGCCGAGGGCCTTCAGGGCGCCCTGGTCGACGAGGGACTTGTCGCCGACCTCGATGCGCAGGCGGGTGATGCAGGCGTCGACGTTCTTGAGGTTGTCTGCTCCACCGAAGGCGGTGATGAGCTGCTGTGCCCTGTCGGTGGCTGCACCGGTGCCAGCGCCGGCGGCTGCGGACGTGGCGGCCTCGAGGTCTTCGTCGGTTGCGCCCTTCGGGTCGCGGCCGGGGGTCATGAGCTTCCACTTGGTGATCGCGAAGCGGAACACCACGTAGTAGACGGCGAAGAAGACCACGCCCATGACGATGAGCAACGGGATGTTCTTGGCTGCGGGTGCGGTGCCGTAGAGCAGCAGGTCGATCAGGCCGGCGGAGAACGAGAACCCGAGGTGGATGTCGAGCAGGTAGGCGATGGCCAGGGACAGGCCGGTGAGCACGGCGTGCAGGACGTACAGCGGGAACGCGACGAACATGAAGGCGAACTCGAGGGGCTCGGTGATGCCGGTGAGGAAGGCGGTCAGGCCCGCGGCCGACAGGATGCCGATGGCGACCTTCTTCTGGTTCTTGTTCGCGGCGTGGATCATCGCCAGCGCAGCGGCCGGCAGGCCGAACATGAGGATCGGGTAGAAGCCGGAGGTGAGGCGGCCGGCCGTGGGGTCGCCCTGGGCGAAGCGGGTGAGCTCACCGGTGTAGACCTCGGTGCCGACGGTGTAGTCCCCGTAGAGGAACCAGATGTAGGTGTTGACGATGTGGTGCAGGCCGAGGGGGATGAGCATGCGGTTGACGAAGCCGTAGACGAAGGCGCCGAACGCGCCCGCCCCGGCGATGAACTCGGCGAGACCGGTCAGGCCCGCGTTGAAGATGGGGTAGAAGTAGCTGAGGGCGAAGCCCATGAACAGCGAGGAGAACGACACGACGATCGGCACGAAGCGGCGGCCGCCGAAGAAGCCGAGGTAGGGCGGCAGCTGGATCGTGTGGAAGCGGTCGAACAGGTAGGCGGTCACGAGGCCGACGAGGATGCCGGCGAAGACGCTGTAGTTGATCATCGCCTGGTCGCCGCCGGGGGTGGTCTCACCCTCGAGCACCACCGGGGACATCGCCGTGAAGACCTCCGAGATGACGAGGTAGCCAGCGACGGCCGACAGGGCGGTCGAGCCGTCGGCCTTGCGGGCGAAGCCGATGGCCACACCGACGGCGAAGAGCAGGGGGAGGTTGGCGAAGATCGCACCACCCGCGGCGCTCATGGCGTCGAAGAAGGGTCCGAGGACGGGCCAGTCGTACTGGCCGAGCAGGTCCTCCTGGCCCAGGCGCAGCAGGATACCGGCCGCGGGCAGCAGGGCGATGGGAAGCATGAGGCTCTTGCCGAGCCGCTGGAGCTGGGCGAAGCCGGGGATGCGCAGCCCCTGCTTCTCCGCTGGCTTCTCCAGCGGCGGGTTGGTGTCGACGACCGTGCTCATGGTGCCCTCCGAATGGCGTGAATTGGTGTAGACCAAGTTCAGATTGGCATAGACCAATCGCCGTCGTCAAGGGAGGCTGAGAACTTTCTCGCGACGTCGGCCCGGCCTGCCGTGTCGGTGCGCCGCCATAGGCTGGTCGACATGTTGACCCGCACCCTCGGACCGTTCACCGTCTCCGCCATCGGCCTCGGCGCCATGCCGATGTCGATGGGAGTCACCGACCAGCTGGCCGAGGACCGGGCGGTCGCCACCGTGCACGCCGCCCTCGACGCCGGGGTGACGTTTATCGACACCGCCGACATCTACGCCCCCTCGTGGGACCAGATGGGGCACAACGAGCGCTTGGTCGCGAAGGCCCTGGCGTCCTACGGCGACACGAGCGGCATCATCGTCGGGACCAAGGGCGGGATCACCCGCGGCCCGGGGGAGGTCTGGGGTCGCGACGGCTCGCCGGAGTACATCCGCAGCGCGGTCGAGGCGTCGCTGCGGGCTCTTGACCGCGACGTCATAGACCTCTACCAGTGGCACCGACCCGACCGTTGGCGGCTCTACAGCGAGGTGGTCGAGACGTTCAAGGCCCTCCAGGATGAAGGCAAGGTCCGCGCCGTCGGCATCTCCAACGCCAACGTCGAGGAGATCGAGGTCGCGACCCAGGTGCTCGGCGAGGGTGGTCTGGCCAGTGTCCAGAACGAGTTCTCCCCGCGCTTCCGGTCCAGCCGCGACGAGCTCGAGTTCTGCGGGGAACGCGGCATCGCCTTCCTGCCGTGGAGCCCGCTCGGTGGCACCGGAGCCCACAGCAAGGAGGTGGGTCAGGCCTACCCCGCCTTCCACGAGATCGGCCTCGCGCACGGGGTGAGCCCGCAGCAGGTCGTGCTCGCGTGGGAGCTGGCGCTCGGCGAGCACGTCATCCCGATCCCGGGCGCGAGCCGACCCGAGTCGATCACCGACTCGGCGCAGGCGGCGCACCTCGAGCTCACCGACGCCGAGATCGAGGCCATCGAGGCGCAGTTCTGCTGAGCCGCCTCGGGCCGGCCCCCGGCATGGCGTAGATTGGTGTAGACCACCCTCGCAGGGGTGTCGGCCACTCGGCGTCAAGAGGTGCGATGAAGGTCCCGAAGTACTACCGCGTCAAGCGCGAGATCCTCGCTCTCATCGCCGACCTGCCCACGGGGGCGGCCGTCCCGACCGAGCGTGAGTTCGCCGAGCAGTTCGACACCTCCCGCACCACCGTGCGCCAGGCCATCGCCGAACTCGTCATCGAGGGCCGCCTCGAACGCACCCAGGGGCGCGGAACCTTCGTCTCGCAACCCAAGCTCATGCAGGTGCGCCAGGCGACCTCGTTCAGCCAGGACCTCGCCGCCGAGGGCTGGAGCCCGGGCAGTCGCATCCTCGCGGTCACCGTCGAGCAGGCCACCGACGCCATGGTCGGGCCCTTGCGGGTCGAGCCGGGGCAGCCCGTCCAGCGGGTCGAACGGCTGCGCACCCGCGGCGACGAGGTCATCGCCCACGAGGTGGCCCACCTGCCCGGAGTCTTCCCCGGTCTGGCCGAGCACCTGGCCGCCACGGGGTCGCTCTACCGCACCCTCGCGGAGGTGTACGGCCGCGTCGTGGATGCCGTCGAGGACAGTGTCGAGACCACGCTCGCCGACCCGGTGGCCGCCGACCTCCTCGGCGTCGACACCGGTCTGCCGCTCCTGCTCGTGCACCGCACGGCCTGGGACGCGCAGGGCCAACCGGTCGAGTGGACCAGGTCGCTGTTTCGTGGGGACCGCTTCCGGTTCGTGGCCCGCCACCGGCTCGACGACGTGAAGCACCCTGCTGCGGCCGAGTCTCATTGACAGGGGCCGTGAACGGCGCAAGGGTGGCGCTATCGGCAGAACCCGCCCTCGAGAGGACCCCTGAATGACCATCGAGATTCCCCGCTTCCTCACCAAGAACCAGGCCGATCTCGTGCGCGAGACCGAGCCGCACCGGATGGAGGCGCTCGATGAGGACACCCTGCTCGACCTGCACACCCGGGTCCGGCGAGCCCGCTCGAAGTACGTGAAGCTCTACCGGCAGACCGGTGCCCAGCGGGTGGGCATGAAGGGGGCCCGTGGCCACGCCCGGCCGGGCAATGCGGCGAACGGCGCCAAGGCCGAGGTGTTCGAGCTGGCCCTGGCCCGGGTCAGTGCCCGCCTCGAGGTCGTCGCCCGCGCCGCCGCCGAGGAGCTCAAGAACGAGCGGCTGGCCGCCGCCGCCGCAGTGCGCAGCTCGACAGGACCGGGCACCACGAAGGGTGCCGGAGGGGCCGACGGTTCGGCCAAGGCCAGCACCCGGCGCCGCGCCACGAAGACCACCGGCGGTCTCAAGCGCGACGCCTCGACGAAGTCCAAGGGCAAGAGCCGTCAGGCGAAGAAGGACGCGCGCTGACCTCAGCGTCGGGGCGTGACGTCGACGCCCCCGACGACGCTCATGTCGGCGCTCATGTCGACGCTGGCACCGGCGGGCACGCGGTGACCCGACACCGGGCCATGTCCGCGACGTCGCGAGGTCTGTGGACCTTCACCGCCGACGCCGACCTGCTCCTGCGGCTCAGCGCCAGCGGCTTCGACTGGCTCGCCATCGACGCCCAGCACGGGCCGGTCGACCGCGCCGCACTCCACGCGATCGGCCGGGCCCTGGCGGATGCCGCGACCCCCTTGGTCGTGCGCGTGCCCGCCGTTGATGCGGCGTGGATCGGGGCCGCCCTCGATGCCGGTGCTGCCGCCGTCATCGTGCCGTCGATCACCGGTGTCTCGGATGCCGTCCGCGCGGCTCGCGCGGCCCGCTACCCGCCCGAGGGCGACCGCAGCTGGGGCCCGTTCCCGCCGGTGTGGGGAGGCAGCGCCCCGCAGGCCGCCACCGCCAACGCCGACGTGGCCTGTTGGGCGCTGATCGAGACCGCCGGTGCCCTCGCCGACGTCGACGCGATCGCCGCCACCCCCGGCATCGACGGTTTGTTCGTCGGCCCCCTGGACCTCGCCCTGTCCCTGGGGACCACCGTCGACGGGCTGCTCGACGACCACGACCCCCGGGGTCCGATCGCGGTGATCGTGGCTGCGGCGGCGCGCCACGGCATCCTCGTCGGTGCCTTCGCCGGGTCCCCGGCCGCGGCGGCACGGCTGCGGCCCCACGGCATCCACTGCCTGGCCGTGGCCACCGACCTGGGCGTCGTCACCCCGTAGGGGTGAGGCCAGCGCCGGAGGCCCGACGGTAGACGGGTGGTGGTGGGCCGGGCGCGCGAGGTGCGCGGACGGCATCCGACGAAGGAAGTGGGCGAGCGATGTCGTACGAGAACATGTCGATGACGACGAACCTGTCAGCGAGCGGGCGTGGTGACCAGGCCG
>JAGNQK010000187.1 GCA_017989115.1 Dermatophilaceae bacterium | reverse complement strand
TGCAGCCTTGCGAACGGGGACGGTGACCGAAACCGCGTTGGCGGATGCCGTGGCGAGGGTGCGGAGTTGGCCCCACGCCAGCCACGCGGCATCCATGCTCCTGTTCGTCGACGGTCGCCGCGAATCGGTGGGGGAGTCGCGGTGCGCGGTCGCGATGGCCATGGCGGGAATCGAGGTCACGCCGCAGGCCCTGATCGTCGACGAGGACGGCGAGCTCGTCGGCCGCGTGGACTTCCTGGTCACCGGCACCAACGTCATCGTCGAGTTCGACGGCAAGGTCAAGTACGCCAGCGGTGACCCGGACGTGCTGTGGAAGGAGAAGCGGCGCGAGGACCGCCTGCGTCGGCTGGGCTACGTCGTGGTGCGGCTGACGTGGGCAGACCTCGAGCGGCCGGGTGGCGTCGCTGCAGCGGTTCGTCGGGCGTTGAAGGCCGCGTGAATCCGTCGGCTCAACATCAGAAGGTTCACCTTCGCACCCCTTGAGTAGTGGTGCGGAGGTGAACCTTCCGCCATCGGGCGAGAAAGTTCTCGCCGGGGCGCTCAGATGAGGCCGAGGGCCTTGACGGCGTCGCGCTCCTCGACGAGCTCGGCGACGGTCGCGTCGATGCGCGTGCGCGAGAACTCGTCGATCTCCAGGCCCTGCACGATCGACCACTGACCGTCGGTCACCGTGACCGGGAAGGAGGAGATGATGCCCTCCTGCACGCCGTACGAGCCGTCGGAGCGCACCGCCATCGAGACCCAGTCACCCTCGGGGGTGCCCTGCGCCCAAGTGCGTGCGTGGTCCACCGTCGCCGAGGCGGCCGAGGCGGCCGACGACGCGCCACGGGCCTCGATGATCGCGGCACCGCGCTTGGCGACGGTCGGGATGAACGTGTTGGCCAGCCACTCCTGGTCGCCCACGGCCTCGGCGGCGTTGCGCCCGCCGACCTCGGCGTGGAACAGGTCGGGGTACTGCGTCGCCGAGTGGTTGCCCCAGATCGTCATCTTCCTGATCTCGGTGACCGGCACGCCGAGCTTGGCCGACAGCTGCGAGATGGCGCGGTTGTGGTCCAGGCGGGTCAGCGCCGAGAAGCGGTCGGTGGGGATGTCGGGGGCGTTGCTCATCGCGATGAGGGCGTTGGTGTTGGCCGGGTTGCCGGTCACGGTGATGCGGATGTCGTCGGCGGCCACCTCGTTGAGTGCCTTGCCCTGGGGAGCGAAGATGCCGCCGTTCGCCTCGAGCAGGTCGCCGCGCTCCATGCCCGGTCCGCGGGGGCGGGCGCCGACGAGCAGGGCGTGGTTGACCCCGTCGAACACGGTGCGCGCGTCGTCACCGATCTGCACGCCGGCCAGCGTCGGGAACGCGCAGTCGTCGAGCTCCATGACGACGCCCTCGAGGGCCTTGAGCGCGGGCGTGATCTCGAGCAGGCGCAGTTCGACCGGAGTGTCGGGGCCGAACAGCGAGCCACTGGCGATGCGGAACAGCAGGCTGTAGCCGATCTGGCCGGCAGCGCCGGTGACGGCGACCTTGACGGGCGTGGTGCTCACGGTGGTACCCCTTCGTACGCGCGGAAAGTGTCGTTCTCGACGCTATCAGCGTGCGGCTCTGGCGCCGCACGCGGGCGTGTGGTGAGGTGGCCGACGTGACGAGTGCGGCGCCGGACGGGCGCGATCCACGACCGGTGGTCGCCACCGACCCGCGCCGGACGGGCGGCAGCGGCCGTCGTCGACCCGGCGCGCGCGACCTCCGGCCGCTCCTCGTCGCGGGCCTCACCGCGGTGATCTCGCTCTCCCTCGTCCTGGCCGCCGCGCGGTTCGGATGGCTGGGCCCCGACGTCGGCCGCGGTGACGGTTTCTGCGAAGCGGCCCGCCCGGGTTGGATCCGTCAACCCGCCAACACGTGGAGCAACCTGGCCTTCGTGATCGCCGGGCTCGCCGTGGCCTGGTATGCCGCGGACCGCGTGCGGCTCGGCCTCACGCTGGGTGCCCACCCGGGTCTGGCCACGGCCTATGCCGTCCTCGTCGTGCTCCTCGGCCCGGGCAGCATGGCCATGCACGCGACCCAGAGCGACCTCGGGGGCCACCTCGACCTGCTCAGCATGTTCCTCGTCAGTGGTTTCGCCCTGGCCTACGCCCTGATGCGGTTCCTGCACCGTGGCCCGGGCCTCATGGCCGCCGTGTTCGTCGTCGCCGTCGTCCTGGGAATGGCCGTGCACCTGCGAGGCGGCAGCGTCGCCGTGCTCGGCCACCTCGGCAATGCTGCCTTCGCCGCGCAGCTCTGGGTGGCCGTGGGGCTCGAGGTGGCCCTCATCCGGCGTCGCTCACCCCGCCAGGACGTCTGGTTCGGTGTCGCGTCGCTGGCCACGCTCACCCTGGCCTTCGTGATCTGGACCACCGGCCAGCGTGACCACGCGTGGTGCAACCCCGACACCCTGCTCCAGCAGCACGGCGCGTGGCACATCCTCTGCGCGCTCGCGGCCTACCTGCTGTTCCGTCACTACGCCGCCGAGCGGGCCGCTGGCATTCCGGATGCCGGGAATCGCGGTGCACAGCGACAGTGACACTTTCTATAAACTGTGAATATACTTGCTTTCATGAAAGTAAGACCGTCGGCACTCCTGCCCATCCTCCGTTCGGATGCCACAGGAGACGTGCTCGCCCGTCTCTACCTTGACCCGGGCCAGCGTTGGACCGTGACCGCACTGGCCTCCGCAACGTCGGTTTCGGTCCCTACGGTGACGCGCGAGCTTGATCGCATGGTCGCCGCGGGCATGGTGACCGAAGAGCGCGTGGGCCGTACTCGTCAGGTCAGCGCCAACTCTGACACCTCCCTCTTCGCGCCATTGCGCGAGCTCGTCCTGCGCACCTACGGCCCCGTCCCGGTGCTCGAGGACGAGCTCAGCGATGTGCACGGGGTGGAGCAAGCTTTCATCTACGGATCGTGGGCGGCGAGAAGGCAAGGCGCCGAAGGTCCGGAACCCCACGACGTCGACGTCCTCATCGTGGGCGCTCCAGATTCAGATGATCTTTTCGATGCTGCCGAACGGGCCAGGCGGCGACTCGGTCGCCCCGTGAGTATTCGCCGGGTGTCTCGCGAGGCGTGGGAGGTCCACAACCCCAAGGACCCCTTCCTTGTGCAGGTGAAGGCGAGCCCGCTCGTCGCGTTGACGCTGGGTCGTGAGCTATGACCTGGGCGAAGGGGCAGGACATCATCGACGAACTCGTCGGCTTGAGACGGTTGCAGCGCGTCACGGCTTCGAGGGAGAGCGCTGAGCGGTTGCTCGATGACGCTCGAAGACATCTGGTGTCTGCACACGTGCTGGCAACCGACGACCCTCAGGGCGCCTACACCCTCGTCTACGACGCCGCTCGAAAGGCGCTGGCGGCCGTCCTTGAGGCACAAGGCCTTCGAGCGACAGCGACTGGGGGCCACGTCGTACTCCAGGACGCCATGGAGGCACAGTTCGAGCCGCCTCTCGGTCACCTGTTCAAGCCGTTCAATCGGATGAGGATGCGGCGGAACCAGGCGGAGTACGCCTCCATGGACAACCCGGAGGTGACTGCAGACGAGGTGTTGGCCGACCTCGTCAAGGCGCGTGGGCTGGTCGAGGACTTTGCGGCCAAGGCCATCGACCTCGTTTCCTGAGGACTCGACCTGCGTCGCCACCCTTCGAGTGCGACGACGCAGAACGTCCGGCATCCTGGCGGTCAGAACCGCCACGATGCCGGACGCTACGACAAGGTCCGAGCGCAGGGTCAGCGGGACGCGTTGGGGTCCACGCCCTCGGCGACCGTGACGTCGTCGACGTCGATCTCGCCCGCGATGTCGCGGTCACGGCGGTCGACCCCGGTGACGAGGTGGAACGTCGCACCGGCGATGGCCGCACCGATGATGGGCGCCAGCCAGAACAGCCACAGCTGGCCCGGGGCGCCGTCACCGTTGAAGAACGCGACACCCGTGGAGCGGGCCGGGTTGACCGAGGTGTTCGAGATCGGGATGGAGATGAGGTGGATGAGGGTCAGCGCCAGACCGATGGCCAGCGGGGCGAAGCCGGACGGTGCGCGGGAGTCGGTGGCGCCGAGGATGACGTAGAGGAAGAACGCCGTGAGGAGGATCTCGGTGCACAGCACCGCCACGAGGCCGTAGCCACCGGGGGAGTTCTCGCCGTAGCCGTTGGCCGCCATGTTCCCGGTCACCGCGAAGCCGGGCTTGTCACGGGCGATGGCCCACAGCGCCAGACCGGCCGCGAGACCACCGGCGACCTGGGTCGCGACGTAGGCCGGCACGTCCTTCCACTCGAAGCGCTTGGCGACGGCGACGCCGATCGTCACGGCCGGGTTGAAGTGGGCGCCGGACACGTGGCCCACGGCGTACGCCATGGTCACGACGGTGAGGCCGAACGCGAGGGCGACCCCGAGGAAGCCGATGCCGGCGAGGATCGACTGGCCGGCGACGACGTTGGGCATGATGAAGAGCGCGGCGAAGATCGCGGATCCGCAGCCCCCGAAGACCAGCCAGAACGTCCCGAGAAACTCTGCGCCGAGGCGCTGAACCATGGTGGGTGAAGTCATGGCGCCGATCCTCCCACCTGCCCCGCGAGGGCACCGGCGACTCGCCGGATGCTGGGCGACCCTGGCGCGACCTCGGTAGGTTGGGGGTGGGCCCGCACCGTGCCCCGACCCGATCCAGGAG
>JAGNQK010000186.1 GCA_017989115.1 Dermatophilaceae bacterium | reverse complement strand
ATCGACTGGATCCGCTGGTTCATCTCCATCGCCGCGGCCGCTGCCCTCGTCATCGGCTACGAGAAGGTCACCGCCAAGAAGTCGGTCTGACCGCACCAACCCCACTCATTGCACGAGAGCCACCCGGATCCGGGTGGCTCTCGTGCAATAAGTGCGGGTCTGTGCCGGGTGACTGGTTGTTTCGCTCAGGGCGTGAGGCCCATCAGGGCCATCCGCTTCTGGTGGTTCTCCGTCAGGCGGGCGAACATCTGCCCCACCTCGGCCAGGTCGACCCCTCCGCCGACGAGCAGCGCGGACATGGCATCGCGCTCGACGGCCACGGCCTGGGCCTGCGACAACGCCTCCCCGAGCAGGCGCCGGCCCCACAGCGACAGCCGTCCGGCGGCCGTGCGGTCGGTCTTCAGGGTGTCACGCACGACGCCGACGACGAAGTCCGCCTGCCCCTCGTCGTCGAGCGCCAGGCCCATGACGCCGCGGGTCTCGTCATCGACGAAGGCGCTCATCTCGCGGTAGAAGTCCTTCGCGATCCCGTCGCCGACGAAGGCCTTGACGAGCCCCTCGATCCAGTCCCGAGGCTTCGTGCGCTCGTGGTAGGCCGCAAACGGCGTGACGAAGGGCGCCATCGCGGCCTCGGCGTCGATCCCACGAGAGCCCATGTGCTCGATGAGCTGCGAGTACTGCACGTACTCGGTGTGCGCGAGGCCGGCCATCGACGACTTCAGCGCCAGCGTCGGCGCGAGGTCGGAGTCGACGGCCATGCGGATGAACGCGGTGAGCTCGCCATAGGCCAGGACGCCCAGCAGGTCGGCCACGGCAGCGGTGTAGGCGGGGTCCTCGGTCGACATGTGCTCCATGGATCGCGAGCCTAACGGTAGAGTGGCCGCTGTCCACGGTGCCCGGTCGGCACGAAGACAGTTCCCTGACGTGGCGAGAGCCCGGCCCTGCCGGCGCGGCCCGCTCCCCGAAGACCTCCGATCGGCCCGCAGCCTTGCGTGGGCGCGCCCGCGCCCGCCGACCGGAAGAGATCACCCGTTGACCGACGTCACCAGCACCGCAGCGCCTGAGGCGCAGACCCTGCCGGAGCCCTCCTTCTCCGACTTCCCGATCCACCCCGAGATCGTCGAGGCGCTCGCCGAGCACAACATCACCAGCCCCTTCCCGATCCAGGCGATGACCCTGCCCGTGGCGCTGTCCGGGCACGACATCATCGGCCAGGCGAAGACGGGCACCGGCAAGACCCTCGGCTTCGGCATCCCCATCCTCAACCGCGTCGTGTCCCCGCGCGACGAGGCGTTTGCCTCGATGCCCGCGGCCGGCAAGCCCCAGGCCCTCGCGGTGGCTCCGACCCGTGAGCTCGCCGTGCAGGTGGCGAGCGACCTCGAGCGCGCCGGCAAGAAGCGCGGCATCCGCGTGCTCACCGTCTACGGCGGTCGCGCCTACGAGCCGCAGGTCGAAGCGCTCCAGCGCGGTGTCGAGGTCGTCGTCGGCACCCCGGGTCGCCTCATCGACCTCGCGAAGCAGGGTCACCTCGACCTCGGTCACGCCCGCATCGTCGTCCTCGACGAAGCGGACGAGATGCTCGACCTGGGCTTCCTGCCCGACGTCGAGAAGCTGCTCTCCCTCACCCCGGCCGCGCGCCAGACCATGCTCTTCTCCGCCACCATGCCCGGTGCCGTCGTCGCCCTGGCCCGTCGCTACATGAGCCAGCCGACGCACATCCGCGCCATGGGCGACGACCAGGAGAACGCACACACGGTCAAGGCCGTGGAGCAGTTCGTCTACCGCGCGCACGCCATGGACAAGGTCGAGATGCTGGCCCGCATGCTCCAGGCCAAGGACCGCGGGCTGACCATCGTCTTCAGCCGCACCAAGCGCACCGCAGCCAAGGTGGCCGACGAGCTCGCCGACCGCGGGTTCGCCGCCGCCTCCATCCACGGCGACCTCGGTCAGGGCGCTCGCGAGCAGGCGCTGCGCGCCTTCCGCAACGGCAAGGTCGACATCCTCGTCGCCACCGACGTCGCTGCGCGCGGCATCGACGTCGAGAACGTCACCCACGTGATCAACTACCAGTGCCCCGAGGACGAGAAGACCTACCTGCACCGCATCGGTCGCACGGCACGCGCCGGCAACACCGGCATCGCCGTGACGTTCGTCGACTGGGACGACCTGCACCGCTGGGCGATGATCAACAAGGTGCTCGACCTCGGCATGCCCGAGCCGCAGGAGACCTACTCCAGCTCACCGCACCTGTTCACCGACCTCGACATCCCCGAGGGCAGCAAGGGCCGCCTCCCCCGCGCGCAGCAGACCCGCGCCGGCCTCGGTGCCGAAACCCTCGAGGACCTCGGCGAGACCGGCAAGGGTGCCGGTCGTCGGGGCCCGTCGGGCGGCCGCGGCAACGAGCGCGGCAACGACCGTGGGGACCGCGGCCGCGGCGGTGACCGACGCTCGGATGCCGCTCGTCCGTCCTCGCGCGACGGTGACGCACCCGCTGAGGGCGCGAGCCGTCCCCGCCGCACCCGCAACCGTCGCCGCACCAGTGGCGGCAGCGCCTCGGGCGAGACCACCAGCTGAGACCTGCCGACGAAGGGCCGCACCGGCTTCCGGTTGCGGCCCTTCGTCGTCGGGCGCGCCGCGCCGGCACGCGAGCGGGTGTGAGGAACCAGTCCCCCGCCACCACTGTCCCCGCACGCACGCGGGGAGGACGATGGAGGCGTGAGCAGCCCCACCCTGACGTTCTGGGGGGCTGCCGGCACCGTCACCGGCAGCCGCTTCCTCGTCGAGACCGGCGCCTCTCGCGTGCTCGTCGACGCAGGTCTCTACCAGGGACTTCGCGAGCTGCGGCAGCGCAACTGGGACGTGCTCCCGGTCGACCCGGCCAGCCTCGACGGCGTCGTGCTGACCCATGCGCACCTCGACCACTGCGGCTACCTGCCCCGGCTGGTTCGCGACGGCTTGGCGGCGCCGGTCATCTGCACGGACCAGACGGCTGAGCTCACGGCGATCGTGCTGCGTGACAGCGCTCGAATCCAGGAGGAGGACGCGGGGTACGCCAACCAGGCGGGGTTCTCCCGACACCGTCCGGCGTTGCCCCTCTACGACGAGCTCGACGTGGAGCAGACCCTCCCGCTGCTGCGCCCGGTGCCGCTGCACGACGCCGTCCCCCTGACAGAGGACGTCACCGTGACCCTTCATTCGGCGGGGCACATCCTCGGTGCGACGAGCGTGCTCGTGGACGCAGCCGGGTCGACCGTGCTGTTCAGCGGCGACCTGGGCCGCGCGGACCACCCGTTGGTGCCTCGCCGCGAGAACCCTCCGTCGGCCGACGTCATCGTCGTCGAGTCGACCTACGGCGACCGCACTCACCCACCACGGTCCCCCGACCCGGCGGACGACGTGCTGGCCGGCGCCATCCGCCGCACTCTCGCGCGAGGCGGCACCGTGCTCGTCCCCGCCTTCGCCATCGACCGGACCGAGCTCGTCCTCCTGCGGGTCGGGGAGCTGATGACCAGTGGTGCCGTCCCCACCGTGCCCGTCTACCTCGACAGCCCGATGGCGCACCGGGCCCTGGACGTCTACCGCCGCTACCTGGCGACGGTCGATCCCGGCCTGCTGCCGCCCCGCTGGGAGCTCGACACCCTGGGCGTCCCGGACCTGCGCATCGTGCGCAACGCGGTCGAGTCGGAGGCGCTGAACGAGCCGCGCCATCCGTGCATCATCATCTCGGCCTCCGGGATGGCGACCGGTGGGCGGGTCGTGCACCACCTGGCACACCAGCTCGGCGACCCCCGCAACTGCGTCGTCCTCACGGGCTACCAGGCCGTGGGGACCCGTGGGCGGGACCTGCTCGAAGGCGCCCGGGAGGTCAAGATGCACGGCCGCTACGTGCCCGTGCGCGCCGAGATCGTGGACGACCAGGAGTTCTCGGTGCATGCCGACTCCGACGAGGTCATCGAGTGGCTGAGCCGGGTCGAGACACCGCCCACGACGCTGTACGCCGTGCACGGTGAGCCGGTGGCCTCACGGGCCCTCGCCGACCGCGTCGCGCGTGAGCTGGGCTGGACAGCGGTGGTCCCGCGCGTCGGCGAGCGCGTTCGGCTGGACTGACGACGGGTGGACTGCACGAAGTCGGGGTGATCACCCCGATTTCGTGCAGTCTGCGTCGTGCAGTCCCGCGGCAGCAGGACCGTCAGGCCGGGGTGATGGTGCTCGTGTCGATGACGGCCCGGTAGCGCACGTCACCGTCGACCACCCGGTCCCAGACCTCGTTGACATCGGCCGCTGACACGACCTCGATCGTCGCGGCGATGCCGTGCTCGGCGCAGAAGTCGAGCATCTCCTGGGTTTCGGCGATCCCACCGATCGACGACCCGGCGACGGCCTTGTTGCCACCGATGAGCGACCCCGGGGAGATCGAGTACGGCGACGGCGGGAGCCCGACGTTGACCACGACCCCGTTGGGCTTGAGCAGTCGCACGTAGTCGGCGATCGGGATGTCCGCGCTCACCGTGTTGAGCACGATGTCGAAGGTGCCCTTGGCCGCGCGCATCGCGTCCGGGTCGCTCGTGGCGATGTGGGCACGCGCACCCAGCGCAACGGCATCCGCCGCCTTGGCGTCCGAGCGCGAGATGGTCGTGACGGTGGCGCCCATCGCCGCAGCGATCTTCACCCCCATGTGTCCCA
>JAGNQK010000042.1 GCA_017989115.1 Dermatophilaceae bacterium | reverse complement strand
GCCAGCACGGCGAACACCGCGCCCAGCGCCACGAGCTGGGGCAGCACGGCCGAGGTCGGCACGACGAACTGGGGCAGCAGCGCCGCGAAGAACACGATGGTCTTCGGGTTGGTGACCCCGACGACGTACCCGGCCCGCACCGCGTGCAGGCTCGGCGCCGTGACCGGCACCCCGGCCTCGAACGCGGTGGCCAGGGCCCGACGGTTGCGGATCGCCTGCACACCGAGCCAGATCAGGTAGCCCGCCCCCACGACCTTCAGCGCCGTGTAGGCGACCGTGCTCGCGGCGATGAGCGGCCCGAGGCCGATGGCGAGCGCACAGATCTGGGTCAGGATGCCGAGCGCGTTGCCCACCACCGTGAGCAGCGCCTCGCGCCGCCCGGCCGACAGGGCCCGGCCGATGGTGAACAGCACGCTCGGGCCGGGGATCGCGATGATGATGACCGATGCGACGGCGAACGCGGCGAGGGTGGAGACGGACGGCATCCGACCAGTGTGGGGCCACTGCGAGCCCTGGCGCATCCCCGTTTCGCCCTCGCGAACCCCCGCGGCACCGAGCCCTCAACCCAGGGCGGATGCCGTGGGCTCACCTCGCGCGGCGTCGAGCCGTCGCATGACCGGCGTCGCGAGCACGCCGTGCACCACGACCGACAGCACCACCGTGAAGCCGACCGTCGACCAGAGCCACCGCTCCTCGGGGAAGGAGGCGGCCCCGGCCGCATAGGCGACGTAGTACAGCGACCCGACCCCACGGACCCCGAAGAACGCGACGACGAGCCGCTCGCGGTGGTCCAGCCCGGCATCCCCGACCTGGGTGCGGTGGCCGAGGAACGCCAGGTATCCCGCGACGGGCCGGATGACGACCACCAGCGACACCCCGATGAGCATCCCGCGCCAGTCGAGGTGGGCCAGCAGGCCGTTGGTCAACGCGAACCCGAGGCCGAGCAGCACCACCAGGGTCAGCAGCGTCTCCAGCCGGTCGATGACGTCGTGCATGTGGCGCTGGTAGTCGTGGTCGCGCTCGGCCGCACGCACCGTGAGCGCACAGGCGAACACCGCGAGGAAGCCGTAGCCGCCGGCCACCTCGCTGGCGCCGTAAGCGAGGAGCAGGGCCGCCAGCGCGAGCAGCGGCTCACCGACCTCGGCGAGGCGCAGCGAGCGGGCCGGTGCCCGGAACGCGATCCGCGCCAGCACCCACCCGACGGCCACCCCCACGAGCACCCCGACGACGACCTTGCCGACGAGCTCCCACGCGAGCCACCCCGCCCACCACTGCGACACCGACCCGACCGACGCGAGGAAGATCGCGGCGTACACGAACGGGAACGCCAGCCCGTCGTTCAGCCCGGCCTCGCTCGTCAGGGCGAAGCGCACCTCGTCGTCCTCGTCGATCTCGTCGACGGCACCCTCGAGGGTCGGCCCCTCGACCTGGACGTCCGAGGCGAGCACCGGGTCGGTCGGCGCCAGGGCCGCCCCGAGCAGCACCGCCGCGGGCGCCGCGACCCCGAGCGGCCCCCACGCGAGCAGCGCCACCCCCGCGATCGTCAGCGGCATCGCGATGCCGAGCAGGCGCCAGGCCGGTGACCACGACCGCCAGGACTCGCGGCTGCACCACCGCAACGGCCGGTCCAGGGCCAGCCCCACCCCCATGAGCGCGACGAGCACCGTGAGCTCGGTGACGTGCTCGATGACCGGGCGAGCCGCGACCGGGTCGAGCACCACGGCATCCCACGCGGGAAGGAGGCCGACGAGCATGCCCGTCGCGACGAGCACCATCGGCGCCGACAGCGCCCACCTGTGCAGCACGCGCGGGAGGACCGCGGCGAGCAGCAGCGAGCCGCCGAGCAGCAGGTAGATCAGCTCAGGGCTCACCCGAGGTCGACCCCAACGTCCCACAGGTGGTGCACGAGGTCGTGCAGCCCGTACTGCCCGAGCGTGGCGGCCGTGAACAGCGAGCCGTTCGAGCGGATGCCGGTGCGCTCCCAGTCCTGACCCGCGACGCCCGCGTACACACCCGCCAACCCGGCCGCGGCCTCGATCAGCTCGCGGGCCACGACGGCGGGGTCCTGCTCGCCGTAGCGGTTGGCGACGGCGGTCTCGTCCTGGTCCCAGTTGTCGAAGGTTGGCGCGTCCTGCTCGAGCATGAGGCGGGCCCGCTGCTCGAACAGGCGGCAGACGTCGCGCACGTGACAGGCGTACTCCAGCGGCGACCAGGTGGCCGGATCGGGCCGAGCCGTCGCGTCGCTGCGGGTCAGCACCTGCTCCCAGGGTGCGGTGGATGCCGTGACGTGGCGCGCGATGTCGGCCGGCGCGACGTCGGTCGCCAGGAACCCGCAGTCGGGGCACCGCTCACGCAGCGTCCAGGTCCAGTCCTTGTCATCGGGGGTGATGGCGGGGTCGACCAGTGGCTCGGGTGCTGCGTCGGGCGAGGAGGACGTCATGATCCGCAGACTACGGCCGACCTGATCCACCCAGATCGTGCGGTACCTTCCACTCTGTGTCAGACGCGTGGTGGACCTGGGTGGGCATCGCCGTCGCCGTCGTCTTCGTCGGGATGGGCGCCTGGCTCGTCCTGGCGTCACGCCGCGACGCGCGGGCCGCGGCGAGTCGTCCTGCCCGAGACAGCTTCCGCCGCGAGGAGGAGGCACCCGCCCCGCCCAAGAAACAGCTGGCGGTCGTGCTCAACCCCACGAAGCTCGACGGGGACGGGTCCACACAGAAGGCGACCATCGCCGGGGTGTGCGCTGACCAGGGGTGGGCCGAGCCGTTGTTCCTCCCCACGACCGAGCACGACGTCGGCTTCGGGCAGACCCGCCAGGCCCTCGAGGAGAAGGTCGACGTCGTCTGCGCCTTCGGTGGCGACGGCACCGTGCGCGCGGTCGCCCAGGAGATGATCGGCACCGGTGTGCCGATGGGGCTGCTCGCCGGAGGCACCGGCAACCTGCTGGCCCGCAACCTCGAGCTGCCGACCGACGACCTCGCCCGGGCCGTGACCGTTGCGCTGACCGGCCGCAACCGCCACATCGACGCCGGGTGGCTGACCCTGGACCCTGAGGACTCCCACCTCGACGAGCACGTCGGTGAGGGGTCGTCGACGGGGCCGGACCGCCACGCGTTCCTCGTCATGGCCGGCCTCGGGCTGGACGCCGCGATCATGGAGGACACCTCGGAGCAGCTCAAGGCCCGGATCGGCTGGACGGCCTACGTCCCCGCCGGGCTGAAGAACCTCCTCGTCGAGCGGTTCAAGGCGCGAGTGAGCATCGACGGCGCACCGCCCATGACCGTCCGGGCGCGCACCGTGCTCATCGGCAACTGCGGCAAGCTCACCGGCGGCATCAACCTCATGCCCGACGCCGAGCCCGACGACGGCACGCTCGACGTCGTCGTCATCGCCCCTCGGGGCCTGGCCGCGTGGGTGTCGGTCGCCGCGCGGGTGCTGGCCAAGAGCGGCCGCTCGACCCAGACCCTGGACCGCTACCGCTGCCGCGAGATCGAGGTGCACGTCGACCACGACCAGATGGTCGAGCTCGACGGCGACATCATCGGCGAGGCCCGGCACATCCAGATCGAGGTGCAGCCGCGGGCGCTCATCGTGCGCACCGAGAGCGGCCGCAGCAACACCGCCGCCTGACCGCACGCAGCACCTCGGAGGGCACGCCGGGCTCCCAGCGATCGGGGTCAGAACTTGCGTTCGCGCCAGGCCCGCTCGAAGGGCAGGCGCCACGTGTACGGCGAGATGAGCTGGTGGATCTGGTTCGGCCCCCAGGTGCCCTGCGAGTAGGGCCGCACGGTCGGGGGGTTGTCGAGCAGCGGCTGGGAGATCTCCCAGAGACGTTCGATGCCGGATGCCGAGGTGAACAGGGTTCGGTCGCCGCGTGCCGCGTCGTAGATGAGCCGCTCGTAGGCCTCGAGCACCGCACCCGCCCACGACGTCTCCTGCATGGAGAACTGCATCGAGAGCTTGTCGAGCCGAAAGCCCGGCCCGGGCCGCTTGCCGTAGAAGGACAGCGACATGCGCGACTTGTCGGCGAGGTCGAAGGTCAGGTGGTCCGGCCCGTTGTCGCCGACCCCAGAGCCCGGCGGGAACATCGACTGCGGGGGCTCGCGGAAGGCGATGGAGATGATGCGCGCCCCCTCGGCCATCCGCTTGCCGGTGCGCAGGTAGAACGGCACGCCGGCCCAGCGCCAGTTGTCGACGAAGCACTTCAGCGCGACGAAGGTCTCGGTCTCCGAGTCGGGCTTCACCCCGGGCTCGTCGTGGTAGCCGGTGTACTGCCCGCGCACGACGTCGCTCGGCTGGATGGGCTGCATCGAGCGGAAGACCTTGTTCTTCTCCCGGCTGATCGCGCTCGGCTCGAGCGAGGTCGGCGGCTCCATCGCGGTGAACGCGAGGATCTGGAACAGGTGCGTCACGACCATGTCGCGGTAGGCACCGGTCGCCTCGTAGAAGTCGCCCCGCTGCGTCAGGCCAAGGGTCTCGGGCACGTCGATCTCGATGTGGGAGATGCTGTTCCGGTGCCAGATCGGCTCGAACAGACCGTTGGCGAACCGGAAGGCGAGGATGTTCTGCGCAGCCTCCTTGCCGAGGAAGTGATCGATGCGGAAGATCTGCTCCTCGTCGAACACCTCGTGCAGCTGGGCGTTGAGGGAGACCGCTGACGCGTAGTCGGTGCCGAACGGCTTCTCCATGACCACCCGGCTGCGCACCGCGAGGTCGGCCTCGGCGATGGTGCGCACCGCGGCCAGGGCGGCCTTGGGCGGCACCGAGAGGTAGTGCAGGCGCTGGTTGACCTCGCCCGGCAGGAGCGCCTCGGCCCGCGCCACGGCCTCGCGCAGAGCCTCCGGCCCGGCGGAGATCGACACGTAGTCCAACCGCTGGGCGAACTCGCGCCAGTCGGCGTCACTGATGTCGCGGGTGCTGTGCTCGCGAATGGCGATCAGCGCCAGGTCCCGGAAGGCATCGCCATTCATCTCGTCGAGGCTGGTGCCGACGACGCGCAGGTCGTCGACGAGCCCGGACTGGAAGAGGTGCAGCAGCCCCGGGATGAGCTTGCGCTTGGCGAGGTCCCCCGTGGCACCGAAGAGCACGACGGTCGTGGGTGCGGTCATGGGGTCAGCCTGTCGCCCGGAGGCCGCGCACCGCTACCCCCGGGTCATTCGTCGGATGCCGGCCACCCGGCATCCGGGGTCAGGTGAAGAGCTGGGATCCCCAGTCGTCGTCCGGCCCCAGACCCGGAGGGCACGCGAACAGCGCCGACCCCGTGTGCTCGACGTACTCGTTCAGGGCGTCGGACCGGGCCAGGGCCCGCTGCATCGGCACGAACTGCCGGTGCGCGTCACGCATGAAGGCGATGAAGAACAGGCCGGCGTCGAGGTGGCCCTGCCCGTCGGTGCCGTCGGTGAAGTTGTAGCCGCGGCGCAGGATGCGCACCCCGCCGAGGCGACTGTGGTGGGCCAGCTGGATGTGCGACGTCGCGGGGATGCGCGGCATCCCGTCGGTGCCCAGCCGGGTGAAGTCCGGCTCCTCGAACTCGTCCGTCCCGCCGAGCGGCGCCCCGACGCGTTTGTCCCGGCCGAAGACCTGCTCCTGCTCCATGAGCGGGGTGCGGTCCCAGACCTCGATGTGCATGCGGATGCGCCGCGCCACGAGATAGGTCCCGCCAGCCAGCCAGTCGGCCGTGCCCGCGACGTCCTCGGGGGCGACCCAGACGTGCTCGTCGAGGGCGGCGGCGTCCTCGGCCGTGATGTTGGCGGTGCCGTCCTTGAACCCGAACATGTTCCGGGGGGTGGCCTGGCTGCGCGAGGTCGAGGACGTGCGCCCGAACCCGAGCTGGCTCCAGCGCACCGTCACCACACCGAAGCCGAGCCGCACCAGGTTGCGCACCGCGTGCACCGCGACCTGGGGGTCGTCGGAGCAGGCCTGGATGACGATGTCCCCGCCCGACGTCGCCGGGTCGAGGTCGTCACCCAGGAACGCTGGCAGGTCGCGCAGCGCCTCGGGTCGCCGGTCGGCCAGGCCGAACCGTTCGTCGAACAGCGACGGGCCGTAGCCGATGGTCACCGTCAGGTGCCCGGGTGCCAGGTCCAGCGCTTCACCGGTGTCTTCGGGCACGTTCCACGGGCCCCCGCCGACGACGCCGCCCGGGGCGGCCTCGGCCCCGTACGTCATCCGCTCAGCAGCCCGGGTCCAACGGGTCAGCAGGTCACGCAGCCGGTCGGGGTCGTCGGTGACGACGTCGAGCGCGACGAGGTGCAGCCGGTCCTGCGCAGCCGTCGTGATGCCGGCCTGTCGCTCCCCCCGAAAGGCGACGATCCCCGCATCGGCCCCGGCCCCGCCACCCCCGGCGGCCGGTGAGGCGGCGGCGGCCGACGGGCGAGCGGCATACGCCAGCCCTGCCGCGGCACCGGCCACGGCCGCCCCGGCGCCGCTGGCGATGACCGCCCGGCGGGTGGAACCGCTCATCCCCTGGCCACGACGCCAGCGACGGTCGCGACCGGCTCGGAGAAGGCGTCGAGGGCGGTGGTCAGCTTCTTGACGTCCTGCGGGGTGAGGTCGGTGTACAGCACGAACCCGTCGCCCTCGCGGTAGGTCTCGAGCAGGTCGCTGAGGGCCTTGCCCCGCTCGTCGATGGTCGCGACGAGCGCCGGGTCAGCGGTGGCGAGATAGGGACGCAGCGCCGCGATGGCCGCCGTGGAGCCCTCGACGTTGGCCTCGAAGTCCCACAGGTCGGTGTGGCTGTAGCGCTCCTCCTCGCCGGTGATCTTGCCGGTGGCGATCTCGTCGAGCAGCGCCTTGGACCCGTTGGCGAGCTGCAGCGGGTTGAGCTCGACGGCCTTGGCCCTGGTGACGAGTTCGGTGACGTCGGCCAGCAGGCGGTCGGCCATCGCCGCGGAATCGGGCTGGAGCCCGGTCTCCCAGAGGTCGCGCTCGAGGCGGTGGAAGCCGGTGAACTCCATTCCCTCCGCCTCGACCTCGGCGCGGCCGTCGATCTTCGGGTCGAGGTCGCCGAACGACTCGGCCACCGGCTCGATGCGCTCCCAGGAGGAGCGGGCCGTGGGGTAGAGCGCCTTGGCCTCGTCGACCTTGCCGGCCTTGACGAGGGCGACGAACTCGCTGGTGCCGGCCAGGAAAGCGTCAGCCTGGCTCGCCACGTAGCGCTGGTACTCGGTGGTCGCTGCCGTGAGGTTCTCGTCGTCGCTCCTGGGCGCCGCCGCTTCACCGGTGATGGTGAAGGGCGCCCGGATGCCGTCGCCCACCATCCCCGGCTTGCAGGCGGTTTCGTACGTGCCCGGCTCGGCGAGCTCGACGTGGAACGTGCGAGTCAGGCCGGGGGCGATGTTCTCGACCTCACCCAGGATCCGGTCGCCCTCGGCGTAGACGTAGAACTCGTTGACCTTGCTGCCCGTGTTCGTCACGGTGAACTCGACCCGGCCAGCCGGTGCCTCGGTACGGGAGACCTCGCAGGTGGTGTCGGTCGCGGTGACGGTGATGGCACCGCCCGAGGTGCCGCTGGCGGCATCCGACGTCGTGGCACCGGAGCAGGCACCCAGGGCCAGGGCGGCGGGCGCCGCGATCAGGGCGACGACGCGCAGGGGAGGGCGGGCGATCACGGGAGGCTCCTGGTGGTGGCCGCGGGGGTGACCGTGGGCGCGGGTGCGGTGGCGGGCGTGCTGGCCGGGCGGGAGGGGCGCAGGAAGAAGAACAGGACCGTGCTGACGTAGAGCACCCAGGCGATGGCCTGCAGGACCGTGGTCGCCGGAGTGAAGTTCAGCGTTCCCTTGAGCAGGACGGCGTACCACGCCCCCGGGTCGATGACCCCCGAGACGTCGAAGGCGAGGGTGCTCAGGCCCGGGAGGAGGCCCGCCTCCTGGAGGTCGTGGATGCCGTACGACAGGATGCCGCCGGCGACGAAGATGAGCGCGATGCCGGTGTACCTGAAGAAGCGGCCGAGGTCGATGCGCAGCGCGCCGCGGTAGATGAGGACCCCGAGGGCGATGGCTCCGGCGAAGCCCACGAGCCAGCCCAGCAGCGGGACGTTGTTGCCGGCTCCCGCAGCCTGGGCGGTGGCGTAGAAGAAGATCGCGGTCTCCAGGCCCTCACGGCCGACCCCGAGGAAGCCGACGAGGGCAACGGCCAGGGGGCCGAGGTCGAGGGCTTTGTCGAGCTGCCCCTTGAGCTCACCGGAGAGGCCGCGGGCGGCCGACTTCATCCAGAACACCATGACGGTGACGAACGCGACGGCGATGATGCTGGCGATGCCCCCGACGAGTTCCTGGGCCTCGAAGGTCAGCTGCCGCGTGCCGTAGGTCAACACCGCACCCAACGTCACGGAGAGGGCGACGGCCGTGCCGACCCCGGCCCACACGTAGGGGATCCCCCACGTGCGGTCGGTCTTCTTGAGGAAAGCCAGCAGGATGACGACGACGAGCGCTGCCTCCAGGCCCTCGCGCAACCCGATGAGGGCGTTGCTGACGAACATCCACGTGCCCCGTTCCAAGAGGTGAGCCTTACCTAAGTAAGGTACTCCTCAGTGAGTGCACCTCGTCAAATCGACCCACGGGGGTGGGACGGGAGGGAAGGGGGAGGCCCGTGAGCGAGTTCCGGTCAGCTGCCCGGGGTGGCGAGCCGGATCTCCTCCTCGGTGGGCACGCGGTGCTCGCGGGCCTGCGGGGGCAGGCAGTCGACGATCGCGGCCATGATGCGCTTGGTGTCGGCCGCGGGTGAGCGGTACTTCAGCTCGACCGGCTCACCGACACGGACGCGAACCTTCGGCGGGTTGGTGACGTTGAGGACGTTCGGCACGGCCGCCGACCGGGGCCACACCTGCTCGCTGCCCCAGATGCCGATCGGGATGACCGGTGCCCGCGTGATCGCGGCCAGCCGCGCAGCGCCCGTCTTGCCCTTGAGCACCGGGTCGTAGAACTTCTCGCCACGCGGGATCGTCCCCTGCGGCATGAGCGCGACCAGCTCGCCGCCCTCGAGGGCGACCGCGGCGTTCTCGAACGAGTCCTGCCCGCTCGTGCCGCGGTCGACGGCGATGCCGCCCAGGGCCGTGGCGATCGCGCCGAGGCCGGGGACGTCGAAGATCTCCTTCTTGCCCAACCCGCGGGCAGTGCGCCCCGAGGCCCGCAGCACCTGGATCATCGTCTGCAGGTCGAAGTAGGACCGGTGGTTGGCGACGAGGATCGCCGGGCCGGTGCGGGGGATGTTCTCGATGCCGGCGATGTCGAAGCGGGCGTACGGCGTGAGCAGCGGCGGGCTCGCCAGGAAGAGCAGCCGCTGCAGCTCGATGCCCAGCACCGGCACCTTGAAGACCCCGGGCGAGACGTCGAAGTGCACGATCGGCCATCCGCGCGCCACGGCATACAGGGTCAGCCGCGGATCAGGGTTGACCGCGTTGGGCGACCCCACGGCCGAGAGCAGGGGCAGGTCGTAGATCGAGTCGGAGTAGGCGAAGCTCTCGGCGAGGTCGATGCCTTCGCGCTCGGCCCACTCGCGCACCGCGGCGATCTTGCCCCGCGACCACACGAAGTTGCCCGTGATCGAGCCGTCGAACCTGCCCTCGTCGTTGATGGTGTAACGCGTGGCGATGACGTGGTCGAAGCCCAGCCGATCAGCCAACGGCTTGATGAGGTGGTACGGCGTGGTGGTCGCGAGCACGACGGGCCGCCCGGCGGCCTGGTGCTGCTCGATGAGCGCCAACGCGAAGGGGTGCACCACCTCGGCGATCGCCTCGGCGGCCGCCACGGCCGCCTCGTCGAACGTGGCCATCTCGCGCCCCTTGGCGACCAGGGTGGCCTGCCGGGCCAGGAAGATCGACGGCAGCGTCTCACCGATGAGGTCGAACATGCCGTACAGCAGCTTCTCGCCGGGCAGCTTGCGGGTGACGACGCCGAGGTCGTACATCGCTCGCGACAGCAGTGGGCCGGTGCCGCCCTGGAGCAACGTGCGGTCAAGGTCGAAGATCGCGGCGCCGCTCATGGGGTGAGGTTACCGGGCCGACGCCAGCCTGAGGTGACATGCACCCGGACTGGCGAACGGCACGAGCCGCACGCCCTCCCCCGACCCGCCGTACGCGGCATCCGCACCGCTCACCAGCCCGGCATGGACCTGGCACACCACCTCGGGATGCCGTCGCGCCGCATCGAGCAGCGGACAGGTGCGCAGCTCGACCTCGCGACCGTCGTCACGATCGGGCGTCGGGCGCACGACGGGTGAGAACCCGAGGCGGTGCAGCAGCGCCACCACCTGCTCACGCGGCTGCCCCGGGAGACCCCCACCAGCCGCCGTGACATCGCGCGCCGCCAGGCTCGCACCCCACGCCCGGCCCACGGCCCTGGACTCCTCCGAGGTGTCCACGCCGAGCGCGGCCAGCCGGTCGGCGAAGGCGCCCGCGAGCGCGAGGTACTCCTCCGCCGCGGGGTCACCCTCGACGACGCCGGATGCCGTGCGCCGCCCCTGCGGCGTCACGACGTACCGGGCAGCCGGCCGGCCGCGACCACCCTCGCGAACGCTCCCGGCGCCGATCGGACCTGCCTCGTCGGCGGCGTCGGGGACCTGGACCAGCCCCGCGGCGAGCAGGGCCCGCAGGTGGTGGCGGGTGGTGTTGGGGTGGCCGCCGAGCGCCTGCGCCAGCTCGCCCACCGTGCACGCGCGATCGGCCCCGGCGAGCTCTCGCAGCACCCGCAGGCGCGCGGGATCCAGCGGCGGCGGGGTCGGCTCACCGGCATCCCCGAGCACCCGACTTGGAGAAGGACCCATCGGCGGAGTATTTTTCACAATGTCATTGTAGATAATCAGACACCGGAGGACCAGATGGAACACACCACCCTTCCCCTCGCCGGCGGCGGCCAGCACGCGTGCGGCTGCAACGAGAGCGACCACGGCATCCCCGAGCTCGACGTGCGGGCCGTCCCGCACGCCATCCGGCACGCCACGGTATTCGGTGCGCTCTCCGCGATCCCGAGCGGCGGCTCCCTCGACCTCGTCGCCCCGCACGACCCCAAGCCGCTGCTGGCCCAGATCGCCGACCGCGAGGCCGGAGCGGTCACCGTTCGCTACCTCGACGAGGGTCCCGACGCCTGGCGCCTGCGGCTCACCCGCGCCTGAGCGGCAGGTCGTCGCCGTGTGCTCGTACTGCGGGTGCGAGAGCATCGACGTCATCGGCCGCTTCATGGCCGAGCACGTCGACATCATCAACGCCTCCGGGGTGCTGCGCCGGGCCTGCGAGCACGGCGACAACACCGCCGTCGTCGCGGCTGCCGACGCCCTGGCCGGGCTGCTCCACCCGCACACGGGTGCCGAGGAGGCCGGCCTCTTCGCGGTGCTCGCCGAGGACGAGGAGTTCACCGAGCACGTGGGCTCCCTGTGCGCCGAGCACACCGCACTGGATGCCGCGCTGGCGGCGGTGCGCGGTGGCGACCACGCGTCCTTCCCCGCCTTCGAGCTGGCCCTGCGCCACCACATCGACCGCGAGGAGAACGGCCTCTTCCCCGCAGCGGCCATCGCCTTCGCGGGCATGGAGTGGGAGCGGGTGACCGCGCTGACCCCGGCCGCCCCCAGCCGACCATGACGACGCCGCACCGGGCCTGGCTGCTGCTGCCGGCCGGGGCAAGCCTCCTCGCCGGGCTCGATGCCGGGCTGCTGCGGATGGGGGTCCCCGCGCCGCTCGACGCAGCGGCGCTGCCCGACGTGCACGGGCCGCTCATGGTGCTCGGCTTCCTCGGCACGCTCATCGCCCTCGAGCGGGCCGTCGCCCTGCGCGCGGCCTGGGGGTACGCCGCACCGGTGCTGCTCGGCCTCGGCGGGGTGGCGCTCGTCGCGCCGGTGCCGCCCCTCCTGGGCCGGATGCTGCTCCTCGACGGGACGGTCGCCCTCGTCGCGGTCCTGGTCGCGCTGTGGCGACGGCGTCGCGACGACGAGGTGCTCGTCCAGGTGCTCGCCGCGTGCCTCGCCGTGCTCGCGGCGCTGGCCTGGGTGCGGGTCGAGGCCTCGGTCGTCGTGCCGCTGCTCGCGGGGTTCGTCGTGCTGACGATCGCCGCCGAACGGGTCGAGCTCGCCCGGTTCCACCTCCCCCGCACCGCAGGGACGACCCTGCTCTGGCTCGCGACCGGGCTCGCCCTCGCGGCGACGTGGGCGCTCGTCGCACCGGGCCCGGGGAGCCGCGCCTTCGGGGTGGCCCTGCTCGCCCTCGTGGCGTGGCTCGCCCCCCGCGACGTCGCCCGCCGCACCGTGCGCTCCACCGGCCTGCCCCGCTTCAGCGCGGTGGCGATGCTCGCCGGATACGGGTGGCTCACCGTGGCCGGAGTCGCCTGGGCCGTCACCGGGGTGCCGACGACCCGCGCGGCCCACGACCTCCTCGTGCACACGGTCTTCCTCGGCTTCGCCATGAGCATGGTCCTCGCGCACGCGCCGGTCATCCTCCCCTCCGTCCTGCGCCGCCCGCTGCCGTACCGACGGGTGCTCTGGGCCCCCCTCGTCGTCCTGCACGCCGGGCTCGCGGTCCGCGTCTGCGGCGACCTCGTCGGCCAGACCCGCCTCGCCCAGGCCGGTGGCGTGCTCACCACCGTCGCCCTGCTCCTGCTCCCCCTCACCGCCGCGGCCTCGGTCGCACTCCCCGTCCGCCACCCCCGGAGCGTCCCCGCGTGACCACCCTCGAGCCCCCCGGCACCACGACCGCAGCAGCCCGACCCACCCGCCAGGGCCGCACCGGGCCACCCGGCGCCTCCCGAGGTCGGTGGGCGCTGCGCGACCGGCCGGGCGTGGTCTGGCTCGGCCTCGCCGTCCTCGTCGCCCTCGTCCACCCGTTCGTGCCGGCCGCGAGCTGGCTGATGGTGCACCTCGTGCTCCTCGGTGCCCTCACCCACTCGGCCATGGTGTGGAGCACCCACTTCGCCCAGGCCCTCCTGAAGACCCCGACGTCCCTCGACGAACGGGCTCGGCAGAACGCGCGGATCGGCCTGCTCGTCGCCGGTCAGGCGGCGGTGCTCGTCGGTGTGCCGACCTCGCTGTGGCCGCTGACCGTCGCCGGGGCGGTGGCGGTGTCGAGCGCGGTGGGCTGGCACGGCATCCAGCTGTGGCGGCGACTGCGGCACGCGCTGCCGGGGCGGTTCCGCATCACCGTGCGCTACTACCTGGCGGCCGCCGCCTGCGTGCCCGTCGGCGCGACCCTCGGGGCGTGGCTCGCCCGCGGCCTGGACGACACCACCCACGGGCGCGTGCTCGTCGCGCACTCGATGGTCATGGTGCTGGGCTGGATCGGGCTGACGGTGACCGGCACCCTCGTCACGCTGTGGCCGACGATGCTGCGCACCCGGATCGACGAGCGCGCCGAGCGCCTCGCGCGGCAGGCGCTGCCGGTGCTCGTCACGGCGGTCGCCGTCACCGGGTCCGGGGCGGCGCTGGGCTCGCGCGTCGCAACGTTGGTCGGTCTCGCCCTCTACGCCGCCGGGCTTGGCTGGTGGGGCCGGGCGCTGCTCGCACCGGCACGTCAGGCCCCGCCCCGCTTCTTCGCGACGTGGTCGGTGACCGCCGCCCTCGCCTGGGGTGCGGTGGCGCTCGGGCTCGTCGGGTGGCGGGTCGCCACCGCCGACTCGTGGGCCGAGGTGGCCGACGGGTACGGCGTCGTCGCGGCCGTCGTCGCCGCGGGCTTCGGGGCCCAGCTCCTCGCCGGCGCGCTGAGCCACCTCGTGCCGACGGTGCTCGGCGGCGGGCCGTCGGTCGTGCGGGCGGCATCGGCCGAGCTCAACCGGGGCGCCGTCTGGCGGGTGACCGTCGTCAACCTCGGCCTGCTCGTCTGCCTCCTGCCCGTCCCCAGCGCGGTCCGGGTCGCCACCTCGACCCTCGTCCTCGTGGCGCTGGCCGCGTTCGTCCCCCTCCTGCTGCGCGCCGTGAAGGCGGCCGTCGCGGCCCGCCGGGCCCTCGTCGCCACCGTCGCCGAGCACCCGGTGCGCCCCGAACGGGTCGGGCCCGAGCCGCGGGTGTGGTCACCGGGGCAGCTCGTCGCCGGGGTCGCCACCATCGCGCTCACGCTGACCCTCGGCGTCGCCGTCGACCCGGCCGCTGCTGGCCTCGGCCCCGCGTCGGATGCCGGTGGCCCGGGTTCGGTCGCCGCGGCCGGCCTGACCGGGGCCGGATCGGTCACGCCGACCGGTGAGACCACCCGGGTGCGCGTCGAGGCCCGGGACATGGCCTTCTCCCCGGCCTCCATCACCGTGCCCGCCGGCAACCGCCTCGTCATCGACCTCGTCAACGTCGACGAAGGGTCGCCCCACGACCTGTCCTTCGGCGGCGACCTGCGCACCGAGCGCGTGATGCCCGGCCGCTCGACCACCCTCGACGTCGGGGTCGTCGGAGCCAGCGGTCAGGGGTGGTGCACCATCATCGGCCACCGCCGGATGGGCATGGTCCTCGACGTCGTCGTCGAGGGATCCACCGCCGGGACGAGCACCGCTGGGGCGAGCAGCGCCGGTGGTGCCGTCGCCGCGGAGCCCGACGACGGCATCCGACTCGGCCAGGAGCCGGATGCCGCGTTCCGCGCCGTCGATGCCGCCCTGCCGCCTCTTGACGACGCGACCGTGCGCGAGGTGACCCTCACGGTGGAGGAGGTCGAGCTCGAGGTCTCGCCCGGCATCCGGCAGAAGCGGTGGACCTTCAACGGGGGCGTGCCGGGGCCGACCCTGCACGGCCGGGTGGGCGACACCTTCGTCGTGACCCTGGTCAACACGGGGTCGATGGGGCACTCGGTCGACTTCCACGCGGGCGAGCGGGCCCCGGACGAGGTCATGCGCACCATCCCACCCGGGGGTTCGCTCACCTACCGGTTCACGGCGCAGCGGGCCGGCATCTGGATGTACCACTGCTCGACGATGCCGATGAGCGCCCACATCGCGGCAGGCATGCACGGAGCGGTCGTCATCGAGCCCGACGGGCTGCCCGCCGTCGACCGCAGCTACGTCCTCGTGCAGTCCGAGGTGCACGTCGACGGCGACGGGTCCACGGCGATCAAGGAGGTCGACGCCGACTCGGCAGCCGCCGACACCCCCGACGCCGTCGTCTTCAACGGCGTGGCCAACCAGTACGACGCGGCACCCCTGACGGCGCGCGTCGGGGAGCGGGTGCGCCTGTGGGTGCTCGCCGCGGGCCCGAACCGCGGGTCGGCCTTCCACGTCGTCGGCGGGCAGTTCGACACGGTGTGGAGCGAGGGCGCGTATGTGCTGCGCCGTGGCGGCGGGCCGCTCGCTGGCGAGGGGAGCAAGGGCAGCGAGGGCGCGGACGGTGGCAGCCAGGTGCTCGGCCTGGCCCCCGCCCAGGGCGGCTTCGTGGAGTGGTCCCCCACCGAGCCCGGCTCGTATCCCTTCGTCACGCACGCCATGGCGGACGCGGAGCGGGGGGCGCACGGCATCCTCGCGGTGACCCGGTGAGGTGACAGCCAACGTCCGGCAGGTTGGTTGCCCTGACCACCAACCTGCCGGACACAAGCCGTAGGTTGGGGGCATGCCTCGCGACGAGCTCACCGCGTACGTCCTCGGCGGCGGAGGGGTGCTCGGCTCCAGCGAGGTGGGCATGGTGCGCGCGCTGGCCGAGCACGGCATCCGCCCCGACGTGGTCCTGGGCACGAGCATCGGCGCCATGAACGGGGCGTTCATCGCCGCCGACCCCGGGGTCGAGGGGGCCGAGCGGCTCGCTGCCGTCTGGGAGGCCGTGGTCCGCGAGGGGGTCTTCCTCGACAACCCGATGCGCCAGGCCGCCCGGGTCGCGAAGTACCGCACCCACCTGCTGTCGAACGCACCGCTGCGCCACGTCATCGAGCGCTACCTGCCGGTCAGCCGGTTCGAGGAGCTGGAGGTCGCCTTCCAGTGCGTCGCCGCCTGCATCGAGGACTCCAGCGGCCGCTGGTTCACCGACGGTGACCTCACCGATGCCGTCGTCGCGTCGTGCTCGGTGCCCGGGCTCTTCCCGCCCGTGAAGATCGACGACCGGCACTACCTCGACGGCGGGCTCGTGCACTCCATCCCCATCGGCCGGGCCCTGGCCCTGGGCGCGACCCGCATCTTCGTGCTCCAGGTCGGGCGGGTCGAGCAACCCCTGAAGGTGCCGACCAAGCCGTGGGAGGTCGCGACCGTCGCCTTCGAGATCGGCCGCCGTCACCGGTTCGTCCACGAGATGGAGTCCGTCCCCGACGACGTCGCGCTGCACGTGCTGCCCAGCGGCGCCGCCAGCAGCCCGAACGTGTCGATCGGGTTGGCGCGCATCGCGAAGATGAGGGAACGCATGGATGCCGCGCACGCGGCATCCGATGCCTACCTCACCGCCCTCGAATCTCCCTGACCACCTCGCGGCGCAGCACCTTGCCCATCGCGTTGACGGGCAGCTCGTCGAGCACGACGTAGCGTCGCGGCACCTTGTACGCGGTGAGGGACTCGCGGGCGTGGTCGTGGATCGACTGGGGGTCCAGCTGGGCGCCGGGGTCGAGCACGATGCCCGCGACGACCTCCTCGCTGCCGCTCTCGGGGTGCATCACCCCGACGACCGCGGCGTCGCGCACGCCCGGGTGCAGGCGCAGGACGGCCTCGACCTCGGAGGGGTAGACGTTGAAGCCACCGGTGATGATGACCTCCTTGATCCGGTCGACGATCGTGATGAACCCCTTGTCGTCCATCGTCACGACGTCGCCGGTGAGGAACCAGCCGTCGTGGAACGAGGCAGCCGTCTCCTCCGGCATCCCGCGGTAGCCGTCGAACACCTGCGGGCCCTTGACGAGCAGCTCGCCGCGCTCGCCGAGCGGCACCTCTCGGTCGAGGTCCTCGGGGTCGGCGATGCGCACCTGGACGTTCGGGAACGGCACGCCGATCGACCCCGGCCGCCGGTCGGTCGTCATCGGGTTGCCGACGACGACGGGTGAGGTCTCGGTGAGCCCGTACCCCTCGACGAGCAACCCACCGGTCGCCGCCTCCCAGCGCTCGACGAGCGGGGCCGGCAGCGGCATCGCGCCCGACAGGCCGTAGCGGATGCCGCGGATGCTCACCCCGCGCCGCTCCGCCTCGTCGACGATGCGTTCGTAGAGCGGCGGGACCGCCGGCACGAACGTCGGCACGGCCCGTTCGATGGCGTCCATGAGCAGCCCCACCTCGGGCTTGGGCAGGAGGACGAGGGTCGCGGCGAGGTCGATGCCGAGGAGCATCCCCACGGTGACGCCGTACGCGTGGAAGAGCGGCAGGGCGAGCAGGAAGGTCTCCTCGCCCTCGCGCAGTCCCGGCACCCAGGCGCGGCCCTGGTCGATGTTCGCGGTGAGGTTGCGGTGCCGCAGGGGCACGCCCTTCGGGACACCCGTCGTGCCCGAGGTGTAGAGGAGCAGTGCGACGTCGTCCACCCCCGGGCGGGGGTACGAGGCCGCCAGCGGGGGCGCGGTGGTGAGCCCTGCCCACTTCAGCGCACCGGGCGCGGGGCTCGTCAGGGCCTCCCGGGACGCGCGGGCCTTCGCGATCGGGAGCCGGAGCGCCAGCCGCTTCGCCAGGGGCAGCTCGGTCGTGAGGTCGACGGCGACGACGTGCTCGAGGGCGCAGTCACCGCGCAGCTCCTCGACGACGGGGACGACCTTGTCCCAGACGATCGCGACCCTCGCGCCGTGGTCGATGAACGGCAGCCGCAGCTCACCGGCCGTGTAGAGCGGGTTGTGCTCGACGACGGTCGCCCCGAGCCGCAGCACGGCGCAGAAGGCGATGACGTTCTGCGGGCAGTTCGGCATGAGGAGGGCGACGCTGTCACCCGG
>JAGNQK010000185.1 GCA_017989115.1 Dermatophilaceae bacterium | reverse complement strand
GCAGCGACCCGCTCGGCCCCCGACCCAGCCACGGCGGGCAGCACCGCGAGGTGCTGCGCCTGGCCATCCCGGCCTTCCTCGCCCTGGTCGCCGAGCCGCTGTTCCTGCTCACCGACGCCGCCATCGTCGGGCGCCTCGGCGTCGAGCCACTGGCCGGTCTCGGCGTCGCCAGCGCCATTCTGCTGACCGCCGCCAACATCTTCGTCTTCCTCGCCTACGGCACCACCGCCGTCGTCGCCCGCCAGCTCGGTGCAGGCGATCGCCCCGGTGCCATCGCCGGGGGCATCGACGGCACCTGGCTCGCCATCGCCCTGGGCACGGTCACCGCTGCAGCCGTGGCGACAGCCGCCGAACCGCTCTGCCGGGTCTTCGGCGCCTCCGAGGGTGCCCTCGAGCAGGCAGTGATGTACCTCCGCATCTCCGCCCTCGGCATCCCGGCCATGCTCGTCGTCCTGGCCACGACCGGCGTCCTGCGTGGCCTGCAGGACACCACGACCCCGCTCATCGCCGCCGTCGGAGGCTTCGGTCTGAACATCGTGCTCAACCTGTGGTTCGTGCACGGCCTGGGCTGGGGCATCGCCGGCTCCGCCTGGGGCACGGTCATCGCCCAGACCGTGATGGCCATCGGACTGGTCACGGTGCTCATCCGCTACGCACGGCGCGACTGCGTGCCCCTGCGGGCCCACCCCGGCCGCGTCCTCATCGCGGCGCGCGGCGGCATCCCCCTGCTCGTGCGCACGTTGGCGCTGCGCGGCGTGCTGCTCGTCACCACGTGGGTGGCCGCGAGCATGGGGGACGTGCCCCTCGCGGCCTACCAGGTGACAGCGACGATCTGGACCTTCTTCGCCTTCGCCCTCGACGCCCTCGCCATCGCGGCACAGGCCATCACCGGCAAGTCCCTCGGCGCCGGCGACCGCGAGAAGGCCCGCGAGGCGACCGCGCTGATGCTGCGCTGGGGAGTGCTGGGCGGCGTGGTCCTCGGCGCCCTGCTCCTGCTCACCCGACCCTTCCTCGCTCCGCTGTTCACGCCGGATGCCGAGGTGCAGGCCGCCATCGCCGCCGGGCTCCTCGTCGTGGCCATCGGACAACCACTCTCCGGGCTGGTGTTCGTCATCGACGGGGTGCTCATCGGCGCGGGCGACGGGGTCTGGCTGGCCAAGGCCATGCTCGTGACCCTCCTCGCCTACCTCCCGATCGTGGCCGCCGCCCACGCGGTCGGCGGCCGGGTCGTCGACGGCAGCAGCGCGGGCAACATGGCGGCGGTGACCTGGCTGTGGGTGGCGTTCACCGCCTTCATGGCCGTGCGCGCCGCCCTCATGTGGCTAAGGGTTCGCACCGACCACTGGATGGTCCTCGGCGCCACCCGCCCCTGACCCACTCGGGCTCCGGGCCGGTCAGGCCCGTGCGACGACCTCGACCGCAGCCTCGCGGCGCGGATCCCCGGCAGCCTCCACCACCCCATCGGCATGGCGGAACGCCGCCCCGACCCCGCCGAAGAACATCTGGTGACGACCGTGGTCGGTGCCGCGCAATCCCAGCCCACGCACGGCATCCGCAATCGCGTCGTCGCTCTCGTGGTCGACCACGGGGGTGCCGTCGGCGTCGAAGCTGACGTGCAGCCGCGACGCCTCGATCGCGTGGGCGAGGTCCGCGCCGTGCAGGCATCCCTGCCCCAGCACCTGCATGAGCGCGGTCGTGATCCGGTCGGCGCCGGGTGATCCGATCGCCAGCACCCGGCCGTCGCGGGTTCGCCCGGTCGTCGGGGCCATGTTGGAGGCGAGTCGGATACCGGGAGCCATCTTGTGCAGTCCGAGCCGGTTGAGTTCTGGCTCGCCGAGCGCGTTGTTGAGGAGCAGCCCGGTGCCGGGGACGGTGATCCCCGCGCCGTACCCGCTGGACACGGTGATCGTGCAGGCGGTGCCGTCGGAGTCGACCGCCGAGACGTTCGCCGTGCTCGCGCTCGTGGGCAGCCCCGCCAGCCCGTGCCGGTCGACGGACAGCAGCAGCTCGTGGCCCGCCGCGTCGAGGTCACCCGAGACGTCGTGCACCGAACGGCGGTAGGACAGCACGGCCCGCTGGATCTCGATGATGTCGGGCCAGTGCCAGTCGCCGCGGCGCCCCATCTCGCCCAGCATGACGGCGAGCATCGGCCCCCCGACCGACGGCGGAGGGTTCACGGCGAGGTCCCAGTCGCCGACGGCGCGGCGCACCGGCGGACGGACGAGCGGGGCGTACTCGGCGAAGTCGCGGTGGGTGACCAGCCCGCCGTGAGCCGCCATGTCGGCGACCATGGCCCGGCCGATCTCACCGGTCGACAGCACCGAGGCGCCGTCCCTTGCCACGAGGTCGAGAACCTCGGCGAGCAGGTGGTTGGTGCAGACGTCGCCCGGCTCGAGCGGGAAGCCGTCCTCGCGGGTGACGATCGCGAGCGCCTCGGGGTCGCGGCCGAAGAGCGGGTGCGCGGAGAAGCTGAGGTAGTGCGTCGCGGCGGCGCCGACGGGGTAACCCGCCCGGCAGGCGCGGGCTGCCGGGGCAACGACGTCGGCCCAGGGCACGGTCCCGAGTTCCTCGACGGCGAGTTCGCAGGCCGTGACCGACCCGGGCGTGGCCACCGAGCCGTGCCCGCCGAACAGCGTCACGCCACCGCCGTACCCGAAGCTGACCTCGTCGACCCCACCGCCGAACCGGTCGGCGGGCAGCCCCCGCCCGGGCATCTCGACGTTGCCGTCGATGACGACCGGGTCGCCGCCGGCGGGCCACGCCGAGATGAACGCGCCCCCGGCCAGCGAGACGATGCCCGGCTCGGTGCTCATGGCCGCCATGGCCGCCGCAACCGCGACGTCGACGGCGTTGCCCCCGGCCAGAGCCACCTCGCGCCCCGCGGCCAGCGACACCGGCCCGGTCGCGGCGATCGCCACTCGTCCACCCATGCGCGGCATCCTCTCACCGGCGGCCGGATGCCGTCTGCTCACGTCCGCGACCGCGGCCCCTCCGTGTCCCCCGCTGGGCTCACGGCCGGGGGTAGCGTGCGCGCATGACGCGATCGCCCCTGGCCATCATCGCCGGCACCGGCTTCTACGACCTGGACGCCCTCGAGAACCCCACGCAGGAGACCGTCGACACCGTCTGGGGTCAGGCGCGGGTCACCAAGGGTGAGTGGCACGGCATCCCCGTCGTCTTCCTCACGCGCCACGGCGCCGGCCACTCGGTGCCGCCGCACCTGGTCAACTACCGCGCGAACATCCGGGCGCTGGCCGACCTCGGGGTGCGCGACGTCGTCGCCGTCAACGTCACCGGGTCGATCGACCCGACCCTGCAACCGGGCGACCTGCTCTGCCTCGACGACTTCGTCGACTTCACCAAGCAGCGGCCGGTGACCTTCTTCGACGGCTCCACCCCCGAGGGCGTCGTGCACACCGACGTCATGACGCCCTACCACCCCGCCATCCGCCGCGAGATCCTCGACGCCGCAGCCACCTCCGGGCACACGATCCGCGACGGCGGGGTCTACGCGTGCTTCGAGGGGCCGCGCTTCGAGACCCGTGCGGAGATCCGCCTGGCCGCGCTCGCCGGGGCGGATGTCGCCGGCATGACGGGTGTGCCCGAGGTGACCCTCGCCGTGGAGGCCGGGCTTCGGTATGCCGCGATCAGCCTCGTCGTGAACCCCGCGTCGGGCGTCGGCGACGCGGATGAGCCGATCACCATGGACGAGATCAACGCCGTGCTGGCCGCGTCGTCGGCCACGGTGCTGGAGATCCTCGACGACCTCGTCCACACCCGCGCCACCTTCCCCGAGGAGCCCGACGCATGAGCCGTCTCATCATCGAGAACGCCAGCTACGTCGTCACCGTCGACGCCACCGACACCGTCCTGCGCGACACCACCATCACCATCGACGACGGCGTCATCACCGCCGTCAGCCCGGCAGCACCGAATGAAGCCACGCAGCCCGAGGCGGTCGTGCGGCCGCTGGCTGGGACTGGCGGGAGCACTCGCGAGCGCCAGCCGGGTCCCACGCTCAGCGTGGGCGCGAGTGCGGATGGTCTGCGGCCGCACGGCCCCTCGGGTGGAGTGGCGGAGGTGACCACGATCGACGCCCGCGGCAAGCTCGTGATGCCGGGTCTGGTCAACCTGCACACCCACCTGCCGATGACGCTGCTGCGTGGTCTGGCCGAGGACGTCGACCTCGACGGCTTCCTGGCCCGGGTGTGGGCGGCCGAGGGTGCCGTCATGGACCCCGACACCGTCGAGCTCGGCGCCACCCTGGGCGCCCTGGAGTCACTGCGCGGCGGGTGCACGACCCAGCTCGACATGTACTTCCACCACGAGGCGACCCACCGCGGGGCCGTGGCCGCCGGCAGTCGTCACGTCATCGGGCCGGTGTTCTTCGACGGGCCGGGGCCGGACGGCCTCACGTGGGAGCAGCGCCTGGACAACCTGCGCTCCTGGCCTGCCGTTCTCGACGAGATCGGTGGCCCCTCGGTGCCGGTCGGGGCGATGCCGCACGCCACCTACACGTGCTCGCCGGAGGGTTTCGCGCAGGTCGTCACCGTGCTGCGCGAGCTCGTCGCCAACGGTGAGCGCGACGGCATCCTCACGACGCACGTGAGCGAGACCGCCGTCGAGAACGCCGGCATCCGCGAGCGCTACGACGCGACCCCGACCGAGCTGTTGGCGCGCGCCGGGTGGGTCGAGCCGGACCTGCCGCTCGTCATCGGCCACGGCGTGCACCTCAGCGAG
>JAGNQK010000184.1 GCA_017989115.1 Dermatophilaceae bacterium | reverse complement strand
CGTCACGCGAGGCGACGACCCGGCATCCATCGCGGCGGATGCCGCCCTGCTGATGGATTCACCCGCCATGCTGACCGGTGCCATCACCTTCGTCGTGGGCCACCTCGTCGGCATGGTGCTCGTCGCCATCGCGGTGGTCCGAGCCCGCGTCGTCGCCTGGTGGGTGGGCGCCCTCATCGCCGTGGCGCAGCCGATCCACGTGGTCTCGGCGGTCGTCGTGCCGAACCGGATGCTCGACGTCGTCCTCGGTTGGGGCGCGACCACGCTCGGGTACGCCATCGTCGCCCTGGCCGTGCTGCGCACGAGCGACGACGAGTGGGACCTGCCGCCCCGCAGCCGCTGACACCGCTCGCAACGTCCGGCAGGGTGGTCGCTCGCGCGACCACCCTGCCGGACGTTGCGAAGCACGGCAGGGGCCCTGCGGATCAGCACGTAGAATCGGCTGATGAGCCTCGGACTCGACGAGATCGGCACCACCCACGACCGCGACAGCAGCAGCCAGGGCAGCGACCTGCCCAGCGCAGCACCGCACTCACCCTTCGCCGAACTCGGCCTCACCTATGACGACGTCCTGCTCCAGCCGGGCGAGACCGACGTCATCCCGAGCGAGGTCGACACCACGGCCCGGCTGACGCGCGAGATCTCCATCCGCGTCCCGCTCGTCTCGGCGGCGATGGACACCGTGACCGAGGCCCGCATGGCGATCGCGATGGCCCGCCACGGCGGCCTCGGGGTGCTGCACCGCAACCTCTCGATCGAGGACCAGGCCTACCAGGTCGACCTCGTCAAGCGCACCCAGACCGGCATGATCTCCAACCCGGTGACCATCGGCCCCGACGCGACCCTCGAGGAGCTCGACGACATCTGCGGTCGCTACCGCGTCTCGGGCCTGCCCGTCATCGACGAGTCGCAGCGCCTGCTCGGCATCGTCACCAACCGCGACCTGCGCTTCACCCCGGTCGCCGAGTGGGCCGACACCATCGTGCGTGACGTCATGACGCCGATGCCGCTCATCACCGGTCACGTCGGCATCAGCCACGACGAGGCCACCCTCCTGCTGCGCCAGCACAAGCGCGAGCGCCTGCCGATCATCGACGAGCAGGGGCGCCTGCAGGGGCTCATCACCGTCAAGGACTTCGTGAAGTCCGAGCAGTTCCCGAACGCCAGCAAGGACGCCGACGGGCGCCTGCTCGTCGGCGCGGCCGTCGGGTACTTCGGGGAGGCCTGGCAGCGCGCGACGACCCTCGTGGATGCCGGGGTGGACGTCCTCGTCGTCGACACCGCCCACGGTCACGCCCGTCTCCTGCTCGAGATGATCGAGCGGGTCAAGCGTGACCCGGCGACCCGCCACGTGCAGGTCATCGGCGGCAACGTCGCGACCCGGGCGGGGGCACAGGCGCTCATCGACGCCGGTGCCGATGCCGTCAAGGTCGGGGTCGGCCCCGGGTCGATCTGCACCACGCGCGTCGTCGCGGGCGTCGGCGTCCCGCAGGTGACCGCCATCTACCAGGCGTCGCTCGCGTGTGCCCCGGCCGGTGTGCCGCTCATCGGGGACGGTGGCCTGCAGTACTCGGGCGACATCGCCAAGGCCCTCGTGGCCGGTGCCGACACGGTCATGATCGGCTCGCTGCTGGCCGGCTGCGAGGAGAGCCCGGGCGAGCTCGTCTTCATCAACGGCAAGCAGTTCAAGGCCTACCGCGGCATGGGCTCGCTCGGCGCGATGTCGTCACGGGGCAAGAAGTCGTACTCCAAGGACCGCTACTTCCAGGCCGACGTCACCTCCGACGACAAGATCGTCCCCGAGGGCATCGAGGGCCAGGTGGCCTACCGCGGCCCCGTCGGGGCGGTTGCCCACCAGCTCATCGGCGGGTTGCACCAGTCGATGTTCTACGTCGGTGCGCGCACCGTGCCCGAGCTGAAGGCGCGCGGCCGCTTCATCCGCATCACGCCCGCTGGGCTGCGCGAGTCGCACCCCCACGACATCACCGGCATCGTCGAGGCGCCGAACTACTCCCAGGGCTGACGTCAGTCGCCGATGATGGCGTCGCGGTAGGACGCCAGGGCGAGCCCGCCCTCGGCCGTGCGGTCCACCGACGTCGCCGCGAGCACCCCTCGCACGATGGCCCGGGCCACGCAGTCGGCGGCGGCGGTCTGCAGGTCCACCTCGTCGAGGCCGCTCACGCCCGGCCGGGCGCCGGTGGCCAGGGCGAACACGGTGTCGCCGTCGAACGCCGTGTGCACCGGTGACAGCGCCCGCGCGAACCCGTCGTGGGCGACGCCGGCCAGCTTGCTGCACCCCGCCTTGGAGAGGGTGGCATCGGTCGCGACCACGGCCAGCGTGGTCGCCGTGCCGGCCCGCAACGCCGCGACCGCAGCGGCGCGTGCCTCCCGGTACGAGGTGACCAGCCCGGCATCCGGCGTCGGCAGGTCGAGATCCGCCGCCAGGTGGGCGGCCAGCATCCGACCATCGGGCCCGAACGGTTCGCCGACGGCGTTGACGACGACGAGCGCGCCCACCGTCACCCCCGAGGACAGGACGGCGGATGCCGTCCCCACGCCACCGCGCAGACCTCCGGTTCGCGCGCCGGTACCCGCCCCCACCGAGCCCTGCTCGACCGGGCCCGCACCGGCAGCGGCGAAGGCGGCCGCGCCGTCGCCCGGCCTCGGGTGGTTCAGCCACGTCCCGCCGCGCCCGAGGTCGAACAGGATCGCCGCAGGCACGATCGGCACCCGCTCGTGGCTGCCCGGGCCCACCGGCCACCCGCGACCGGCGGCGTAGAGCCCTGTCGAGACGCCGTCTGCCGCAGCGAGCCCGAACGCGCTCCCACCGGCGAGCACCACGGCATCCACGGCGTCGACCAGGGTGCGGGGGTCGAGCAGGTCGGTCTCGCGGGTCCCCGGCCCGCCGCCGCGCACATCGACCCCGCCGACGGTGCCGGGCGGAGCGACGACGACCGTGACGCCGGTCAGCCAGCCCGGCTCCTCCCGGGTGCAGTGGCCGACGAGCACGCCGTCGATGTCGGTGATGGCGTCGTCGGGTCCGGGCTGCACCTGCCCCAATATGCCGGATGCCGGCCGCCCGAGGTGGGCGGCTGGCATCCGTTCAGTCGTCGAGGTGGGTCAGTGCAGGACGATCGGCGGGGCGACCTGCTCGGCGTCCGCGTCGTCGAGCAGGTGCGAGACCTCGCGCTTGCGCGGCAGGAACCACGCCGGGATGAGCGTCAGCGACAGCAGGATGGCCGCGACCCAGAAGGTCGTGGCGAACGCGCTGGCCATCGCCTCGTCGACCGCAGCCATGAGGGCCTCCTGGCCGCGGGCCAGCAGGGCCGCGACCTCGGGGAAGCGCGCGGCGATCGTGCCCAGCTGGCCCGGGTCGGTGACACCGTTGCTGGCCTCGCCGAAGGCCCGGGAGGCCTTGAGCAGCGGGTCGTTGTTGAGCCCGTTGGTGAGCACGACCGACATGATCGCCACACCGATCGACGAGGCGATCTGCTGGCTGATGTTGAGCAGGGTCGAGCCGCGGGCGACCTCGTGCGAGGTGAGCGTCTTCAGGGCCGAGGTCATCAGCGGCATCATCGTGCCGCCCATGCCCAGACCCATGACGAACAGCACGGGCAGGATGTACCAGTAGCTCGTCGTCGCGGTGACCTGGGTGAGGGCGAACATGCCGCCGACGATCGCCGCGAGCCCGAACGGCACGATCCGCCCGACGGGCAGCTTGTCGACGAGGGAGCCGGCGATCGGCATCGTGATCATCGCGCCGAGACCCTGAACGGCCATCAACCACCCGGCCGACAGGGCGCTCTCGCCGCGCACCTGCTGGAAGTAGGTCGGCACGAGGAGCAGGCCGCCGAAGAACGCCGCGGCGAAGAGGAACATCGTGATCGTCGAGACCGTGAGGTTGCGGTTCTTGAACAGGCGCAGGTCGAGCAACGGGTGGGCCGGGCGGAAGCTCCAGACCACGAAGCCCGCGACCATGACCAGCCCGAGGGTGCCGGGGATGATGACCTTGCTCGAGAAGAAGGTGCCCTCACCGGGGATCGAGGAGATGCCGTAGAGGAAGAGCGCGAGACCGGGGGACATCAGCGCCATGCCGACCCAGTCGAAGGACTCCGAGGGCTCCGGGCGGTCGGAGGGCAGCACCCGCCACGCGTAGACCAGGGCAGCAGCGCCGATGGGCAGGTTGATGAGGAAGATCCAGTGCCACGAGTAGTTCTCGATGAGCCAGCCGCCGAGGATCGGGCCGAAGATCGGGCCGAGCAGCATCGGCACACCGAGGATCGCCATGAGGCGACCCATCCGGGCCGGGCCGGCCGCCTTGGTCATGATCGTCATGCCGAGCGGCATGAGCATGCCGCCGCCGAGGCCCTGGATCACGCGGAACGCGATGAGCGCCTCGATCGTCGACGCAATGGCGCACAGCACCGAGCCGGCGGTGAACAGCAACAGCGCCGTCATGTAGAGGCGCTTGGTGCCGAACCGGTCGGCAGCCCAGCCGGTGAGCGGGATGACCGTCGCGAGGGCGAGGGTGTAGGCGGTGACGGTCCACGCGACGGTGGAGTAGGGCAGCGGCTCGCCGCCGGAGGCGAAGTCGGCCTGGAAGGTCGGCAGGGCGACGTTCACGACGGTGATGTCGAGGATCGACATGATGGCGCCGAGGACGACGACACCGGCCACCTTCAGGACGGCACCGTCGATCTTGTCGGGGTACCCGGGGTGGGCTGGGGGCGCGGGTGGCGCGCTGGGTGATGACACGTGTGCTCCAGGTCCAGAGGGTGAGGGACGGTGTGGGCCAAGGCCAAGGGGTG
>JAGNQK010000183.1 GCA_017989115.1 Dermatophilaceae bacterium | reverse complement strand
GCGCAGCTCCGCGGCTCAGCTGGTGTGGCGACCGCGTTCCTGCTGGTAGCCGTTCGCGAGCACGGCCGCGCCGATGATGCCCGCGGCGTTGCGCAGCACCGCCGGCACGATGGGGGTGCGCAGGTCGAGCAGGGGCAGGAACTTGTCCGACTTCTTCGAGACGCCGCCACCGACGACGATGAGGTCGGGCCACATGAGGTCTTCGAGGTAGCGGTAGTAGCGCTGCAGGCGGGGAGCCCACTCCTCGTAGCTGAGGCCCTCAGCCGTCTTGATCGAGCTGGCCGCGACCGTCTCGGCGTCGACCCCGTCGATCTCGAGGTGGCCCAGCTCGGAGTTGGGCACGAGCACACCCCGGTTGATCACCGCGGTCCCGATCCCGGTGCCGAGGGTCGTCATGATGACGAGGCCGTCCTGGCCCTTGGCGGCGCCGTACGCGAGCTCGGCGACGCCAGCGGCATCCGCGTCGTTGACGACGACGACGTCGTGCTGGAGGCGGTCCTCGAGGAGCTTCTCGATCTCGCAGTTGATCCACGACTTGTGGATGTTCGCGGCGGTCTTCACGACACCGTGCTGCACGACGCCGGGCACCGTCACCCCGATCGGGGAACCGTCGTGCACCTCGTCGAACTGCTCGACGATCCGCGCGATGATGTCGCACACGGCTTCGGGCGTTGACTCGGCGGGGGTGTCGATCCGCACCCGCTCCTGCGCGAACTCGCCCTTGTCCAGGTCGACGGGAGCGCCCTTGATGCCGCTTCCGCCGACGTCGATGCCGAGGGGCAATGCTGTGCTCATGCTGCGTCTCCCTGGGTGAGGATCTCTGGACCGTGGTCGGTGACGAGGATCGTGTGCTCGAACTGTGCCGAACGTCGGCGGTCCTTCGTCACCACCGTCCACCTGTCGTCCCACATCTCCCACTCGGCGGTGCCGAGGTTGAGCATGGGCTCGACGGTGAAGGTCATCCCCGCCTCGATGATGGTGTCGTAGGCGGGTGCCGCGTCGTAGTGCGGGATGATCAGGCCGCTGTGGAAGGCCGACCCGATGCCGTGGCCGGTGAAGTCGCGCACGACGCCGTAGCCGAAGCGCTTGGCGTACGACTCGATGACCCGGCCGATGACGTTGACCGCCCGGCCCGGAACGGCGGCCCGGATGCCGCGCATCATCGCCTCGTGGGTGCGCTCGACGAGCAGGCGCGACTCCTCGTCGACGTCGCCCACGAGGTACGTGGCGTCGGTGTCGCCGTGCACGCCACCGATGTAGGCGGTGATGTCGATGTTGACGATGTCGCCGTCCTCGAGCGGGCGGCTGTCGGGGATGCCGTGGCAGATCACCTCGTTGACCGACGTGCACAGCGACTTGGGGAAGCCGCGGTAGCCCAGGGTCGAGGGGTAGGCGCCGTGGTCGAGCAGGTACTCGTGACCCACGCGGTCGATCTCGTCGGTGGTCACTCCCGGGGCGATGACGGCGGCCGCCGCAGCCATCGCGTTGGCGGCGATGCGACCGGCGACGCGCATCGCCTCGATGGTCTCGGCGTCCTTGACCTCCGAGCCGGTGAACTTCGCGGGGGCCGGCTGGTCGACGTACTCGGGTCGCGCGATGCTCGCCGGAACGGGTCGTCGAGGTGAGAGTGCACCAGGGGCCACGGGAGCGGTCGTCAACGGCATACGGTGGAGTCTAGGCAAAGCCCACCACCAAGGAGGATGGCGATGAAGTACTGGTACAACGTGGACACCGGTCAGGTCGAGACCGACGACACCCGCAGCCAGGACGCCACGGTCATGGGCCCCTACGACACCCACGACGCCGCGGCTGCTGCGCTGGAGACGGCGCGGGCCAACACCGAGCGCTGGGACGCCGAGGACCGCAAGTGGTCAGGTGGCGGTTCGTGGGACGAGGAGTCCCAGGAGGACTGACCCCGTTCAGCCGCCGGTGCGGCGGTGCACCGACACGGCATACGACCCACCGGCCACGAACGGCTCGCGGTCCCACGTCGCGTACCGGTTGATGAACGACAACCCGGCGGCCTCCGCGAGCCGGTCGTAGACGCGCAGGCTCACCGGCGCGGCGTTCTCGGGCAGTGCCGACCCCGACAGCCCGAAACCCGCCACGAGGTAGCCACCGGGCGCGAGGTGTGACGACAGCCGCTCGAGCACCGCGGCCAGCGTGCCGTCGGCGAGGTAGGGCACGACGTTGCCCGCCATCACCACGCAGTGGAACTCCTGCTCGGCGCGCAGGTTCAGGGTCGACAGGTCGGCGACGAAGAACCGCGTGTCGGCGTCCTCGCGGGCGAGCTCGATCAGGTGCTCGTCGGCGTCGACCCCGATCGCCGTGTGCCCGAGGCGGGTCAGCTTGCTCGCCACGCGCCCGAAGCCGCAGCCGGCATCAAGCACCCGTGACGGCGGAGGCGCCAACGTGGTGACGAAGCGCGCCTCGCCGTGGATGTCGGTGCCGGCCTCCTCGAGGTCGAGGAAGCGCTTGCGGTACTCGGCGGCTGCCTCGGGCCCGCTCTGCAGCGCTGACCAGCGCGTCGGGGACGGGGCGTTGGGCGTGTCAAGGGGCCACATGGTGGGTAGACGCTCTCTGTCGCAGCCGGGTGTCGGTGTCGTGGTTCAGGACTCGAAGGAGTGCTCGGATGCCGGGAACGTGCCGCCGGCGACGTCGGCGGCATACGCCGTGGCCGCGTCCGAGAGCGCCGTGCGCAGATCGGCGTACTTCTTCACGAACCGGGGGGCCCGTCCGCCGCGCAGCCCGGCCATGTCCTGCCACACGAGCACCTGGGCGTCGCAGTGCGGACCGGCGCCGATGCCGACGACGGGGATGCGCAGCGCCTTCGTGACGGCCTCGGCCGCAGGGGAGGGCACCATCTCGATGACGACGGCGAAGCACCCAGCGGCCTCGAGCGCGAGAGCGTCGTCCATGAGCTTGTCGGCCCCGGCCCCGCGACCCTGCACCTTGTACCCACCGAGCACGTGCTCGCTCTGGGGGGTGAAACCGATGTGGCCCATGACGGGGATGCCGGCGCGCACGAGCAGCTCGACCTCGGGCACCATCGCCGCCCCGCCCTCGAGCTTGACGGCGTGGGCCAGGCCTTCCTTCATGAAGCGGGTCGCGGTCGCCAGGGCCTGCTGCGGGCTGGCCTGGTAGGAGCCGAACGGCAGGTCGGCGACGACCATGGCCCGCTTGGCCGCGCTCGTCACCGCCCGGGTCAGCGGCACGAGGTGGTCGACGGTCACGGGGACGGTGGTCTCGAAGCCGTAGACGTTGTTGCCGGCGCTGTCACCGACGAGCAGCACGGGGATGCCGGCCTCGTCGAAGATCTCGGCGGTGTACATGTCGTAGGCGGTGAGCATCGCCCACTTCTCGCCCCGCTCCTTCATCTGGTGCAGGTGCGGCACCCGGATGCGCCGCTGCGGCGCCGCCTGGGCACCCGTGCCGTACGGGGCCGTGCCCTCCGGAGCGGGGGGCGGGGTGCCCGCGGGGGAGGCCACGGCATCCGGGCTGGTCGGCGTCGACTCGGTCATGGGCCGATCGTATGCCGCGGCGCCTCGCCTGACGCGGGGGTCGCAGATGTTCGGATGCCGGACGCGCGCCGACCTGTTACCCGCGCGACACACGGGTGCGGCAGGATTCGGCCCATGGACCGTCAGCAGGAGTTCGTCCTCCGCACCATCGAAGAACGCGACATCCGGTTCGTCCGGCTCTGGTTCACCGACGTGCTCGGCACGCTGAAGTCGGTGGCCATCGCCCCGGCCGAGCTCGAGGGAGCGTTCGCCGAGGGAATCGGCTTCGACGGCTCGGTCATCGAGGGCTTCGCCAGGATCTACGAGGCGGACATGCTGGCCAAGCCCGACCCCAGCACCTTCCAGGTGCTGCCGTGGCGCGGCGAGAGCCCCGGGACCGCGCGGATGTTCTGCGACCTGACCCTGCCCGACGGCACCCCGAGCATGGCCGACCCCCGGCACGTCCTGCAGCGGGCGCTGACCAAGGCCGCCGACCTCGGGTTCACGTTCTACACGCACCCGGAGATCGAGTTCTTCCTGCTCAAGCAGGGGTGGGTGCCCGGGACCAGGCCGGAGCCGATCGACCAGGCCGGCTACTTCGACCACGTGCCGCACGGCAACAGCCACGACTTCCGGCGCGCTGCCATCGGCATGCTGGAGGCGATGGGCATCTCCGTCGAGTTCAGCCATCACGAGGGAGCGCCGGGGCAGAACGAGATCGACCTGCGCTACGCCGACGCGCTGTCCACGGCCGACAACATCATGACCTTCCGGGCGGTCATCAAGGAGGTCGCGCTCGAGCAGGGCATCTTCGCCTCGTTCATGCCCAAGCCCTTCGCCGAGCACCCGGGGTCGGGCATGCACACCCACCTGTCCCTGTTCGAGGGGGACACCAACGCCTTCCACGAGCCCGGCGCGCCCTACCAGCTCTCGCGCACGGGACGGCAGTTCATCGCCGGCCTGCTCCACCACGGTGCTGAGCTCACCGCCGTCACCAACCAGTGGGTCAACTCCTACAAGCGCCTCTGGGGCGGGGGAGAGGCACCGGCTCACCTCACCTGGGGCCACAACAACCGCTCCGCCATGGTGCGCGTGCCCATGTACAAGCCGAGCAAGGGCAACAGCACCCGGGTCGAGGTGCGCAGCATCGACAGCGCCTGCAACCCCTACCTGGCGTTCGCGGTGCTGCTCGCCGCCGGGCTCAAGGGCATCGAGGAGGGGTACGAACTGCCTCCCGAGACCGAGGACGACGTGTGGAGCCTCACCGACGCCGAGCGCAAGGCCATGGGCATCAAGCCGCTGCCCGCGAGCCTCAGCGACGC
>JAGNQK010000041.1:10170-18211 GCA_017989115.1 Dermatophilaceae bacterium | reverse complement strand
AACTGGTCGCGCCCCTCGACGGCCTCGTCGGTCATGTAGGCCAGGCGGGTCGCCTCGCCGGCGAAGACCTGCTGGCCCATGAGCCCGTCGTCGAGCAGGTTGAACGCGAACTTCAGCATGCGCTGCGCCTGCGGGCTCTTGCCCATGATCTCGCGGGCTGCCTGCAGCGCCTCGGCCTCGAGCTCGGCGTGGTCGGCGACGATGTTCACCGCGCCCATGCGGTGCATGTCTTCCGCCGAGTACGTGCGCCCGAGGAAGAAGATCTCGCGGGCGAACTTCTGCCCGACCATCTTGGCGAGGTACGCACTGCCGTAGCCGCCATCGAAACTGCCGACGTCGGCATCCGTCTGCTTGAAGCGGGCGTGCTCACGCGAGGCGATGGTGAGGTCGCAGACGACGTGCAGGCTGTGTCCGCCGCCGGCAGCCCACCCGTTGACCAGCGCGATGACGACCTTGGGCATGGTGCGGATGAGGCGCTGTACCTCGAGGATGTGCAGTCGACCGCCCTCGGCCTTGGCCCGCCGCTCGTCCACGGTGTCCGCGGTCGCGCCGTCGGCGTACTGGTACCCGGAGCGGCCGCGGATGCGCTGGTCGCCGCCGGTGCAGAAGGCCCACTTGCCGGCGCTGCCGGTGCCGTCGGGGCCCGGGCCGTTGCCCGTGAGCAGGACGACCCCGACGTCGGCGGTGCGCCGGGCGTGGTCGAGCACGCGGTAGAGCTCGTCGACGGTGTGCGGGCGGAAGGCGTTGAGCACCTCGGGGCGGTCGAAGGCGATGCGCACACACCCCAGGTCGACCGCGCGGTGGTAGGTGATGTCGGTGAGGTCCTCGAAACCGGGCACCTCCGCCCAGGCAGCGGGGTCGAACGTCTGGCTCACTCCGGGGATCGCGCTCACGGCGGCAAGGCTAGCCGCGCCCGGTGACGGCTACCCACGCAGGAGGCTCACGTCGAGGCCGCGGAAGCGGCGAAACCTCCGGTCGAAGGTGAGCAGGGTCGCCCGGGACGTCGAGACGACCGCGCCCCGGCGGCCTGTGGACAACTCCATCGGCGATGTCGGCCCCTCGTGCCACGATCAGGTCAAGAGCGCGCCAGGGGGCGCGGAACGGGGGAGTCATGACGAACGACAACGTGGTGAGGTTCGGCCCACGCCGGGGTGGCGACGAGTGGGGCCGCAGGCCCGGCGACCTGGGGTTTCGAGGTATTGGTGACGAGCCATTCGACGAGCACACCGGGCGGTACGACGAGTACGGCCTTTCGCGGTACGACGACGAGCCGCGTGGGTCCGACCTCGGGACCTTGACCAACGTGGTGCTGGTGGGCTCACAGGTCATCGACGTCACGAGCCACCCGGTGGCGGGCAGCGGGTACGAGTGCGCGGTGCTCGACCTCGAACAGCGAGGGCTGTACCAGCGACCCATCAGCCATCAACCACCTCCTGCGCCGCCGCCCCCGCCGCCGCACGAGCGCCAGTTGGCGTGGTTGGCGACGATCGTGGGGGGAGAGGAGGCGCTGTTGGCACTCGACTCCACACCGCTTCCGGACGAGCCGCTCGACCTGTCGGGCGTGCCGCGACACCTCCATGCACGGGTCGAGGCCATCGCTGGGAGGATCGACCCCTGGGTGTCGCTCGCGATGGGCGACGAGGGCCTGACCGCGGCCCGCCGATTGCTCGTGCGGGCCGTTGCTGCGGCACCCGGTCTGCTGCGCAGCGACCGAGATGACATCGCTGCTGGAGCCGTCGTGTGGGCCGCGGCCAAGGGCAACGACCTCGTGGGGCAGAACCGGCCACTGCGGGCCAGCGTCATCCAGGACCTCGCCGGTCTGCTCACCTCACCCGGTCAACGAGGGGCAGCCTTCGCGCACGCCCTGACGGGTGTGGGGACGAGCTACGGCCAGGCCGACTGGCTCTACGGCGGTCTGCGCCCGAACGTCATCCCCCTCGGCAGCCCCGACCTGCTGCTCGGCAGCTTCCGCCAGCGGCTCATCACCTTCCGGGACATCGCGCTCCAGCTGCGAGCCCGAACCCCGGTGGCGGGCTGATCGGCCGCGCGGCCACGGCTTACGGTGGGAAGCATGACGTTGCCACCGCTTCCGGACCTGCTGGCGGGGATGCGCGTGGTCGCCATCCCCATGCGGGTGCGCTTTCGTGGCGTGACCACTCGCGAGGTCGCGCTCATCCGCGGGCCGCACGGGTGGGGTGAGTTCGGGCCGTTCCTCGAGTACGGGCCTGCCGAGGCCTCGCGCTGGCTCGCCTGCGCCATCGAGAGCGCCCACCACCCCTGGCCGGATGCCGTCCGCACGACCGTTTCGGTCAACGCGACCGTCCCAGCGGTCGCGCCCGGGGAGGTCGCCGGCGTGCTCGCGCGCTTCCCCGGGTGCACGACGGCCAAGGTCAAGGTCGTCGAGCGCGGGCAGAGCCTGGCCGACGACGTCGCGCGGGTGGCCGAGGTGCGTGCCGCCATGGGCGCCGCGGGCCGGGTGCGGATCGACGCCAACGGCGGGTGGAGCGTCGACGAGGCCGTGGCCGCCTTGAGCGCCCTGGCCCGATACGACCTCGAGTACGTGGAACAGCCGTGCGCCACCGTCGAGGAGTTGCGTGACCTGCGCATCGCCTTGGCGCGCGCCGGTGTCGACGTGCCGATCGCCGCCGACGAGTCGATCCGCAAGGCCGAGGACCCGCTGCGAGTCCGTGACCTCGAGGCTGCCGACCTCATCGTCGTCAAGGTCGCGCCACTCGGGGGTGTGCGCTCGGCGCTGGCGATCGTGCAGGAGTGCGGCCTTCCGGCGGTCGTGTCGTCGGCGTTGGACACCAGCGTCGGCATCTCCTTCGGGGTGGCGCTCGCCGCCGCGCTGCCCTCACTCGAGCACGCCTGCGGGTTGGGCACGGTGGCCCTGCTCGCCGGAGACGTCACACCCAGCCCACTCGTACCGGACCACGGGTCACTCACGGCCGGGCGGGTGGACGTCGGCGAGGCACTGCTCGACCGGTGGGCTGCGCCACCGGAGCGGGTCACCTGGTGGGCCGACCGGGTCGCCGCCTGCCACGCCGTGCTGGCCGCTGCTCCGCAGGGCGGGGGCATGCCGTGATCGACGTGCGCTGGACGTGGGCCTTCCTCGACACCCCACGCCCGCTCGCCGACCGCTCATGGGCCTACTGGGCGCAGGTCACCGGATGGTCGGTGTCGGCCCCACGCGGCGAGCACGGCGAGTTCGCGACCCTGGTGCCCTCTGACGGCGACCCCTGGGTGAAGTTCCAGGCGGTCGGGGACGGGGTGGGCGGCATCCACCTCGACCTCGACGTCGACGACGTGCGCGCGGCCGCAGACGAGGCCACCCGGTTGGGTGCGCGTGAAATCGGCACGCTCGGCGATCCGGAGATCGTGGTCATCATGCGTTCACCGGGCGGGCTCGTGTTCTGCCTCACGACCTGGCAGGGGGACTCGGTGCAGGTTCGCACCGGGCAGTCCCAGCTGATCGACCAGGTGTGCCTCGACCTGCCGACCGGTGCGCACGACGCTGAGACCACGTTCTGGGAGCAGCTGACCGGGTGGGCGTGGCGACCCACGGACGTGGCGGAGTTCTCGTGCCTGGAGCGACCTGACGGCATCCCGCTTCGCCTGCTCTTCCAACGGCTCGGAGAGGTCGACGGTCCGGTGCGCGCCCATGTCGACCTCGCCTGCGTCGATCGCTACGCCACCCAAGCGCGGCACGTGGAGGCCGGAGCCCAGGTCGTGTCGGTCAGGGACTTCTGGACGGTGCTGCGCGACCCCGTCGGGCGGGCCTACTGCCTCACCGACCGCAGCCCCACCTCAGGCGGCTGACCCCGGGTGCATCCACGGGACCTCCCGCGGGGGAAGAGAGGTCATGAGCACCTTCCCGCTGGAGATCTCGACTCCCTCCGTCGCCGTCCCTCCCGAGCGCGCCCGGTCGCTCCGGCGCTTCAACGTGGGCATGGGCCTGCTCCACCTGGTGTCCGGTGCGGCCATGGTGGCGCTGAGCACGGACTTCACCCTGCCCGTGTCGGTCTTCTCCCTCGGCGGCCCACCCGGGACACCTCTCGAGGCCGGGACGCTCTCGGGCGTGCTCGACGTCCCCCTCGCCTGGGCGACGGCGAGCTTCCTGTTCCTCTCGGCGTTCTTCCACTTCGTCATCGCCTCCCCGTGGGGCTTCCCGCGCTACGTCGGCGAGCTCGAGCGAGGGCGCAACCGCTTCCGTTGGGTGGAGTACTCCCTGTCGTCGACGCTGATGATCGTCCTCATCGGGCTCGTCACCGGCATCACCGACCTCGCGGCACTGATCGGCATCGCGTTCGCCAACATCGCGATGATCCTCTTCGGGTGGCTCATGGAGGTCTCCAACAACGGCCTGATGCACGGTCGCGACCAGTCGCCGGCCCGGGGCGAGCGGGCCTGGTGGACACCGTTCTGGTTCGGCTGCGTCGCCGGCATCGGCCCGTGGCTGGCGATCGGGGCGTACCTGTGGGCCTCGATCGCTGTGCTCGACGGCCAGGGCCCCCCGGGGTTCGTCTGGGGCATCCTCATCAGCCTGTTCGTGCTGTTCAACACCTTCGCGCTCAACCAGTGGCTCCAGTACCGCCAGGTCGGGCGCTGGCGCGACTACCTGTTCGGTGAGTGGCAGTACGTCATCCTCAGCCTCGTCGCGAAGTCCGTCCTCGCGTGGCAGATCTTCGCCAACACCCTCATCCCCACCTGAGCGGTCCCACGACGGGCCCCTTCCCGGTTCACCCCAGGGGCAGGCCGAGCAGGGCGTTCTCGACGATCTCGGCCAGGGCCGGGTGGATCCAGTACTGGCCGCGGGCGACCTCGTGGGCGTGCTGGCCGAAGCTCGCCGCCTGGATGAGCGGCTGGATGAGCGTGGAGGAGTGCGGACCGACCGCGTGGGCAGAGAGGATGCGGCCTTCGGGGCTGGCGTGGATGGTGAGGAGGCCGGTGGTGTCCTCGAGCGCCCACCCGTAGGCGGTGTCGCCGAACGCCTCCGTCGCGCTGACATACGTCGTGCCAGCGGCATCGAGGTCGGCCGAGGTCGGGCCGAACGCCGCGACCTGCGGGTGGCCGAACACCGCGTGCGGTACCGGCCGGTCATCCGTGCGCTGAACTGGTCCCGCACGTCGTCCGAGGTCGACTGCGAGGTTGTGCGCGACGATCCGCGCCTCGTGGTTGGCGACGTGCTTGAGCTGGTGAGGTGAGCAGACGTCGCCGAGCGCCCACACGGCATCCGCGGTGGTGCGCAGCTGTGCGTCGACGACGAGGCGACCGTCGGCGTGCACCTCCAACCCACCAGCCGCCGGGTCGAGACCGTCGGTGCTGGGGCGGCGACCGACGGCGAGCAGGACGACCTCGGCCTCGACGTGGGCGGGGCCGGACGCGGTGTCGAGGTGGATGCGCCAGACGCCGTCGGTGCGGTGCGCCGAGGTCGGGGTGGCGGACAGCCGCACGTCGTAGTGGTGCGCCGCGACCTGCGTGTACCGCTGCGCGATGGCGGGCTCGTGGTGCCGCAGCAGGCTGGGCCCGCGCTGCACCTGGGTGACCTGGACCCCCAGCGACGAGAACACGTGCGCGAGCTCGCAGGCGACGAACCCGCCGCCGATGACGACCATCCGCGGGGGCAGGGCATCCAGCCGCATGACCGTGTCCGAGGTGTGCAGGCCCCGGGCGGGGTCAGGGCTGCGCAGCCCCTCGACGGGCAGGCCGACGGCGTGCGCACCAGCGGCGACGACGACCCGGTCCGCCGTCAGCACCTCACCCGTCGACAACGCGAGCTGGCGCGGGCCGGTGAACCGGGCGTGCGCCGCGTACACCGTCGTGTGCGCCTGCAGGTCACGGTAGGCGCGACCACCCGCGGAGATCGCATCGAGTCGCCCGAAGATCCGGTCGCGGATGCCGGGCCAGTCCACCGTGGGCTGGGCGAAGGTGACGCCGAGGCGGGCGGCGTCCGCGGCATCCACGATGCGGTCGGCGGGGAGGACGAGCATCTTGGTCGGGATGCAGCCGACGTTCAGGCACGTCCCCCCGAAGGTGCCGCCCTCGACGATGGCGACGTCGAGGCCGTCGAGCTCGGGGGTCAGCAGCGAGTTCCCCGAGCCGCTGCCGATGATGACGAGATCGTGGTGCGGCATGGCGTCAGCGTAGGCGTGGTCGTCCACAGGCTTGCGCGCGGAGCCCGGTCGTCCACAGGTGGATGCGAGCGATTCGTCTGGCTGGGGAGCGCGGGTGAAGGTGGCTTCAGGGGGCGCGACCGGACGGCGGTCGTGCCCGGGGATGGCGAGGGGAAGCGCATGGGCAAGGACCCGGTGGAGGAGTTGCAGCGGCTGTCGCGGGAGGCCGGTGCAGCGGCCGATCGGTTGCGGGAGCGTCGGGCGGCCGTCTCGAGGTTTGCCCTCGTCTGGTGGCAGGGCGGGGCCGCCCAGACCTATCGGGGGGCGGTCGAGCGGCGGGTGGCCGGGCTGGCGGCTACCGAGGCCGAGTTGCTGTTCGTCGCGCAGGCATGTCACGAACTGGCAGGGCTCTTCGCGGCCGAGTCTGCGGCTCGTGACCTCGGGTCGGGGCTGGCATCGTGAGGGTCGATGTCCGCTCCGAGACGCTCACCGCGGCGGCCCAACGGGTGCTCGCCATCGCGGACGAGCTTCGTGAGGATGCCGGGCGGCTCGCCGCCGTCGTGGCCGGGGTGGGGCCCCCGCGGGTGCGATCACCGGGTGAGGCCGTGCTGGTCGCCCGGTGGTTGGTCCTTGAAGGTCGGGCACTGGCCCTCATCGGGCCGGTAGGCCTGTGGGGTGATGCCCTCGAGCTCGACGGGCTGGCGGCTGCGCTGAGGTCCGCGGCTCGGATGTACGTCGAGGTCGAGCGGGGCGTCGCCGGGGTGCTCTCGGCGGTTGCCGCGGGCGCTGACGTCGCTGGTCGGGTCGGGTGGTTCGTCGACGGTCCGGTGAACGGCAGCGACCCAATCGTGCGGGCCGTGCCGTCGACGCTCACCGGCCCCTTGGTGGCACATGGCGGCGTGACTGGTCGGGTGCTCGGGGTGGCCGACCTCGTTGCTGCGGGCGAGGGCCTCGACGGGGGGCGGGTGCGGGTTCTGGAGACGACCCGAGGTGACGGCGGCTCGGCGTGGGTCGTCATCATTCCCGGCACCCAGGAGTGGTCACCGCGGCCGGGGGCCAACCCCTTCGACCTCACCACCGACGTGCGCGCAGTCACCGGTGACGTGACGATCGCGGCGGCCGGGGTGTCCGCGGCACTGGCCCGTTCGCGAGCCGGGTCGGGGCGGTCCTCACCGCAGGATCCCGTGATGCTCGTCGGGCACTCGCAGGGGGGCATCCTCGCTGCGGCGCTGGCCAGCGACCCGGCGTTTCGGACCGGCAACCGGGTCACCCACGTCGTCACCAGTGGTGCGCCGGTTGCCCTCTTCCCGGTGCCGCCGACGGTGAAGGTGCTCTCGATCGAGCACGCCGATGACCCGGTGCCCGGGCTCGACCTCACCCCCAACCCGGGCGGTCAGTCGTGGACGACCATCGTGGCGCCGGGCGACGGACGGGGCGCGCCACTGGACCCTGACCGGCACCGCCTGTCCACCTACGTGCAGACCGTCCGGGCTGCCGAAGGTGCACCTCGGGGCGCAGTGCCCGGCCTCGACGTCTGGCAGGTCGGCGCGGGTGACGTCCTCGGCCGTCAGGTGCGCTCGGTTCACGACCACGTCATCGAGCGAGCAGGTGCCACGATGCCACCATGACCTCCGCTGCGCCCACCGCCATCTGGGTGACCCGGCTGCGGGCGGCTCGCCCAGTGGCAGACTCACGCCCGTGAACCCGTCCCAGGCCCTGTCGACCGTCGTGGTCGACGAGCTCGTCCGTGGTGGGGTGCGCGAGGTGGTCCTGTGCCCCGGGTCGCGGTCAGCGCCATTGGCCTACGCGCTCGTGGCGGCCGAGCGCGCCGGTCACCTGCGGCTGCACGTGCGGGTCGACGAGCGCAGCGCCGGGTTCCTCGCGCTCGGTCTGGCCCGCGGATCGCGGATGCCGGTCGCGATCGTCAC
>JAGNQK010000041.1:0-10070 GCA_017989115.1 Dermatophilaceae bacterium | reverse complement strand
CCTACGCGCTCGTGGCGGCCGAGCGCGCCGGTCACCTGCGGCTGCACGTGCGGGTCGACGAGCGCAGCGCCGGGTTCCTCGCGCTCGGTCTGGCCCGCGGATCGCGGATGCCGGTCGCGATCGTCACGACATCCGGCACCGCCGTCGCCAACCTGCACCCTGCGGTGCTCGAGGCGCACCACGCAGGCGTCCCGCTCGTCGTCGTGTCCGCCGACCGACCCCACGAACTGCGCGGGACCGGGGCCAACCAGACCACGGCCCAGCCCGGGATCTTCGGCGGCTCCACCCGCTGGTCCGCCGACCTGCCGGCCCCTGTCGAACGCCCCGGGCTCGGGCCGTTCTGGCGCAGCACGGTGTGCCGGGCGCTCGCGGCGGCAGCGGGTCACATCGGCGGGGAGCCCGGGCCGGTGCACCTCAACGTCGCGTTGCGCGAGCCGCTGGTTCCCGACCTGGCCCCCGACGTGACCCCGGACCTGGTTGATGAGGCCGTCGGCGGCTCCGCCAGCGGCCAGACCAACGAGCCGACCCCAGACCCGACGGCCGACTGGCCCGACAACCTCGACGGCCGGGCGGACCGCGCCCCCTGGGTCCGCACAGGCGTGACGGAAGTGACCAACTGGTCACATCCGTCACACCCCGTCACCCCGCTGGAGGAGGTCGCGCGCACCCTCGTCGTCGTCGGCGACACCCGAGACCCCGCCCTCGGGGAGCGCGCCGCAGCCTGGGCTACCGAACGCGGCCACCCGATCGTCGCCGAGCCGTTCGGCACCGCCGCCCTGCGGGCCGAGGCGCTGCCCCACGGCCCCCTCCTGCTCACCGTCACCGACTGGCTCGACGCGCACGCCCCCGAGCGGGTCGTCGTCGTCGGGCGGGTGACCCTCTCCCGTGCCGTCGGGGCACTGCTGCGCCGGCCCGGCCTGGTCGTCGAGGTCGTCACCGAGGGCAGCCAGTGGCCCGACCCGTCCCACGTCGCCGCAGCCGTGCACCCGCCGGCCGCCCTGCGCCTGGGGGGCCCGACCACTCCCGATGACGACCACGGCTGGGCGCATCAGTGGCGCAGTGCCGCCGCACGACTCGCGGATGCCGTTGCTGCGCAGCCGTTCCCGTGGCCGAGCGGCCTCGCGGTCGCCAGCGCGGTCGTCGATGGCCTCCCCGGTGACGGCGTGCTCGTGCTCGGCCCGAGCAACCCGGTGCGCGACCTCGACCTGGCCATCGCGGGCTCGATCACCGACGAGGTGCTCGCCAACCGCGGGCTCGCCGGCATCGACGGGGTGGTCTCCACAGCGGTTGGTGTCGCCCTGGCCCGCGACCTGGTCCCGACCGTCGCGCTGGTGGGCGACCTGACCTTCCTCCACGACACCAACGGGCTGCTCATCGGGCCGGGGGAGCAGGTGCCCGACCTCACGCTCGTCGTCGTCAACGATGACGGCGGCGGCATCTTCACGACCCTCGAACCCGGGGCGCCCGAGCGGGCCGCCGACTTCGAGCGCGTCTTCGGCACCCCGACCGCAACCGATCTGGGGGCACTGTGCCGGGCGCACGGCATCCGGCACGAGGTGGTGGCGACCAGCGCGGATCTGACGGACGCGGTCGCCCAGCCGCACCACGGCATCCGGGTCGTCGAGGTGCGGGTCGACCGCGCCACGCACCGGGCGGCGCACACCGACCTGCGCACCCTCGCGGCGGCGGCACTCACCCCCTGAACCGACTGCGTGCGACTTCGGTGCGGTTCTGCACCCGGTGAGCGCCGAAGCCGCACACAAGTCGCACAAGGTCGGGGTGGTCTAGGGATGCCGGGGGGCGATTTCGGGCGCGCGCCCTCACCTTGCGACAATGGCGGGGTGTCACAGACCCCGCAGCGCACCGATGTCCTCGTCGTGGGGGCCGGGCCGGCCGGATCGTCGGCGGCAGCGTGGGCTGCGCGTGCCGGCCGCGACGTCGTGCTGGCCGACGCGGCCGTCTTCCCCCGCGACAAGACCTGCGGCGACGGGCTGACCCCGCGCGCCGTCGCCGAGCTCGACCGCCTCGGCCTGGGGCAGTGGGTGCGTGAGCACACCGTCAACCAGGGCCTGCGCGCCCACGGCTTCGGGCAGACGCTGCACCTGCCCTGGCCCGGCGGTTCACTGCCCGACCACGGGTCAGCCGTGCCGCGCGCCGAGCTCGACGACCGCATCCGCACGCAGGCGCTGGATTCGGGCGCCACCGGGGTCCAGGGGGCCAAGGCCGTCGACGCGCGGGGCGAGGGTGGGCGCGTTCGCGCGGTCACCTTCACCAAGGGCGCAGAGACCTTCGAGATCGAGTGCGAGCGCCTCGTCGTCGCCGATGGCGTGCGGTCCGGGCTGGGCAAGGTGCTCGGGCGGCAGTGGCACCAGGACACCGTGTATGCCGTGGCGGGTCGCTGCTACGTCGACTCGGCCCGCGCCGACGACCCGTGGATCAGCAGCCACCTCGAGCTGCGATCCGAGACCGGCGAGACCCTTCCCGGGTACGGCTGGATCTTCCCGCTCGGTGGTGGCCAGGTGAACGTCGGCGTCGGCACCCTCGCGACGACCAAGCGCCCCGCCGACGTGGCGATCAAGCCGCTGATGAAGCACTACACCGACCTGCGCCGGGACGACTTCGCGCTCACCGGTGAGCAGCGGATGCCCACGAGCGCCCTGCTGCCCATGGGCGGTGCCGTGAGCAATGTCGCCGGCGCGAACTGGGCCCTCATCGGCGATGCCGCCGCGTGCATCAACCCGCTCAACGGCGAAGGCATCGACTACGGCCTCGAGACCGGCCGGTTGCTCGTCGACCACCTCGACGACGACCTGTCGGTGGTCTGGCCGGCGCTGCTCCAGGAGAACTACGGCGAGGCCTTCTCGATCGCGCGCCGGCTCGCCGGGGTGTTCACGACGCCGAAGATCCTCAGCGCGCTCGGCCCGGTCGGGATGCGCAGCGACTGGCTCATGACGCTCGCGCTGCGCTGGATGGGCAACCTCATCACCGAGGAGGACCGCGACCGCTCCGCCCGGGTGTGGCGCTGGGCCGGCCGGCGTTCCGTGGCGGTCGACGCACGCCCGCCGTTCAGCTGACCCGCTCTGGGTGCCGGGTGGGGGTCAGGCGGGCCCGGATGCCGTGAGCGCGTCGCGCATCGGTACCAGCTTGGCCGACGACTCCGCGACCTCGTCCTCGGGCACCGAACCGGCGACGATGCCGCACCCGGCGAACAGCCGCATCCGTGAAGGATCGGTTGCCGACACCTCCCCGCACCGAAGCGCGATCCCGAACTCCCCGTCGCCAGAGGCGTCGATCCACCCGACGGGCCCGGCGTAGCGGCCCCGGTCCATGTGCTCGAGCTCGGCGATGACGGCATCCGCGACGGGTGTGGGCGTGCCGCACACGGCCGCCGACGGGTGCAACGAGGCCGCCAGTGCCAGGGCGGATGCGTCGTCGACGAGCACCCCGGCGACGTCGGTGGCCAGGTGCATGACGTTGGACAGGTGCAGCACGAACGGCACCTCGGGCACGTTCATCGACGAACAGTGCGGCGCGAGGGCGTCGGCCACAGAGCGCACCGCGTACTCGTGCTCCTCGAGGTCCTTGCTCGAGCGGGCCAGGGATGCCGCGAGCGCCAGGTCGTGGTCGTCGTCGCCGGTGCGGCGGATCGTTCCCGCGAGCACACGGGAGGTGACCAGCCCCTTCTCGCGGCGGACGAGCAGCTCAGGTGTGGCCCCGACGAGGCCGTCGACCGCGAACACCCACGTGGTGTCGTAGCGCTCTGCGAGGCGGTGCAGCAGCCACCGAACGTCGAGCTCGCCGGTGGTGGACACCTCGAGGTCGCGGGCGAGCACCACCTTGTCGAGGTCGCCGGCGGTGATGCGCTGCACGGCATCCGCGACGGCACCGGCCCACTCGGCGGGGGAGAGGGAGCCGTCGGCGAAGGCGACGTCGGCCGGGCCCTGGGGGGCCGGTTGGTGGGTCAGCTCGACACCGCCAGGGACCGCGGGCGTGGTGTCGACCGTGACCGTCGTCAGCCAGGCGGCCCCGCCGCGGACACCCACGACGACCTCAGGGACGACGAGCGTGGCACCGGCGGGCGAGGAGGCGGCATACGAGATGGAGCCGAATGCGATCGGCCCGGTACCCGGGCGGCGCACCTCGTCGCGCACGACGGCATGCGCCATGAGGCCGGACCACCACTGGTCGAGCTCGGCCATCCGGTCGGGGCCGGATGCCGTGTGGCTGGCCGCGCGGCCCCACCCGACGACCCCTTCGCCGCGTCGAACCCAGGAGCACAGGTCGCGGGCGCCGCGGGCGGGCAGCAGTGCGAGCAGCGCCGTGCCGAGCTCGGGGGGCAGGGGCACGGTGCGCGAGACGAGGGGCGCGGCGGAGGCGACGGGGTCGCTCGGTCGGTCACCCGCGGGCAGCGAGGTCATCGCGCAGCAGAATACGGCCCCGGCCGTTGCAGGTCCGAACCCGGGCGGTGGGACGGATCTGACCAATTGGTCACATCTGTCCCAGCGCTGGGGTCAGTGGGGAGGCAGGGGGGCGCAGTCGGGTGCGGGGAAGGTGGGAGGATGGCCCCCATGAGCCGCGCCTCCCTCGACAAGGACCCCCGCGACGTCGCCGCGATGTTCGATGACGTCGCGAGCAAGTACGACGTGACCAACGACGTGCTCTCGCTGGGCCAGGACCGCCTCTGGCGCCGCGCGGTCGTCGCGGCCTGTGAGGCCGTGCCCGGGCAGGTCGTGCTCGACATCGCCGCGGGCACGGGCACGAGCAGCGAGCCGTTCGCCGACTCCGGTGTCGACGTCGTGCCCGCCGACTTCTCGCTGGGGATGCTGCGCGTGGGCCACCAGCGCCGTTCGGACCTCGGCTTCACCGCGGCCGACGCGATGCACCTGCCCTTCGCCGACGAGTCCTTCGACGTCGTGACGATGAGCTTCGGTCTGCGCAACGTCGCCGATCCGGATGCCGCGCTGCGCGAGTTCCTGCGCGTCACCAAGCCGGGTGGTCGCCTCGTCATCTGCGAGTTCAGCCAGCCGACGAACAAGGCATTCCGCACGGTGTACTCGAACTACCTCATGCGCTCGCTCCCGGCGGTGGCGCGCAAGGTCAGCAGCAACCCCGAGTCCTACGTCTACCTCGCAGAGTCCATCCAGGCCTGGCCGGCGCAGCGCGGCCTGGCCCAGCGGGTGTCCGGGGCCGGCTGGGGCGAGGTCCAGTGGCGCAACCTTTCTGGCGGCATCGTCGCCCTCCACCGGGCCACCAAGCCGACCGGCTGACCGCGGCCGCACCTCGACGTCAAGAGTTAGGAGCGCCTAAGTAAAAGGTCGCCGCGCGGCCGTCCTAGACTGCCGCCGATCGTGAAGAGATTCACAAGCACCCTCACGGCGTTCGCGCGCCGGTCCGGAAACGCGTTCACGGCGTGCGTCCGGACCGACTGTCGAGCGTCGCCGGGTGAGGCGTAGGTCACTCCCCCTAGGATGGCCGGGACGCTGTCTGTTGTTCGGCCGTGCCAGCCCGATGTACCTGAGCACCGAAAGGGGAGTTGTCACCTCGATGAGCAACCCCTACGCACCGATTTTCATCCTGCTCGCGCTGGGCTTCGGCTTCGCCGCGCTCTCCGTGGGCACCAGCCTCGTCGTCGGCCCCAAGCGCTACAACCGCGCCAAGCTGGAGGCCTACGAGTGCGGCATCCAGCCCACGCCCCGCGCCGCCGGTGGTGGCCGCGTCCCGGTCAAGTACTTCCTCACGGCGATGCTCTTCATCATCTTCGACATCGAGTCGATCTTCCTGTACCCCTTCGCCGTCGCCTTCGACTCCCTCGGCCTGTTCGCGCTCGTCGAGATGGTGCTGTTCATCCTCACCGTCTTCGTCGCCTACGCCTACGTGTGGAAGCGCGGCGGGTTGGAGTGGGACTGATGACCACCGCCCGGATGCCGTCCGCACCCCTGTTCGTGCACCCCACCTCACCGACCGCTCACCCCAAGGAGGGCTGATGGGACTCGAGGAGAAGCTGCCCGCCGGCTTCGTGCTGACCACGCTCGAGAACGTCGTCGGCTACATGCGCAAGGCCTCGATCTGGCCGGCGACGTTCGGTCTGGCCTGCTGCGCCATCGAGATGATGGCCGTCGGCACCCCTGACTACGACATCGCCCGGTTCGGCATGGAGCGGTTCTCCGCCACCCCCCGCCAGGCCGACCTGATGATCGTCGCCGGACGGGTCTCGCAGAAGATGGCGCCCGTCGTGCGGCAGGTCTACGACCAGATGCCCAACCCCAAGTGGGTCATCTCCATGGGTGTGTGCGCCAGCTCGGGCGGGATGTTCAACAACTACGCGATCGTCCAGGGTGTCGACCACATCATCCCGGTCGACATCTACCTGCCGGGGTGTCCGCCCCGCCCCGAGATGCTCCTGAACGCGATCATCGAGCTGCACGCCCAGATCCAGGGCAGCAAGCTCGGCGTCAACCGCATCGCCGCGGCCCGGGCAGCCGAGGCCGCAGCCCTCGCTGCAACCCCGACCTCGCTGATGGCCCCGACCCACGACCACCTGGCCCACCTCGCGGCTCCGAGCGGGAAGAACCTCCTCGCATGAGCCCCGAGCAGAACTCCGGAGAGGTCGAGGGCACCCTCGACGAGGCCACGCAGGCCCACACCGCGAACATCGCCACCTGGCAGGACATCTCCGACGAGGCTCGCGAGCCCGTCAAGGTCGGCGAGCGCCACGGCATGTTCGGCGCGACCAAGGGTCACGACACCTCCGGCTACGGCGGCCTCGTGACCCCGACCCTGCTGCCCGGCGCGAGCCCGCGGCCCTACGGCTCGTGGTTCGACGAGGTGGCCGACCAGCTCGGTACCGCGCTCACGACCGGCGACGGCCCCGGCTACCACGAGGCCATCGAGCGGGTCGTCGTCGACCGCGGCGAGCTGACCTTCTTCGTCGCCCGCGAGCACCTGCACGCTGTCGCCCGCGCGATGCGCGACACCCCGCAGCTGCGTTTCGAGATGTGCATGGGCGTCTCCGGGGTGCACTACCCGAACGAGACGGGCCGCGAACTGCACGCGGTCTACCCGCTGCTCTCGATCACCAACGGCAGCCGCCGCGTCCGCCTCGAGGTCGCCGCTCCCGACAGCGACCCGCACATCCCGTCGATCATCTCGGTCTACCCGGGCAACGACTGGCACGAGCGCGAGACCTGGGACATGTTCGGCATCATCTTCGACGGGCACCCGGCCCTGACCCGCATCCTCATGCCGGATGACTGGCCGGGCCACCCCCAGCGCAAGGACTACCCGCTCGGCGGCATCCCCGTCGAGTACAAGGGCGGCGTCGTACCGCCGCCGGACCAGCGGAGGGCGTTCAACTGATGACGACCCACGACCACGACACCGAGGTCTTCGAGGACCAGGGCACCCACGAGTCGTTCAGCGACGCCTACGGGGCCTCCGTCGACGAAGGGCTCGACGGCGCACCGGTCTTCAACGTCTCCGGCGGTGACTGGAACGACCTCGTCGACGAGGCGACCGCGCTCCACGAGGAGCGGATCGTCGTCAACATGGGCCCGCAGCACCCGTCGACGCACGGCGTGCTCCGCCTCATCCTCGAACTCGACGGCGAGACGGTCACCGAGGCCCGCGCCGGCATCGGCTACCTGCACACCGGCATCGAGAAGAACATGGAGTTCCGCACCTGGGTGCAGGGCGTCACGTTCTGCACCCGCATGGACTACCTCACGCCGATGTTCCAGGAGACGGCGTACTGCCTGTCCATCGAGAAGCTGCTGGGCATCACCGACCAGATCCCCGAGCGCGCCAACATCATCCGCGTGCTCATGATGGAGCTCACCCGGATCAACTCCCACCTCGTCTGCCTCGGCACCGGCGGCATGGAGCTCGGCGCCACGACGGTCATGACCGTCGGGTTCCGCGAGCGCGAGCGGATCCTGCGGGTCTTCGAGGCCGTCACCGGTCTGCGGATGAACAACGCGTACATCCGCCCCGGCGGCGTCGCCCAGGATCTGCCGCACGGCGCGGTCGACATGGTCCGTGAGGTCGTCGGCGAGCTGCGCCAGGGCCTGCACGAGATCGAGCTGCTGATCAACGAGAACCCGCTGCTCAAGGGCCGCACCGTCGGCATCGGCTACCTCGACCTGACCGGCTGCGTGGCGCTCGGCGTCACCGGTCCGGTGCTGCGCTCGACCGGCCTGCCGCACGACCTGCGCAAGTCCGACCCGTACTGCGGGTACGAGACCTACGACTTCGACGTCGTCACCCGCACGGGCTGCGACGCCTACGACCGCATCCGCATCCGCATCGACGAGATGTACCAGTCGCTGAAGATCGTCGAGCAGGCCCTCGACCGGCTCCAGCGCACCGAGGGCCAGCCCGTCATGGTGCAGGACAAGAAGATCGCGTGGCCGGCCCAGCTGGCCATCGGTGGCGACGGTCAGGGCAACAGCCTCGACCACATCCGCGAGATCATGGGCACGTCCATGGAGTCGCTCATCCACCACTTCAAGCTCGTCACCGAGGGCTTCCGGGTCCCCCCGGGTCAGGCGTACGCCGCGGTGGAGTCGCCCAAGGGCGAGCTCGGCTGCCACACCGTCTCCGACGGCGGCACCCGGCCCTACCGGGCGCACTTCCGCGACCCGAGCTTCAACAATCTTCAGGCCGTGGCCGCGATGTGCGAAGGCGCCCAGGTCGCCGACGTCATCGTCGCGGTGGCCTCCATCGACCCCGTCATGGGAGGTGTCGACCGCTGATGGCTCACGAATTCGGCCTCCAGACCGCATCCGGTCACCTCACGGTCAGTGAGGACTCCAAGGCGCCGTACCCTGCCGACGTCGAGGCGCAGTTCCGCGCCGACGCCGCCGAGGTCATCGCCCGCTACCCGCAGAAGCGGTCGGCGCTGCTGCCGCTGCTGCACCTCGTGCAGTCCGTCGACGGCTACGTGACCGGTCGCGGCATCGACCTGTGCGCCGAACTGCTCGACCTCACGACCGCCGAGGTCTCCGGCGTCGCGACGTTCTACACGCAGTACAAGCGCCACCCCAACGGCGAGTACACCGTCGGCGTCTGCACCAACACCCTGTGCGCGGTCATGGGCGGCGACGAGATCTGGGATGCCGTGTCGGGTCACCTCGGCGTCGGCCACGACGAGACCACCGCGGACGGCAAGATCACGCTCGAGCGCGTCGAGTGCAACGCGGCCTGCGACTACGCCCCGGTCGTCATGGCGAACTGGGAGTTCTTCGACAACCAGACGCCCGAGTCCACCATCGCCCTGGTCGACGACCTCACCGCTGGCAAGCCCGTCGCGCCCACCCGTGGGCCGACGTCGCTGTGCACGTTCAAGCAGGTCAGCCGCGTGCTGGCGGGCTTCCACGACGGGCTGGCCGATGAAGGGGTCGGCGCTGGTCCGGCGTCGCTCGCCGGACTGAAGCTCGCGCACGAACAGGGCTGGACCGCACCCGCAGGTGCGTCGGCCACGGCCGCCGCACCAGCGGCATCCGAGCCGGCGGCATCCGAGGCACCTGCCCCGGCGGCCGCGGCCGAGCCCGGCAACACCGAGGTCACCCCCGCGAGCGACGAGGCGGCCACCGCCAAGGTCGAGCCGGCCGCGACCCGCGACCCGGCGGAGCAGGCTCCCGCCGAGGACGACGCCAAGGCCCGCACCACCGGGGCCGAGAAGGCACCGCGCAAGACCTCCGCCCCGAAGAAGAAGGGTTCGTGATGGCCACCACGCTCACCCCGATCCTCAGTGCGTTCTGGGACGACCCGAAGTCCTGGTCCCTGGAGACCTACACCCGCCACAACGGCTACAAGGCGCTCGACAAGGCGCTGGCGATGGAGCCGGCGGCGATCATCGCTGCCGTCAAGGACTCCTCGCTGCGCGGCCGCGGCGGCGCCGGCTTCCCGACCGGCATGAAGTGGTCGTTCATGGCACCCCCGGACGGCGGTCCCCGCTACCTCGTCGTCAACGCCGACGAGTCCGAGCCGGGCACGTGCAAGGACATCCCGCTCATGATGGCCAACCCGCACGTCCTCATCGAGGGTGTCGCGATCAGCTCGTTCGCCATCGG
>JAGNQK010000182.1 GCA_017989115.1 Dermatophilaceae bacterium | reverse complement strand
CTAGCTTTGGACCCAGCCTCATGAGCGCCACTCGTGAAACCGTGACCCTGCCGTGCACGAAGTGCGGCGGGTCGGGTGTCCTGCCCGAGTTCCGGGGCGTCGACGGCGGGCGCTGCTGGGCGTGCGGCGGCACCAGGCAACGCACCATCCTTGCCGCCTCCGCACGGGCCCGTAGGCGCCGCCAGGCTGCACGCGCTGTCGAGCGCGCAGCTCACGCCGCGGCCAACGCAACGGACCGTGAGCAGTCCTGGGCCCGGGCTCGAGAGGCGTTGCGCCCCCTGGTTGGCGACCGGGTCGACCTCGCGGACAACTCCGGCATCACGGTCGCGGGGTACCCGGACGGAGAGGCGCGCCTCAGGGGCCATCTGTTCGACGCGATCCTCCGGGTTCGAGATGGAGCAGACCCTGCTGCCGAGGCCGCGTGGATCCGCAACAGGTCGAAGGAGCCGTGCTGTGGATCAACCGGGTCCGCCGCCAGTGCATCGCCTGTGAGGTGGCCGTGGGCCGCGGCCAGGGCATCGTCCTCGAGGTGGGTAACGACCAGTGGGTGCTGTGCTCCCACCACCGCCCTACGGGACTGGCCGAGGCGTCAGAAGTTGATTCATCGAGGCCCTCGTCGAGCGCGTGGCGCTGATGTGGCACCCCGGGTGAGCGAGGCCCTGGCCTTGCCAGTGTGACTACACTGTACTCATCCGAATACATGGCTTTCAGGAGTGGTGATGACCACGAGCATTCGCATCCCCGAGGAGACGCAGCGCCGGCTCGACGACCTTGCCGCCAGGACGCACCGGTCCCGGTCGTTCTACCTGCGCGAGGCGATCGAGCGCGGACTGCCGCAGGTCGAGTGGGAGTACGACATCGCGCAACGAGCCGGCGAGGCTCGATCCGGTGCGGTGGCCACCGAGACCCTGGCCGAGGTGGTGGCAGAACTTGGCTTGGACCGTTGAGCTGCACCCAGACGCCTCCAAGTCCTTGCGCACCCTGGCCCGCAAGGACCGGCAGATGGCCAAGAGGGTCACCCACTTCCTGGCCGAGATCGAACGCTCCGAGGACCCCCGGGCACGCGGGAAGGGACTCTCCGGCCCGCTGACAGGCTTGTGGCGGTACCGAGTCGGAGACTGGCGCGTTGTGGTCGACATCTACGACGACCGCCTGGTCATCCTGGCCCTCGACATGGAACACCGATCACGGGCGTACCGTTGACCACTGCTCAAGGGTGGCGCACCGGTCGTTGCTGAGGACGAGAGGATCCGAGCGCTCGCCGCGCTCGAGCGCTTGGGTTGCCTCACAGCGAGACATTCATTTCAGGATGAGTACTTCCAATGTGAGGTGACCCCGCTGGGAAGTGGACGTGCTCTCGCGTCCGGACATCTCCCTGGCGGATCGGGCTCTGGGCCAGGGCCAGCCGGCAGCCGTCACGAACATCGACCAGCGGGTCGGTGTCCTCGCGCACACCGTCACCAACCATGGCGCACTTCAGGTGGGAGACAACAACACTCAGACCGTGACGCTCACGCGAGAGCAGTCCTCCCAGCTCCTCTCGCAGCTGCCGGAGTTGCGGGAGTTGATCTCCGCCGTGAACCTGCCGCGCGAGATCTCCGACAGGCTTGAGTCCGATATCCATGAGCTTGAGCAGGTCGCGGAGCACGGGGGTGGGGTCGGGAGGGCGAGGGCTCTTCTGGGGGACATGGTGGAGGCGTCTGCGGTCGCAGCCAGCACCGACGCGGGTCAGCGACTGGGGGCGCTCCTTTTCAGCCTCATGGGTGGCCTCGCTTGATCCACCGCCGTGGGGGCGGGTCTCCACATGTTTTCGGGCTCATCCCAATCGAGGGTGTAGCGGTCGTGGTATAGATCCTTACGCCCCCGCTGCGTGACGCGTCACGTAGCCAGGCGATCGGGGCGGCTGTAGATCGACATGCTCGGATGCCGGGTGAACGCCACGAGCGTGATGCCGCGGTCCACGGCCAGGTCGACCGCCAACGACGTCGGGGCCCCCACCGCGACGACGGCCGGGATGCCGACGACGCTCGCCTTCTGGATGATCTCGAAGCTCGCCCGGGCGCTGACGACGAGCACGTGCCCGCCCAGCGGCAGTGACCCCACGCGGGCCGCGGCCCCGACGACCTTGTCGACGGCGTTGTGCCGCCCGACGTCCTCGCGCACGTGCAGCAGGTCACCGGATGCCGTCGCGAGACCGGCCGCGTGGACCCCGCCGGTGCGCTGGAAGACGGGTTGCTGCTGGCGCAGGACATCCGGGAGCCCGGCCACCACCTCCGCCGAGAGGGAGAGCGGGTCGCCCGCCACGGCATACCGACTGCTCGTGCGCACGGCATCCACGGACGCCGACCCGCAGACCCCGCACGCGCTGGTCATGCCCTGCGTGCGCTCACGCGGGGCGCGGTGCAGCACGGCGCCCGGTGCCAGGGTGACGTCGACGACGTTGAAGGTGGGGGATCCGCTCTCGTCGAGGTCCGTGCAGTGCATGAGCGTCGCGACCTCGTCGGCGCCGTGGAGCAGGCCCTCCGTGAGCAGGTGCCCGATCGCGAGGTCGAAGTCGTCGCCGGGTGTTCGCATCGTCGTCGTGAGTGAGGTGTTGTCGACGCGGATCTCCAGCGGCTCCTCGACGGCGACGGTGTCCGTGCGCTCGACCCGAGCACCGGTGACGACGTCGAGTCGTGTCCGTCGAACGCGCGTCGTCACCCGGCCCATAGGCGTCATCCAAACACACGAACACCGCGGTGTTACGGGGTGCGGAACGGTGGCAGCGCTGCACACCTGAGCGGGCCTACCGTCAGCGGCATGGACACCAACCCCGAGATCGGCCTGTCGATCGACGTCGACGGCATCACGACGAACTACCACCGGGCGGGCAGCGGCCCCGTCGTGCTGCTCGTGCACGGTTCGGGCCCGGGGGTCTCCGCCTGGGCGAACTGGCGGCTGACGATCCCGGCCCTGGCCGAGCACTTCACGGTCATCGCCCCCGACATCGTCGGTTTCGGCTTCACCGACCGGCCGGAGGGGTTCGACTACTCCCTGGACACGTGGCGGGCCCACCTGCTCGGTTTCGCCGATGCCCTCGGGCTCGACCGCTTCTCGATCGTCGGCAACAGCTTCGGCGGCGCGCTGGCCCTGTCGATGGCCGCCCACCAGCCCGAACGGGTCGACCGACTCGTGCTCATGGGTGCCGCCGGGGTGCCGTTCCCCATCACCGACGGGCTCGACCGGGTCTGGGGCTACGAGCCGTCGCTGGAGACGATGCGTGGGCTGCTCGACGTCTTCGCGTACGACCCGGCCTTCGCCACCGACGAGCTCGCCCGGCTGCGGTACGAGGCCTCCGTGCGACCGGGCTTCCAGGAGTCCTTCGCCGCGATGTTCCCCGCGCCGCGGCAACGGTGGGTCGACGCCCTCGCCACCCCGGAGGACGTCATCTCGGCCCTGCCCCACCGCACCCTGGTCGTCCACGGGCGTGACGACCAGGTCATCCCGTTGGCCAACGCCCACCGCCTGCTCGAACTCATCGACGACAGCCAGCTGCACGTCTTCGGTCGCTGCGGCCACTGGACCCAGATCGAACACGCCGACGAGTTCAACGCGCTGGTGGCCCGCTTCCTGCGCTGAGGCAGACTGGGGCCATGGTTGACCCCGACCCCGTGACGTCCGTGCGCCCGGTGCAGGTCACCCTCCACGGGGGTGACCTGCCGTGGCAGCCGGTGTCCCCGAACCTGACCCGGGTGCGCCTCATCACCCTCGTGCTGTGCGCCGTGCCGGCGATCATCGCCACCGTCGTCGTCGGGTTGCTGGTGACCCGATGGGCCCTGGTCGGCACGGCGGCCGTCGTGCTCGGCGCGCTCTGGGTGGCGTGGCTCATCGGCCGACAGGTGAGTGCGATCAGCTGGGTCGAGCTCGACGAGGAGATCGTCATCCGCAAGGGCCGGCTCTTCCGCTCCCTCGTCAGCGTGCCCTACGGCCGCCTCCAGTACGTCGACATCCAGTCGGGGCCGCTGATGCGTGCCCACGGCATCGCCTCGTGCGAGATCCACACCGCCTCACCCGAGAGCGGTGGGTCGCTGCCCGGCCTGCCGGTCGACGAGGCCGAGGCCCTGCGCGAACGCCTGTCCGCGCGCGGCGAGGCGCAACGGGCCGGCCTGTGACCGACCCAGTCCCTCGGGACGAGGACTGGCAGCGGCTGCACCCGCTGTCGCCGCTGCTGCGCGGCGGCCTCGTGCTCATCGCCGTGCTCGGCTACGTCGCCTCGCAGTTCTTCGACCGTTTCCTGCGCTCCCTGAACCTGGACGGCATCCTGCCGGGGCCGGACATCGGGGTCGGGCCGGATGGGGAGGACGGCGCCCTCGAGCAGGTGGTCGCCCACCCGTTCCTCGCCCTGCTCGCCCTCGTGCTGCTCGTCGCCGGGGTCGCCGCCGTCAACTGGGTCGCCTGGCGCTTCTCCCGCTTCCGGGTGGCGGGGGGTCAGGTCGAGCTGCGCACCGGTGTGCTCTTCCGCCAGCACCGCCAGGTGAGGCTCGAGCGGGTGCAGGCCGTCGAGCTGTCCCGCCCGATCCTGGCGCGGCTGTTCGGCCTGGCCAGCGTCGTCGTGCAGTCGGCCGGTGGTTCGGACTCCCAGCTCGCGTTGTCGTTCATCTCGCTGAACCGGGCCGAGGCCCTGCGTGAGCACCTCCTGGCCCTTGCGGGTCAGTCGGAGGTGGTGCCGGCTCCGGCTGACCACGCGCTGGGAACACCACCGGCAGTGGGGGATGCCGTGGCGTCGCCTCGAGCGCCCGTCGTCGCCGTCCCGGTCGTCGAGGTGCCGAACGGGCGACTGTTCGTCGCGACGATCCTGCACGGCTCGACGATCTTCCTCGGGGCCGTGCTGT